>JADLDL010000153.1 GCA_020846655.1 Saprospiraceae bacterium | reverse complement strand
CCATGGGGCCGTATTGCAGCGAAGTGGCCTGCGTGTCGCCGTCGTACAGGTACGGAAAATTATACTTCAGGTACTCCGCCCGAATTTTCATATCGGCGTAGTCGTCATTCAGGTCCGAATAGCCCAACTCTTCGTACAACAAACCCAGAGGGCTGTTGGGCGAAATGGCCACTACAGCAACTCCTTTGGACTGATAATCGGCAGCCACGGCTTTGAGGCGTTCTTCATAGGCTTGCGCGGTAGGGCAGTGGTTGCAGGTGAAAACAATAACCAGGGCCTTTGCCGATTTGAAATCGCTCAGCGAATAGAATTTTCCATCGGTGCCGGGGAGTCGGAAATCAGGCGCCGTAGCCCCGATGGGCAGGGTTTTTACCAAGCGACCTTCCACGGGTTGCGGGTTGGGAATAAAGGCAGCAGCGGCGTTTTGCTGGCTTTTGGTGGAATGACAGGCCCACAATAGGCCCAACAAAAGCAGGCATGCCAAAAGGCCAAGTGGCCGGAACGGGCGGAAAAATGTTGAGTTGATTGCCATAACAGCTGCGATTGAATACCCTAAAATTTGGATAAATATACACCTATTGCTCGCCCGAAAGGGCCAAAATTTCCTGCTCTACCCGCGCCACGATTTCGTCGGCGTTCATGTTTGGGCAATATACCGGCTGTCCGAAGCGCACAAAATTGTCAAAGGGCACCAGCACGCTTTCGCCTTTGGGGAGTAAGCGCCCCATGCCTTGCAGGTAAACGGGGACAAACGGAATGCCCGGGCGCTCCTGCAAGACCAGCCCTATTCCTTTTTTCAGTTTTTGCATTTTTCCAGCCTCGCCCCGGGTGCCTTCCGGAAATAAAATCAGCGAATACCCCTGGTCCAGTGCTTCGATCATTTGGGCGATCGGGTCGGGGAAACTCTCGCCTTCTTTGGGACGGCTGCGGGCGATAAGCAGGGCATTTACAAAAAACTCTGTCAGGCGGCGTTTGAGGCCGGTTTTTCCAAAATAATCGCCGGCGGCTACCGGTTTCGTGCGTGGCGTACGCGGCAGCGGCATAGCGGCGAGTAGGGCTACCGTGTCGAGGTGGCTGTTGTGGTTGGCGACAATGATGCACTGCGTGCCGCTTTGCAACACTTCGCGGTTGTTGTAGTGAACCCCTAAAATCAGCCGCAATACATTGCGGATCAGGAGAGGATACAGCAGGTACAAGACAAGTTTTTTCACCAGGAGTTTCAGGAATTGTTGAGGTAATAAAGATTGTAGGCAATATGGAAAAATACAGGCGAGGTCATGGCAAGTGAATCAATGCGATCCAGAAAGCCACCATGCCCGGGGATCACATCCCCCGTATCTTTTTTCCCAATATCCCGTTTGATGGCCGATATGACCACATCGCCGATAAAACCGGCGCATGCCACGCAAAAACTGACTACCAGCGCTTCGGTCTCTGTAAAAGGCGTTAAAAAACGCAAATAATACCCCATGAGGGTGGAAGTGAAAATGCCGCCGATGAAGCCTTCCCAGGTCTTGTTGGGCGATACGGTGGGTAAAATTTTGTGGCGTCCAAACAATTTGCCCCAGGTGAACTGAAAAACGTCGTTCATCTGCGTAATAAACACCACAAACAACAACAAACCCCGCCCACCCAGGCTGAAGCCGGGGATATCGGGCAGCGACAACAAATAGGCCAAATGGCTGATCCCAAAAACAGTGAGCATGAGTTGGGAGGGCAAAACACTCATCGAGCGGCTGACATCTTCCGTCACACCGCGGATCACCAGCATAAACGGCAGCCACAAGTGCATAAAAATTGGAATGAAAATCAGGAACAAACTATAGTGCCCTTTGTACGCCAGGTAATATTGAACCGGGACAGCCAGGTAACACCAAAACAGGATGCGCCGGTCGGCAGGACGTACGTTTTTGCTGATGCTGAGTAATTCGCGCAGGGCGACAAACGACAAAAACGCAATGGCTGCATAGGAAATCAGCGGATTCACAAGGGTCGCCGTCACAAAAATGATGGCCATGACCCACCAGGACCGTGTCCGCATTTTTAACTCCGACAAGTTAGCCTCCGGCCGCAAAAATCCCCAACCCCAGAACAAGGCGGTGGCAAAAATCAAGATGCCGAAAATCAGCGCGATGATCTTTAGGATTTCATCTTGTTCGATGAAGGCGCCCAGTCTGAGAATTTCCATGTTATATTGATTTTTTTAGACGCGTATAGGTGCTCAACAGCAGTAAACCAATGGCCAATAAAAAGGCTGTACTGGCGTAGGCTTGTACTGCCGGCCAAAAGTACAACAGCAGGCACAGCAAACCCAGAAACAAAGCCCGGTCACTTTTGCCCATTGGCCCGTCATACCGGCGTTCGCCACCCATGGCTTTGGATAACACACCTGCAAATTCATTGATGACGGATAAAAGAATAAAGCCAAACAAGATGTTGGGCTGGATATACGATAGTTTCAATAATGGAAAAAATAGAAATATATCAGAAACAATATCGCCCATCTCATTCAACACTTCGCCCAGCCTCGATTGCATCTGATAATTGCGCGCCATCATCCCGTCGAGGGCATTCAGCGCCATGCGCAACAGCAGCGCCAGGGCTACCCAAAGCAGCGCCAAGGGGCTTTCTGTGAACCAAAAGACGAGCCCCGTGCCCGCAGAAAGCAATATCGCTGATAATGTTATGGCATTGGCGCTCACGCCCCAGCGGTGGAGGGTTTTCAGGGCCGGCAACAGCAATTGCTGAAACTTGGGTTTGATTTGGTATACAGAAATCATAATCTGTTGTCTCTTTTACAAAATGGATCGCCCTCGTAGGGCTTTCGGCGCGCGGTATCTGAAAACCGGCCGTGCCGGATAAACTGGAATATTTCGTGCCCCACCACGTCGAAGCGGGAGTACAATTGGTCGTGGTTCAGCCAGGTGTACAAGCCGTCGTCGTAGGTTTCCCCAAATTGTTCGATATCCCAGCGGAGCGGGGCCATAGCCAGGGCAGTTTTTTTGTGCCGGCGCATGAGCCCCGTAGCCCGGCTTTCGACCAGTACGCCTGTCTGCACAGCCGTATCGCGCAGGGTCGGGTAGGGGGTGCGGCTGAACTCCTCCATCACCGGGCCGACGATCAGTTTCAGCAGCCAGGCCCGGTCTTTTACAATCGCATAGGGCGCCCGTTCCTGTATCGGACTTCGGTCGTATACGATCGTAGCGATATTATGCACGGGGTGCTTTTCTATCCAAATGTTTATAGTCCAGGAGCCCACGATATACGCAAACACGTGCACCTTCCGGTATTCCAGCAAATGGTGTTTTTGAATAAAGGCGTCGAGATTTTCTACCGATAAGTCTATAGATTTCCTGGAAATATAGTCCGGGATAAACAAGTCATACGCCTGTTGGGCAAAATACTTTTTTTGGTGTTTGCTGCCATACTTTTTGGAGCCAAATCCGCTCAGGATGAGCAGGGCTTCTTTCTCCGCACGCGGGGTATTTTTATCGGCGATCACCACTACGTCCCGGGCCATGCCAGGCGCCGCCCAACAAAACAACAACAACAGGGGTATGCAAATTTTGCGAAATGGCAACATGAGGACTGGGTTAGTTATTGCTTAAGCGAACAAAACTACCACTCTCCAGCACATTTTTTTTGCCCGGCTACAAATTGTTAGCCGCTGTGTCCAATTGGCGTGAAAGGAACGCCAGCCTTTGGTTTTCCGGTCAGGAGTAAAAAAAAAGAGGCTGTCGCATAAGCACGTATGTGACAGCCTCTTACGCGTTGAAACCACCCGAGGGCTAGAAGCACCAGTCGTTGGCTGCCAGCAAGGCGTTGGCTACCAGGCGGCGTTTTTCCTTGACGTTTACCGGAGGGTATTTGGTAAAGCGCTTAACCCCCATGAGGAAGGTTTTGAGCAGATCGCCATCGGCAAAAGAGCTCAGGGCATCGGTGGCGTATTTGGCCATGCGCGCTGTTGTGTCGTGGAAAAAAACCTGTAACATGGCATCGTATACTTCCTGCGGCTGCGCGTTGTCGGATCGGCCGGCCAGTTTCTGCACGCGCAGCAAAAAGGACTCAGCGGCAAACAGTTCCGTCAACATATCGGCGCAGTTCATCAAAATCTCCTGTTCGTCTTTCAGGTTCAATTTGCCGTCCATCTGCATTTTGGCGCCGGCGCCGGCCGTCATCAGAATGATTTTTTTGAAATCAGCGACAGCCCGGCGCTCTTCGGCGTAGTCGCCTTCGTTTTTTTCAAAAGAAGGCATAGCCGTCAGTTCTTTTTGAACGGCCCAGGCTGGCCCTACGATGTCGAGTTGGCCTTTCAGCGCGCGTTTGAAGAGTTGGTCCACCATGAGCAGGCGGTTAATCTCGTTGGTTCCTTCGTAAATGCGGTTGATCCGGCTGTCCCGGTAGGCCCGGGCAGCGGCGTATTCCTCACTGAAGCCAATGCCGCCGTGGATCTGCACGTTTTCATCCACGCAATAATCAGTCACTTCCGAGCCATACACTTTCAGGATCGAACATTCAATGGCGTATTCTTCGGCAGCCTCCAGGGTGGCTTGCCCGAAGGTTTTTCCCTGCGCTTCGGCTTCGGCTTTGCGGTCCTGCATCAATTGGGAGGTGCGGTACATGGCGCTCTCGCCGGCAAAAGTCCGGATCGCCATTTCGGCCAGTTTGTGCTGGATCGCGCCAAAATGGCCAATGGACTGGCCAAACTGCTGCCGTTCGTTGGCGTATTGGGTGGCCATACCCACTACTTTGCGGCTGCCGCCGATACACATGACACCCAGTTTGTACCGACCGATGTTCAGGGCGTTGAAGGCAATCAGGTGCCCCTTTCCAATTTCGCCCAACACATTGTCGGCCGGCACTTTTACCTGTTCAAAAAACACCTGCCGCGTCGAGGAACCTTTGATCCCCATTTTATCTTCTTCAGCGCCCAGGCTCAGCCCGGGTGAAGTCCGCTCGACGATAAACCCGGTAAATTTCTCCCCGCCCACTTTGGCAAAAACGATAAAAATATCGGCAAAGCCGGCATTGGAGATCCACATCTTTTGCCCATTCATGACGTAATGCGTGCCGTCGGCGCTCAAATCAGCCCGTGTTTTGGCTGCCAGGGCGTCCGAGCCGCTTCCCGGTTCGGTCAGGCAATAGGCCGCTTTGAGGTCGCCATTGATGAGGCCGGGCAGGTATTTTTGTTTTTGCTCCTCCGTACCGAAATACAAAATCGGCAACATACCGATGCCCGTATGGGCAGCGAAGGAAACGATGAAAGAGCCGGCCGGACCAAATACGTCTGAAATGACCGTATTGGTGTTGGTGTCGAGCTCCAAACCGCCATATACCTGCGGCATATGGGCGCCCAACAAGCCCAAATCGCCCATTTTTTTGAGCAATTTCGGGGCCATGCCGTCTTCCTGTTTTTCGATTTTGGCAGCATTGGGGTAAATCTCCTGTTCCAGGAAATCTACCGCCATTTGTTTGATCATGAGCTGCTCTTCATTCAGGTCTTCCGGAATAAAAATGTCTTCCGGTTGGGTGTCGCGGATAAGAAACTCACCGCCGTTGAGTACGTCTTTTTGAACCAGGGTATCTGCCATAACTGAATTTAAATTTTATAATAGCGAATTTTCGCTACAAATGTAACCGGCTTTCTGCAATGGAGCAAGGGACATTTTTAGTTTTTGAAAAAAATGGGCATTTCCGCCTGCTTACCTGGGGAAACAAGGGATTTCAACAGACAGGGGGTGGCTTTTCGTGCGAAAAACCACCCCCTGTCTGTTGAAAATATCGCGCTGAGCGCCCGGCATCAAATGACTTCCACCCAGCGCCCCGGCACACTGGCCCGTATGCGGCTGTCGTACATGGCTTCGCAACTGACGGCGGGCAAGTAATACCGGCCGGCATAGGCTGCGTTCAACTGCACCCGGTAGGTGTTGGTGTTTTCCACGGGTCGGTTGTTTTTGTAGTCGTACGAAAAGGGCAGGTCAAAATACGTATAAACCCTATCGTCGCGCACATCCTGGTACTCCGCCGGGCTGCCGCCGCCCAAACTGACGTTGGTCATCCGGGTATTGAGTACTTCCCAACCCGAAGGGAATACCTGGGCCAGGGCCAGTTCGTTGAACGGAAACTTCAGGTCGGAACTGCGCCGGATACTGACCTCGGCCACAAAATCGGTGCCTTGTTTCAGTTGGCTGATATCCACAGGGTTGCCCTTGTTGTCGGTGTAGCGTACCGACACGGCGATTTGCTGCGCTTGCGCGGCTTCGTCGCCGACCATACGCTGCCCGGACACGATCAAACGGGCGTACAGTTTGGCAGAACCGTTGTTTTTTACCGAAACCCGGTTGTTCGAAGCGGCACTTTCTGTGAACTGAACGGTCGCCACCGGCTTGGAACTGTCGCCGTTTTTATACCCGCTTCCGCCCAGCCGGTAGGCAAACGCCGGTCCTTTGCCGCCCATATTTTTGACAGCATACTTCGACAAGGCCCGCAGCGCCGTAGCGAGACTTTGCGTGCTCCAGGACCAGCCTTCCTGGTTGCCGAGTTCCTGGCTAATCAGGTTTACCATGGCTTCGGCGCGTTTGGTGTCGCCGATGGCCGTATAGGTTTCCAGGATCAGCGCGCGGTCGCGCAGGTCGCTGCCATAGGTTTGGCCACTCCAGTCGTAATGCCAGTTGTCGCGCCATTTGCCGGCAGCAATATCGCGGGCGGCTTCCGGTTTGCCTGCCTGGGCATAGGCAGCAGCCAGCAGATAGGCCGACTGGCTGTACATGTCTTTTTTCTCCTTCATCCGGTTCATACCGGCCAGGTCGGGTTTGCCGGCCAGGGCCAGGGAATAGAGCCGGTAGCTCTGGCCCAGGTCGTTGTCGTAGGATTCCCAAGGCTGGCTGCCGTTGCGGCTGTTCCAGCGGCGGCTGGTGTTGGTCTGGTAATTTACCCAGCGGTCGATCATGCCCGCGGGGATGGCGTAGCCCATCGCTTTGGCTTCCAGCAAGAAATGACCGGCGTAGGTGCTGCCCCAGTCGTCGGCGCGGCCTTCGCCGGGCCAGTAGGAGAACCCGCCGTCCGGCCCCTGGAAGTTTTGAATTTTTGAAATGGCTGCGCTGACGTTCCGGCTGATCTGATCTTTTTGTTTTTGCGACAGCGGCGTCAATACATCCACAAACAATTGCGGGAAGGCCGCAGAGGTCGTTTGTTCGATGCAGCCGTGCGGGTACTGAATCAGGTATTGCAGGTGGCGGTTGAGGTTGATGGGCGGCAGGGCGCTCACCTCGATGGTGGCTGAGCCGATGTCGGTGTAGCGCGAGGGGTCAAACTCGCTGCTCCATTCCTGGCCCGGCTCCACGGTGCCGGCCCAAACGCTGGTTTGCATGGGGTTGGGGTTGCGTACCCAAATTTCGATCTCTTGTTTTGTGCTTTCACCGCCGCCCTGGGCCTCGATGCTGAATTTGGCAACCCCCGTCCGGTTGCCCACTTTCAGGTCAAAATACGTCATTTCCTGGCCCGGCTGGGCAAATTGAAGGGTGTTGGTGGGCGAGCCCTGCACCGTCACCAGGCCCGAGGTTTCCCGTACCCGAATGGTGGCGCTTTTGACTTTGGCTTCCAGGGCGAACACGTCGACGGGCAACCGCAGCGATTCGCCGGGGCCCAGTACCCGGGGGAGGGTGGGGAGGATCATGAGCGGCTTGCGCACCGGACAGGTTTTTTCGGCACTGCCATAGGCGCCGCGACTATCGGGCGCCGGGGCCGAACAAACGACCATCGCGCGCACCGAACCCACATAGTTGTCAATTTTTAGGGTGTGCTTGGCTGTTTTACCTTTTTCCAGGTAAAACGGCCCGACATGCACGACTGCCGGCTTGAACCGGTTGATCTGGGCGCCGTTTTTGGCTTTCTGGTTGATCCCGTCGCCGCCGATACTCAGGATGCGCTCCAACTCGGCGCCATAGGCTCCGAGCACATAGTCGTACACATCCCAGGTTTTTACCCCCAATCCTTCGCGGGCAAAAAACACATCCCAGGGGTTTGGCGTCTTAAACCGGGTGAGGTCGAGCAGGCCTTCGTCGACGATAGCCAGGGTGTAGGTACAAGCCTTGCCAGACGTTTCCCGGACGTTCACCGTGAACGGCTCGCCGGGCTTCAGTACCTCAGGCATATCGAGTTGCGGCTTGAGGTGCGATTCGGGATTTTCCACCGTGACCGGCATCACGCCATACATCCGGATGGGCAGGTCGTTTTTGGTTTGGGCGTGGGGCTGGAGCAGGCTGACGTGGGCATACACCGTGGGCGACATCTCGGGGCTGGCCTCGAATTTCAGGAAATTATCGCCGGCTTTGGCATCAAACCAGATGTGTTTGGCCACGCGGGTGCCGTTCTCCAAGGTGAGCAGGATGCGGCCGTTTTCGCTGGCAGGCACCTTGAGCGTCACTTCTTCGCCAACGGCATATTTTTCTTTTTCTACCGAAAACGGTAACATGGCGGCAGCGTTGCGGCTGCGCATGTCGTCGAGTTCGTCGGGATAGCCAGACCAGAAGAAATCGCCGGCGCAATGGCCGCCTTCGCTGTCGGCAGCGCGCACCAGGAAGCGGCCCCAGTTGTTGGGCTTGATTTTCCAGGTGGCCAGGCCGCGGGCGTCGGTAGTCAGGGTAATTTTGTCGAGGGCATTTACGTGGTCGCTGGAGTTGAATTGGGCGACGCCGCTGGAGCGGTCCTCGTCCCACCACCAGCGCCAGTCGCAGCGGTACAAGCCCAGCTCGACGCGTTGCCCGGCGAGGGGCCGACCGTTTTTGTCCACACAAGCGATTTGCACCTGGCCGCCGGCGCGGTCAATCACTTTGCTGCCCCATTTGTTGTTGGGGATTTGGATGCCTACAAAACGTTCGAAGGGGAAATAGTCGAGGGCAAAGTTGTCGGTACTGAAATCGCCGCTTTGTTCGAAGGCCCGTATTTTGAAATTGGCAATCAACTTGCCTGGCGCGCCGCTGTTGTCGCCGAGACGCAGAGGCACGTTGGCCACGCCGTTTTCGTTGAGGCTTCCGTCGAACAGCATTTGCGGCTCACTCGAAAAACTGCGGGCCGGGTCGTCGAAGCTGAAATCTTTAAAATCTTTAAACTCCGTTTTGACGGAGCGCAGTTGTAACTCCACCCGGCTTTTGAGGTTTTTAGCCATGGCGCCGTGCAGCCAGGTGACGCTGAGTTTGCCACTGAGGGCTTCGTCGCCCTGTGCCAGTGCTTTTTTGCCAAAATTGAGGTCCAGTTTGAGCCGGTTGGGCTTTACGGTTTCGATTTTCAGGGTTTGGGTAAACGTTGCGCCGCCCACCAGGGCACGGGCCGTCCAGTTGCCGGTAGGCGCTTCGGCGCGGGTCGCGCAATGAAACGGGTAGACGCCGGACACACTCCGGGTAGACACGGTGCGGTATTGCAGGGCGCCGCGCGGGTCGCTGAGTTCGAAGGTGACCGGGTGGCCAGCGGGTAGTTTGCCGGTTTTATCTTCCAATACAAAATTGAGGAACAGCGAATCGCCGGGGCGCCAGACGCCGCGTTCGCCGTACAAATAGCCTTTCAGGCCTTTTTGCGGCTCCACACCAGCCACATCGAAACGGCTGAGTGAGAGTGTGTTGCCGTCGGCCATACGAAGGTACCCCCGTTGGTCGCCCCGGTTGGCCGTGACCACGAAGGGGGTTTCCCGCAGGTCTTCGGTCAGCACCGTGCCCGAGCCATCAGTGCGGGCTTTGCCGATGGATTGCAGTTGGTAACTGAAAAATTCGAGGTCGACGCCGCTTACAGGTTCGGTGGTGCTCAGGTTGGTGACGCTGACGAACATCGAGCCGTCTTTGCCGCGTTTGGCGGTGATGCCCAGGTCGCTGACGAAAACGTTGCGCTTGGTAAAATGGCCGTAGTGGTAGTATTCGCGGGTGCAGGGGTTGTCGCGGTTGCTCCAGTCGTAGCCTTCGCCGTCTTCCCACCAGCCGTCGTTGTCGTTGTAATAAATGCCCCGGTAGCCGCCCCAGATGCTGATGAGGTTGCCATCGTCGTCGGTGCTGCCCAGGTGGGCCATGTCGTCGTCGTTGGGGATGTTGGCATCCGCCGAGGCGGCGGGCGGGTTGGGGCCGCCGGATTCTTCTTCCTCCGACACGTCCCCGTCAATGTCACCCTCTTCGCCGCCGTCTTCCGATTCTTCTTCGGCGGTAGCCGTATCGGTGCTGACCGGGGTGGTACAATTATAAATGGTGTATCCTTTGCGGAAGGCGAGCCGAACCTGGTAAATCGCACCGGGGTCCTGTTGGATAATTTCTTTCAAATCGAGGGCATAGCGTTGCCATACCTGGCCGTTGGCGTCGGGGTTGAGGTCGCTGAGGGCCACTTTTTTTTGCACAATAATTTTGCCCACGCGCTCCAGTTCCTGGTCGCCTTCCAGTTCGTTGACTTGCAGGTATTGTAAAATATTGGACTGAAAAATTTTAAATACTTCGACGTCCACGGCGCTCAGACCCACGGCTTCGAAGGGAAAAATGACGCCGCCCTCCGCATTTTGCGGTATGATGGCGCCCCGGCCAACGAGGCGCACGGCGGGTTTCAGGTCCTCAAAATTGAGGGGCCAGTCGCTGCGCTCGGTCATGGCAGCACCGGCAATATTTCGGATGCCGGCTTCCACGCGGAGGTTGTGCTGGCCGCTGCCGATGCGGTTGGAGGGGTACACCCGCACAAAATTGCCGTCGATAGCAAAGCGCAGAGCGCCGGTATAGCCGTCGATCCGCAGCAGCCCGTCGAGGTTTTGGCTGGGGGTAATGGGGTCCGAAAAGTTGAGCAACACGTATTGTTCTTCCAGTTGGATCACCTTGGCGCTGAGCGCCACAAACTCACCGAGCGCCGGAATGACCTGTTCGCTGCTGCCTTGTTTGTTGAGCCCGAGTGCCGAGCCGGACCAGGAAAGTTCAACTTTGGAACGCACCGAAGAGCGCTCGATGTTGGTCACCACAAACTCGTGGCTAAGCCCGTTGCCGGCATGGGTCCAGCGGATCGGGAGCGTATTGTTACCTTGTTTGGCGGCGAGGGTTTTTTCGAGGCTGGCATTGTCTACCGGGTCGCTGGTGAGCACACGGCCGATCAGGCGTTGTTTGCGCAGGTCGTTGCCGTCTTCGGTGCGGACGCCGTCGGTAATCACCTCGAAGGACAGGTCGCGTACGCTGAATTCAAATTCAAACACCTTGGCTTCTTTCGGCACCTTGCCAAACAGTTTGTGCAAGGCTACCGTGCCGGTATATCGGGCGCCGTAGGGTAGGGGATCGGCGGGCTGTAATTTGATCGTCCGGTCGTCTTCCCAAATGGCATCGCCGGCGATGGCCGGCGAGACGCCGAAAACACCCGAATCGACCTTCTGGCCGATCTTGTCTTGTCCCACCGTCGGGTCCACAAAGCGGACCCGGATGGCGTCGGAACGCCCGATGGCGCCACTGGTATAGGCGTACACATAGCGGGCGATGGCTTTGTAGTACGCGTCGTTTTTTACAATTTTGGTGCAGGAAAACTGGCTGAACAGGGTAAGCAGGAAAATCGGTAGCAGGAGAATGCGTTTGCTCATGGTAAACAATTGGTTGTACGGTGAATGGGTTGGGGATTTCAACGCTCAAAAGTAGAGCGAAGAGCAGGCAATGCCAACGAAATACGAGTATTTGCGTGTGGGTTTTTAGTAAACGCGGCACGGGAAGAAGTTTACAGAAAAACAAAGTTGCAAAAGAAAGCCGGGCTCGTGTATTTTTAAACAAAGCCCTCCCCCAATTCCCTACTTTTACCCATCCAAAACCGACGGCCCAAGCGGCCCAATTTCGCCTATGCCACGATCCAAACTTTTCCCCGATTTGATTCAGGAATTGCGCCTCCTGCTCACCGAAGACCTGGCCGGCGCCTTCCGCCTCCTGCTGGCCCTCTTGCCGGCGGGCTCCGAAAAACACCAGTCCGCCACCGTCCTCTTGGGCAAACTCAACGATACCAACAAAGCCAGCCTGCGCGGTACGCTCTCCAACGAAAACCTCCAACTGGCCTACAACCAACTCCGCTCCGACCTGCTCGACCTCATCGAAACCCTCACGGAGGCCGATTTTGATCCGGTAGCGCCGGCGCCGGCGCCCCAGCCCGCCAAACAGGGCGAAATCCTGTACCGCATCCCCGACGCCATGCCGCTGGGCCGCGAAACCCGCTGTACTGTCCGGATTGCCCTCGATGCCGACGATATCGTGGAAAACATCACCCTCGATGAGCACGTCACACTCAAACCCCTGGCCCGGGTCTCGGAACTGATGCAGGTCGAGTTGCTGGACCCCGGCCAGGCCTCCACATTTTTTATCCGCAGCATCAGTTCGCCGGAACAATTGGTAGAAGACGAAGGCTACACCGAGTGGCTGTTCTGGGTCACGCCCTTGCAGGCAGGCACCTTTCCCTTGCTCATCAAAGTGTCGGTGATCGAACTGCTGATGGGCAAAGAGCGCAAAAAAGAACTGGTGCTCGAAGAAATCATTCGCATCAGCGCCGATGCCATAGCCCCGGAAATGCCGGAAAAATCGGCTGGCCCGGCCCTGCTGTTTCAAGCCGGCACGGAACCGCCCGGCCGGAGCATACCGCCACCCGGCGCGCCGCCGGAGGCCGAACAGGTCGAGGAGGTGGTGATGCCGCAACCCGCCGCTCCGGCCCCGATCCGGGTGCCAGCCAGCCAGGCGCCCAAACCATCGGGGCCGCCCCTCAGCCCAATATATACGCCGCCCCAACAGACAGCCGCGCCCAGACAACGCCAGGGCATGTGCCTGTGGATCGCGGCAGTCCTGGTCTTGCTGGCGTTGGTGGCCCTGATTTGGTTGCGCTGTCAGTAATACCTCAGGCCGCCGGCTCGGGTCGTCTGATTTTTTCCATCAAATAACTAACCAGGAGCATCACCGCCAGCCCGATCACGTAAGAGGCGATAAACATCAGCCATTCATACGCGTCTTTGCCCACGGCCTCTCGCTTGGCCGCCAAGCCCCAGAGGTTGACCAGGCCTTTTTTGACAAAAAATCGATTGACCAGCATCGACGCCGACAAGCCGGCCAAATAGCCGACAGACAGGTTGGTTACCTCGCCAACAATAAAACTTTTGATCTTGGACATACCGATTGGGTTGGTTGTTTCATGGTGAAAAAATAATGTTCGTAGCAAATCTACCGGTTTTGCGACAACCCGTAGTTGCCAGTCTGGGTTGCTGGCCCGTATCGTTGCCGAAACCCCGCCCAACCCTGAAGCCCTCCGGTATGAACGGCCACCACCACGCTCCCCGCCGGGAAAAACCCGTTTTGCATCAAATCAAACAAGCCAGCCACCATCTTCAGGGTGTAAATCGGGTCCAGCAAAATGCCGTTGTGCAGGTAAAAATCCACCGCAAGATCCAGCCACTCCGGCCGCAGGCTGGCAAACCCTGCCTGGCCGTATTCCGGAAAAAGCCGGAACGCTGGCACCGGAGCCGGCAGCAAGTGGCGCACCGTTTCCCGCAGGGCTTCCTCGTGCACACCATACGGCGCAGCCGGAAACACCAGCGCCTGCCCCGCAGCCCCCAGTCCGGCAATGACCCCCGCCGCCGTGCAGCCCGAACCGGCCGGCACGGCCAAGAACAAAGGCCGGCCGGCTTGCCAAACGGCCTGTTGCAGGATTTCCTCCGACACCCGCATACAATTGCGCGCCGCCGCCAGGGTATTGCCACCTTCCGGAAGCCGAAGAAATTGCGGGTACCGGGCCTCGATTGCCTGCACGGCAGCGCTCCCGCTGCCCGCGTCGTAGTCTTTTTTGGCCACCGGCCAAATGTCCATACCACAAGCGCGGGCAAAGGCGAGCGTCGGGTTGGACAGATCGGCCGACAGGCCCCGGAGCACTGCCGCCGTACGAAAACCATAAGCCTTTCCGGCAGCGGCCACCGCGTGGAGGTGGTTCGAAAACGGGCCGCCAAACGTCAATACCCCGGTGTAGCCGCCCGCCTGCAATTCGGCCAGCACGGGCTCCAGTTTGCGCCATTTGTTGCCCTGGATGCGGGGATGCAGCAGGTCGTCGCGTTTCAGGTACAACGCGATCCCGGCCGCTGCACCGGGGTGCTCGCGGAGGAGGGAAAGGGGCGATATGGATGGCGTAACATCAGGCATCGGGCGGCGCTAGGAAGCGTAAAAGTAGGATGCCTTTTGTTGAAAAAAGAAAAGCCGTCCCGGGAGACTCCGGGACGGCGTATGAAAACAGATAAAAAACTACCGCTTAGAGCATGTTGGGGATTTTCTGCCAGAGGCAAAAACGAGGGCTTTTCTCGTCAGTTTTCGCGTTTTTGAAGGAGCATAGTGGGTACTCTGTAACTGAAAAAAGGTGAAAAATGGCGAGAAAAGAACCGTTTTTGGCCTGGCGGGAAAACCCCCAACATGCTCTTAACGCAGGATAATTTTTCCGGTGGCCGGCAGGCCGCGCTCGGGAATCAGCCGGAAAAAATAGAGCCCACCGGGCAATTGCTGCCGCTGGAATTCAAAACGATCGCCGCTAAACGTTTCGCTGCGCAGCAAACGGCCCTGCTCGTCCAGCAGTTCAAAGCGGGTGCTACCGGCTACCGGCTCCTGTGCCACCAGCAGACAGGATTCGACGGTGGGGTTGCCCCAAAGGGCCCAGGCGCCGGCGGCATTTTTGTTGGGGGTATCGATACTGACGGTGAGGGGGTTGATCCGGTGCCAGGCGGCGTCGGTGATGACCGGGTCATTGTAATCAAAATAGATGGCTGCGCGGTTTTCCAGCAAGGTGCCCGAGGGCAAATCTGGCATTTGACGGATGCTGAACTCAAACCAGCCGTGCGAGGCCAACTCGTTTTTGTTGCTGTCGGGCAAAATAATGGGGCTGAACAGCACTTCCAGGGTGTCGGTACCCACAATTTGCCAGGTACAAGGGTGCGAACTGCCGCCCGGCCGGAAACTCAGGGGATCGAGCGTCGGCGGCAGCACATCCACCAGGCGCACCAGAAATGCCGTATCGGTGCCGGTATTTTGGAAATGAATGGTGTATTCCAGGGGCGTATTGGCGCGGATCAGGTGTTCGGGGCCCACGCCTTCGGGCGAGGCTGTTTTCAGGTTCGGGTCGTAGGAACTAACGACGGTCCGGCATTCGATATCCACGAATTTATCCAAATCATTTTGCGGAAAAACAGTGATGAGCCCGGGCGTCAGGCCGCCGCAGCCTTCGATGGCCGCCGAGGGCATCGAAAAACCCGGATGCCCCGGCTCTTGCCCGGCTTCCATGCGCCAGGTGGCGCCGTTGGCCATGGTGTCGAGGATCATGCTGGCCCCGGTACCCAGTTGGAAATTACCCGAACGCAACACGACCTCGTCCTCAATGATGATGTACTCTTGCTCCTGCGCCATCGCTGCGGTGCCGGTATTGCGCAGCGTAAATTCTACCAGGGTGTCGCCCAGGCAGCGCGCGGCGAGCTCCACATGTGCGCCCGACCAGTTGGATGGCAGCACGCACACCGAGTCGGGGTACACATGGGCTTCGAGACAAAACGTCTGTCCGAGCAAATTGCCCGTACAAGGCAGGTGTACGTCCAGGAAGAACGTACCGCAGTGAAACGGCGGCACGACTCCTACCGCAAACGTCAGGGTGTCGCCGGTTTGACTGGCAATCGGGAGGTTCGTATTGTCGATGGTGAATATCGAGGGCAATACCAGTTCCACTGTGGCATCAGTGGCCGCCACCGTGCCGGTATTGCAATATTGGATGGCAATCCGGGTAGGCCAGCAAGGCCGGAAAAATGGCGCTACACTGAGTTCCACTTCCATTTGGGTGCAAAACGTCTGCGGCTGAATCAAAAACTGCACATACGTCGAATCTGGAAACACTGCCGGATTGACCACAAAGGAATCGGCGCAAATGGTCCACAAGTCTCCAATCTGGTCCTGCAACGTCAGGGTGACGGCCCCCGTATCGGTGTACACAAAATAAAATTCGCCCTGCGCGTTGGTCGGCCGGGTGCTGCCATACATGCCGGAAAGATGAACCGGGATATTGGCCGTTGGGATATCCGTGCTGTCCGGCAGGCAGTCGAGGTTGGTATCGATCAGGACCTGGCCGCTGATGATCCCATAGTCCTGGGGGGTATCGCTGATGCCTACTGTTGTCAGCGTAAAGTCGCAGACATCGCCGGAATATCCATCCACCAGCAGGTAGTACAACTGTCCGGGATTGGTATTGGCGGTCAAAACAACCGGTTCACTGGCCCCGCCCGACGCGCCGCCGGAGCAGGCCACCGGGTCCGAGTTCGCCGGGCAATCCGGATACAAGGCCATTTGCATGCCGTTGCCGTTTTCACAATTCGAACTGTTGAGCGTGACTTGAATGGTGCCGCTGGAATCGGCCAGAACCACAAACAACATACTTGATTCCACTGTGCCGCAGAAACTCTGCGTCAGTCCGCCTACATAGCCGCTGTTGCTCCAGGCCGTTTGCTCCAATACCGTGGCGCTGAACACACAATTGACCGCAGCACAGTCGGTGGCGGGTTGGCATTGAGCCAAAGCCGGTAGGGCGCGGCCCAGGGCCAGCGCACCAATAAAGATGGTCCAGAATATCCTTTTCATGATTCGTTTGAATTTGTGAGCCAAAGGTGCTGCCTTGCGGTGGCCTGCCCAAAGACAGTTTTTTACTTTTGTCGCTGTTTGGGGGCGTTTATTTTTTGTAAAAAATTGATAATTAAAATTTTAGGATAAAATTTGTGCAGAATAAAACCTGTATTTGACGCACAAAATTGACGGATGCGCAACAGTTTACTTGGACAATTGTATTTCGGCCTGGCCCACCCGGAGCGGCAGGGCCTCCTGCGGGCTTTGCAAAACGAATCGCTCAACCGCCGCCCCGAGGTGACGCGCCTCTTTGAATTTTTGGAAACCTTGACTGAAGGCCAAAAAACGCCACGCCGGGCCAGCCGCCACACCAGTACGCCCCAAACGGACAAAGAAGCCGCGTTTGCTTTTGTTTTTTTTCCTAAAAAAGAAACCCGCCAGGCGCCGGCGCCGTACCACGATGGCAAAATGCGGCACCTCATGTCCTATGCCCTGCAAACGCTGCGGCAGTACCTGGCCTGGCAGGATTGGCAGGCTGACGCGGGCCAGGTGGCCCTGCACCTCTGCCGGGGCCTGAAAAAACGCGGCCTCGACCGCCTGTTCGACAAAGAACACCCCCGGGCCCTCGCCGAACTGGATGCCTCGGGCTACCGCAGCACCGACTATTTTTATTTCCGCTATGCCCTCGAGGTGGAAGCCTGGGAATACTTCCGCGCCGCCCAACGGCACGGCGAAGGCAACCTGCAAGCCGTCGCCGAGAGTTTCAGCGCCTATGTGGCCATCAACACACTCCGGCAGGGTTGTGCCACCCTGGCCCAAAAAACCTTGGCCGACAAAGAACTCGCTTTGCCCTACCTCCAGGAAACCCTGGCCCTGGCCCGGCAGGGTTTTTTTGCCGGCAACCCGGCGGTGGAAACCTATTTTGCCTGCTACCAGACCCTCGCCGAGCCCGACAACGACCAGGCGTTTACCCTGCTGAAAACACAAATTGGTCAATACGGCGTCTTGTTTCCCGATGCCGAATTGCGCGATTTGTACATCCTGGGCATCAATTTTTGCATCCGCCGCCTCAATGCCGGCCAGCGCCACTACATCCAGGAGGGCTTCGACCTGTACCGGACCGGCCTCGAACGGCAGGTGTTTTTGGAAAACGGTCACCTCTCTCGCTTTACCTACCGCAACATCCTCAACCTGGCCCTGGCCCTCGGCGAATGGGACTGGGCGCTGGAATACCTCCACACCTTTGCGCCCTACCTGCCGCCCAACGAACGCGACAATATTTTTCACTACAACCTCGCTACCTATTATTTCCGCCGGCCCGACCACGACAAGGCGCTGGAACTGCTCCGCCAGGTAGAATTCAGGGATGTGCTCTATAATTTTGATGCCCGGCGGATGCTGCTGCGCATTTACTACGAGCGCAAGGAAGAACAGGCGCTGGAATCCCTGTTCGATAGTTTTGCGGTGTACCTCCAACGCCACCGCGACGCCGGCTACCACCGCGACATGTACCGCAACCTGCTCCGCTTTGCCAAACGCCTGCTCTACCTGCGCCCCGACGACCGCCCGGCCCAGGCGCGCCTGCGCGACGATATCGAGCGCACGGCGCATGTGGCCGAACGCGAATGGTTGCTCAGTATGCTCGACAACTGAAACCGGCGCGCCCTACATCAGCCATTTGTTCAACACGGGTACCCGGCTGAGCAGGCTGATGGAAAAAACGGACAGGGAAACCACCATCAGGGCCTGCAAAAAAGCGCCGATAGCCGGGTGAATCGGGTGGTTGAAAAAGACGTCGGAGGTGACGTGCAAGTTGGCGACATAGCCGTTTTTGAGTACTTCCAGGATCAAAATATGGATAAAGTACACCCCGTAACTCAATTCGGCCAGGCGGGCAACAGCCCGGTTCAGCCGGGGATAACGGGTAGCCAGAGTGGACCAATCCACATCCTTGAGAAACAAAAACAAGGCAAAACTCATCAGCACGACGTTCGGGCTGAAATAGACGAAAATCTTGTTGTCGTAGGCGCCGGCTTGGGTGCTCAGCCACCAAGTACCCCAAGCCGTAAGGGGCGGCATCAGCAGGGCCAGCGGATAAATAATTTTTTTCCAGGCAATCGGGTACGTACTGATGTAGTAGCCCAACACGTAAAACCCGATGTAGCCCAGCCAGCCAATGTATTTGACCACAAACAGGTTGGTAATAAAATGCTGGAGCGCCGTGATGCTGAAGGCCAGCACCAGAAAATATTCGATATCGCCGCGTTGGGCGTTTTTAATAAAAATGCGAAACACGGGCGTCAGCAGGTACATGCCGGTGATCATGGGGATAAACCACAAGTGGAAATAGACGTCTTCGTACCAGACTTTGTTCCACACGGCTGTCCAGGGAATCGGCTCGCCGAAGTAAATCTTGTCGCGGTATTCGTACATCAGGTACACGACCGACCAAAAAGCGAAGGGAATGAGGACGCGGCTGATGCGTTTGCGGAGGAATTGGGCCGTCGACTCGTCGCGCGAGGGGCTGAGCATAAACATGCCGCTGAGCATGATAAAAAACGGCGTCGCCCAGCGCAGGCAACTGTAGTACGCATCGGCGGTCAGGAAGCGGATTTCGGTGTTGGCAGCGGGGTCGAAGCGGAACAAAAATTCGCCGACCGAATGCATTTGCACCACCGCAAAAGCAGCGATGACCCGGATGTAATTGGCGTAAAGTCGAGTATGTTTTTTAGGGGGCGCTTCTGCCAATGGTACCGGTCTTTCGACCTTGTCTTGTAGTAGGGAACTGCCCATAACGAACTGCAAGGTTAGGGCATTTTCCACAAATGCCGGCAGATTAGTTCCAACTTTGACAAGGCCAGCCAGCCTCCAAACCACCTTTCCGACAGATTTGCTGCGTTCAGCCGGTCTTTTGGCAGAATAATATCCCGAACAGCAAAAAAATTGGGCCACTTCCGGCAAGCGGAAATGGCCCAAAACAAGGCGCCGAAAACGGTTTAGGGTTTGGCTGCCTTTTTAAAATCACCGGCTTTGACGATGGTCATTTTCGAATAATCGAGGTGTTTT
>JADLDL010000152.1 GCA_020846655.1 Saprospiraceae bacterium | reverse complement strand
GGCCTGCCGGTGCGGGGCAAGGCCGACCTGGTGTTGCGCCGGGGCGAGTCGGAATGGGCTATTGTAGACCTGAAGTGGAGCGGCGCCCGGCGCCGGCGCGAAATGATCCGCAACGGTGAAGACTTACAACTGATTTTGTATGCCAAATTGCTGCCGCCGCCCGAAAACTGGGCGCATACCGCCTATTTTATCCTGGAAGATGGAAAAATGATCGCGCGCAACAAAGCGGCCTTTTCCAATGCCATCGATGCTGGCGGCGTGGAAAACCACAGCGATATGTGCGACCGGATTTTTGAGCGCATGGAGCGCACGTTTGCCTGGCGGATGGACCAAGTTGAAAAAGGAGTCGTCGAATTACGCACCGCCCGAACGGCCTCTGAACTGGAAGCGCTGTACGCGGAAGAACTCCTGGATTTGCTCGAAATGAAAACGGAGGATGCCCGTTGGGACGATTACCGCACGCTGCTGGGCATTTAGGCGGAGCCATCAAGTGTGGTGAAGGATGAATTTTACGGCCTTCAACGCCGCGCTTATTCAGCCTCCGGCGCCAATTTGACCTCCAGGCCGTCCAGTGCGTCGTGTATTTTGATCTGACAGCCCAGGCGGCTATTTGTTTTGACAAAAAATGCCTGGTCGAGCATCGCGATTTCGTCGTCGGTGGCCTCCGGCAACTCGTGCTGGCTGAGTACGTACACATGGCAGGAGGCGCAAAGGGCCATACCTCCGCAGGTACCTTTCACGGGCAATTCATAACTTTTGCACACTTCCATGAGGTTGAGCCCCATGTCGGTGGGCGTTTCCAACACGTGCGGCTGGTCGTCGCGGTCAATCACTGTAATTGAAATCATACTTCAAAAGACAAGGTAGGCCAGTGGGATTGTCGGTTCAGGAGGCAGCCAGGCCTTCGATGCCGGTTACGGTGGTGTATTTGAACGAAAGTTTTTTCCCGGGATTGACCACATTGAATGCCGATTGGCAAGCCAGGGTGGCTTCATGGAAGCCGCACAGAATGAGTTTGAGTTTGCCGGGGTAGGTGTTGATGTCGCCGATGGCGAAAATGCCGGGTACATTGGTGCTGTAGTCGAAGGTGTTGACCTCGATAGCGCCTTTATCCACCTGCAAGCCCCATTCTCCGATAGGCCCCAATTTGGGCGTAAGCCCGAACAAGGGGACGAAATGATCGGTTGGAAGGTGAAATTCGCCGTCGGTATCGTGCAGGATCTGCAGGCCATCGAGGTGGCCATTGCCGCTGAGGCCGGTTACCTGGGCATTGGTGATGAGTTTGATTTTGCCGGTTTGGGCCAGGTGTTGCACCTTTTCCACCGAATCCAGGGCGCCCCGAAACTCGGTGCGGCGGTGGATCAGGGTGAGTTCGCGTGCCACGTTGGACAGATAAATGGTCCAGTCGAGCGCCGAGTCGCCACCGCCGGCGATGACTACCCGCTTGTCGCGGTAGAGATCGGGGTTGCGCACGAAATACTCCACGCCTTTGTCTTCGAACTGGTCGATGTTTTCAATCGGCGGTTTGCGGGTGTCAAAACAGCCCAGGCCACCGGCAACGAAAATCACAGGCGCCAGCAACACGGTGCCCCGGTCGGTTACCACCTTCCAGCGGCCGTCGGCTTGTTTTTCCAGTGTTTCGGCGCGTTCGCCCAGGGTGAAGCCAGGGTTGAAGGGTTCGATTTGCCGCAGCAAATTTTGGACGAGGTCGCCGGCCAGCACCCCTGGGCAGCCGGGGATGTCGTAGATGGGCTTTTTTGGATAAATTTCGGTCAACTGACCGCCGGGTTGCGGCAAAATGTCGAGCACTTGGCAGCGCATTTTCAGCAAGCCGGCTTCAAAAACGGCAAATAAGCCAACGGGGCCGGCACCGATAATCAGGATGTCGGTCTCGATGAGTGGTTGTTCCATAGAATGTGCAAACGAAAGGAGCATGGCCGTATAAACAAATATTTTTACCCGGGGTTTGCTCCGTTGGAGTGGTTATATTGTTCAAAAGCAGGGGCAAATTTCATGGCTGTCTGGAGCACCAGGCATGAGCAAAAGCAGTCCCTGCTGGTGATTTAAGTCATTATTGGCCTTGAAAATTCGCTTTTCGTTTTTCTACAAAAGCGGCGGCGCCTTCTTTGAAATCAGCGGTATCGCAACACTCGCCGAAGGCCGCCACTTCGCGGGCAAATCCATCGACCCCCTCTGCAAAGTAAGCGTTGGCGCATTCGATGACGCGAGCGATGGCCAGGGGGGCTTTGCCGGCTATTTTGAGCAGCAACTCCCTGGCTTTGGCTACTTCCTCTCCTGCAGGCACCACATAGTTGGCCAGTCCCAGGCGATGGGCTTCGTTGGCGTCGATCATATCGGCCGTGAGGAGCAGTTCCAACGCTTTTCCTTTGCCGATGTACTGGATCAGGCGCTGGGTGCCACCATAGCCGGGAATGAGGCCCAGGTTAACTTCGGGTTGGCCAAAGCGGGCTTTTTCGCCGGCTACCCGGATGTGGCAGGCCATGGCCAGTTCGCAGCCACCACCCAGGGCAAAGCCGTTGACGGCTGCGACGACGGGTTTGGGGAAGCGTTCGATCAGGAAAAAAACATCCTGGCCGCGTTGGGCGAGGGCAGCGCCCTGAGCACTGTCGAGTCCGCTGAATTCGGTGATATCCGCGCCTGCAACGAAGGCTTTTTCGCCGGCGCCGGTGAGCACCACGCCTTTGATCTCGGGATTGAGCCGGCCTGTGTCGCTGAAAAAGTGGCGGAGTTCGAGTATGGTTTGGCTGTTGAGGGCATTGAGGGCTTTTTCGCGGCTGATGGTGAGCAGGGCGATGCCGTTGTCTATTTCGAGGCGGAGGTTTTCGTATTGCATACTAGTCAACTTTTAGCAGTTCAATATCTTCTGAGCGCCAATGTACATTTTTGCCGAGTTTGTAATTGGTGAGCCGGTTGTGGTAGAAATACAGGACGCGGAAATTGGAGGATACGATATCGCCTTCTTTGGTGAAGCCCAGGGGTTTTTCGCGGTGAAAAACGCCCAGGTTTTTGACGCCGTCGCGCACCACCTCGGCCGCGGGGTGGTGGATTTCAGGGGCGAGGCGGATGCGGCCCTGTTGTTCCCATTCGAACAGTTTTTCCTGCATTTGTTCCACCACATCGTTCACCACGCGCAGGGGAAACAGGTAATCGTCGGGGGGAAGGCGCAGGATGCCGAACAGGTCGAGTTTGGGATTTTCGTGGAGTAAAATTTCAAAAACGGCGTAGGCGATGAGGTGGCTGCTGAGCACCACGTTTTCGATTTGGTAGCGCGCGGCTACCCGTTCGGCCAGCAGTTTGGTGTATTCTTCTTCGCGCTGGCGGTCTTCGTTGATTTCGTTTTGGGCGGTGAAGTACTCGCGGATATCGAGTTCATTGCCAAAACTATCGAAACTACGGCCTTGCGCGTCCACGAAATTGCCCATCACGTCCATGGGGCGCCCGACGCTGAGGGTGATGTCGTTGGTGGTGGAAAAAAAGCGCCAGATAAACCGGAACCAGCTGCGGATGCTGTTGCCTTCGTCTTTGAGGCGGATATAGTTTTCCTTGCCGATGTGGCGCAGGTGTTGCTCGATGAGAAAAGGGGCTTCCAGCACGAAATGGTACCCGATGACCATGGGCACGATGTACACCTTTTTGGTTTCGTCGCGCTGGCACATGGCGCGCTGGGCCTCCACGGCGGTACCCAGCAGGCCCATTTTGAGGTCCGTTTCCAGTTCGCCGGAACGGGCGCGAGTGCCGCCGGGGAAAAACAGGCTGTTCACCCCGCGCTGCATGCTGAGGTTGCTCATGGTCTTGAGGGTTTCGAGGTAGATGGCGTTTTTCTTGCGCCGGTCTACCCGGTATGCCCCCAGGCGGTTCATAAAATAGGCGGCTGGCCCGAAATTGTACAGGTTGAGGCCGGCGCCGTATGAAAAGGAAGGCATGCCCATGATTTGGTCCATGGCATATCCGACGAGGATGGAATCGAGGTTGCTGGAGTGGGTGGGCACGACCACCACTGTGCCGTTTTGAAAGAGGCTGCGCACCGTTTCCACATCGCCCACCACATTCAGGCGGTCGTACAGTTGGCGGCGGCCGCGCCACAGGCTGGCAATGCTTTTGTCGACGGCGGCGTTGAGCAGCCGGTTGAACAACACGGTGAGGAAGCGCTGGGCAAAGCGGAAGGTTGGGATTTTGAAGGTGCCGACAATTTCTTCCGAATACCGGTGGATGATTTTGCGCAGGATATCCTCGGCTTCGGCTTGCGCTTCGGGGTCCTGGCGGTCCAGCGATTTTTTAATCAGGCGTTTACTGATTTTGTTCCAAAAGGTCCGCTCGTTGGGCGGGTCCACTTTCCAGGGGGATTCTTTGATCCGGATGCGTTCCTGGTAAATGGTTTTGACCAGCACATCCACGAGGTCTTTCCGGTGTCTCGAACTGAGCCGCTGGAAGGTGAACTCTTCGATGTTCCGGATAAATTCCGCCCGATCTTCGCTGAGCCGATAGATCGGCCAATCTTCAATCTTGTCGATGATGCGCGGATATGTCGAAATCTTTTTTTTCACAGTCGACTTGGGTTAGGTGCGTTGGGCTTTGAGGATGCTGTGGATATGTTCCAATATTTCGGTTTTTCCGGTGCGGTATTCGGCCGAAGAAATAAAGTGTGGGGGCAGAGTTTCCCAGTTTTTACCCATTTCTGTCAGAAAGGCCTGCACGTTGCGGGTCAGTTCGCCGGGTTTCATGCGGTCGGATTTGGTGAAGACCAGGGCAAAGGGGACGCCGTGTTCGCCCAGGAGGTTGACGAAGTTGAGGTCGATTTTGGTAGGGGGAATATTGGAGTCGATCAGGACAAAAGCCAGCATCAGCGGTGTTCGCCGCAGCAAATAGCCTTCGATCATGGCTTTGAGGATGGTCTGTTGTGCTTTCGACACACGGGCGTAGCCGTAGCCCGGCAAATCGACGAGGTACCAGCGTTCGTTGATCAGGAAATAATTGAGCAACTGGGTTTTGCCCGGCGTGCCCGACACTTTCGCCAATCCTTTGCGCGCGGTCAGCATGTTGATCAGGGAGGACTTGCCGACGTTGGAGCGGCCGATGAAGGCAAACTCCGGCCGGCCGTCTTGCGGACACATACTTTCCTTCGTAAAACTCGATATAAATTCTGCTTGTCTAACTTCCATGGCATCGGTGTTTTTGGCGGGCTGCAAAAGTACACAAACTCCCCGCTTTTGCAGGAAGGGAATTCAACAGGGACTTTGGCGCCCGGGTTTTAGATTTTCTTAAAAGTCGGCATTAATAATAGGTTAAACCAGGGCGCTTTTTCGGGGGGGATGTACCAATCGGGCAAGAGCCCCGTTTTTTCAGTATTCTAAACTTATCCACGTATGAAACAGAATCTTGTAATCTTCGTCCTGCTTCTTTGCGCCGCTGCCGCCCAGGCGCAATTCGCCATCGGTTTGAAAGGCGGTCTGCAAACCCAAACCAAAAGCCCCAACGACATCATAATCGGAACCGGCGACGAGGCCTTTAAATTTGGCGTCGAAGACCTGAAATTCGGTACCCAATTCGGCGCCTGGGCCCGCATCGGCGGCACGGTATTTATTCAGCCCGAAGTGGTGTTCAACTCGAACCGCACCGATTTTCGGATCGGCGAAACCTCTGCCGGCGAAATCATCAAAACCGAAAAATACCAGCACCTCGATATTCCCCTGTTGGTCGGCATCACGGCCGGCCCGATCCGCCTGCACGGCGGTCCGGTGGGGCATTACTTCCTCAGCAGCAAGTCCGAACTGACCGATTTTGACGGCTACGCCGAAAAATGGAAACAAGTCACCTGGGGCTGGCAAGCCGGCCTGAGCATCGGCACCGGCCGGATTTCTGCCGACATTCGCTACGAAGGCAACTTCAATAAATTCGGCGATCAGGTGACGTTTTTTGGCGACCAGTACCACTTCTCCAACAATCCCGCCCGCCTGATTTTGGCCCTGAATTTTGCCATTGTGAAATAACGTGTTTCGGGGTGCGGGGTGCGTGTTTCGTGTTTCGGGGTGCGTGTTTCGGGGGGGCGTTCAAATATCTATGTTATATTAAACTAAAGGACTGAAATTCAATTGATTGGATTTCAGTTCTTTCTTTATATTAAGGTATTAAGAGCCGTTCAAACGCCCTCCGAAACACGCACCTCGAAACACGAAACACGCACCCCGAAACACGAAAATTTTTCACCTTTGCAGGTATGGAACTTGCAAATTGGTATAGTGTCGCAAAAGCAATGCATTTGATCGGCATGGTATCCTGGATGTCCGGCCTGTTTTATTTGGTTCGGTTGATGGTATACCACGCGGAGGCATTGGATCGTCCGGAGCCCGAGCGGCAAATTTTAACCGGGCAGTACAAGCTGATGGAGTGGAAAGTGTACCGCATTATTCTCCAGCCGGCGGTGGTGATTACCTGGGTGTTCGGCTCGCTGATGCTGGCGATACAGCCGGTATGGTTTAGCCAGGGCTGGCTTCAGGTTAAATTGCTATTTGTGGTGGTGCTCAGCGGCTACACGCATTATTGCCAGGGGCATATCCGCCTGTTGGAAGCCCGGCGCAGCCCTTTTACCCATGTCCACTACCGAGCCTTGAACGAGGTGCCCACGATCATTCTGGCGGCGGCCGTTTTCCTGGCGGTTTTCCGCGACCGGATCAACTGGTGGTACCTGGCCGCTGGCCTGCTTCTATTCTCAGCCCTCATCTTCCGCGCCATTCAACGCCTGAACAAGAGAGGCGAATGAATGATGAATGATGAATATTTTTGGCGTTCGCAGCAGGGTTGACCTTCCGTTCAAGGTGAACCCCATTCATCATTCATCACTCCTAACTCATCATTACAAATGTATTACCTCGCCGTAGGCGGCGGCGGCGGCCTCCATGATGGCTTCGCTCATGGTGGGATGGGGGTGGATGGATTTGATAATTTCGTGGCCGGTGGTTTCCAGTTTGCGGGCTACCACGACCTCAGCGATGAGTTCGGTGACGTTGTAGCCGATCATGTGGGCGCCGAGCCACTCGCCGTATT
>JADLDL010000151.1 GCA_020846655.1 Saprospiraceae bacterium | reverse complement strand
GTCGTCGCCATAACTTTGAAGGTCGTAACTGGCGATGCCCAGGTATTGGTAGGCAAAATCCGTTTCTTCAAAATTGTACGGTGTGGCGCCATAGCGGTCGTACAGGAAATCGTTGCCAATCAGCCAGAAATAGCCGCCGCCGTCCAGGTAGGCAGCAAGGGCGGCGTTGTCGGTGTCGTCGCCGTTCCACAGGTAATTGCCCACGCCATTGGTGGACGTGTGCCAAATGACCATGTCAAAATCGGCGTAAGTTGTCGAATCCGGCAGGTTGCCGGTGCCGGCTACATCCAGGTACACATAGTCGTAACTCAGCGAATCGAGGGCAGAGGCCAGGTATTCGGCGTTGCCAAAACCGTCGGGCGAGTCGTCGACAAACAGGATGCGAAAACCGGGCAATTGACCAAAAGAGGCGGTAGCCCAAAACAAGCAGAAGAGTAAAGCAGGAATTTTCATGAATGTGTTGTGTTGTAATTGTTTATAGCAAATATCCGGTTTTGTTTTTAAAAGCCAAAGGATGCCTGTCCGGAGACTTTCTCTGTGTTCTCAGTGCCCTGAGTGGTTCAACATTGTCCGCCGCCCCACAATTTCTTCAAAAAGTACAAAGGAATAATTGAATCCGGTGAACGGGATGGGGGCCCGGCTTGTTACTTTTGCCGCTATTATGGAAAATGTAAAATGTCTCATTATTGGCTCGGGCCCGGCTGGTTATACCGCCGCTATCTATGCTGCCCGCGCAGGCCTCAAACCCGTGATGTACACCGGCCCCCAACCCGGCGGCCAGTTGATGATCACCAACGACGTGGAAAACTATCCCGGTTATCCCGAAGGGCGCATGGGCCCCGAGATGATGGAGGATTTCCGGCGCCAGGCCGAACGTTTTGAAACGGATATCCGCAATGAAATGATCACGAAAGTGGATTTTAGCGGCCCCATCCACAAAGTTTGGACCGAAGGCGGGCATGAAATCCACACCCCGGCGGTCATTATTGCCACCGGCGCCAGCGCCAAATGGCTCGGCATCCCCGGCGAAGACCGCCTGCAAAACGCCGGCGTATCGGCTTGCGCCGTGTGTGACGGGTTTTTCTACCGCAAACAAGTGGTCGCCATCGTAGGTGCCGGCGACACGGCTGCCGAAGAAAGTACCTACCTCGCCAAAATCTGCTCCGAAGTACACCTGCTGGTGCGCCGCGACGAAATGCGCGCCTCCAAAATCATGCAGGAGCGCGTCCTCAACACCCCCAACCTTATCGTGCACTGGAACACCGAGGCCAAAGAAGTGCTGGGCCAGGACGTCGTGGAAGGCATTCGCATCATCAACAACAAAACCGGCGAAACCTCGGTCCTGAACGTGACCGGCTTTTTCGTTGCCATTGGCCACCAGCCCAATACCGGTATTTTTGCCGACTGGCTGAACCAGGACGAAAGCGGCTACCTGATTGCCACGCCTGGCCGCACCCTGACCAACATCCCCGGCGTATTTGCCTGCGGCGATGCCCAGGATAAAATCTACCGCCAGGCGGTCACAGCAGCCGGCACCGGTTGTATGGCGGCCCTGGATGCCGAGCGCTATTTGGTGGAACACGGCTATTGATCCTGCAAGGCAAGGAAAGCCCGCAGCCGGTTTGATTTTTTGCCCTATTATTGCGGTGCAATCGTTGAACCGCTGCGGGAACGACGGTTTTTTTGAATTATAAACCAACTTTCACATTTATCACCACGAATATGGCTCGTTTTCGTCCGGGCGTCCTGCATGGCGCCGAAGTCACCGAATTGTTCAACGACGCACTTGAACACCAGTATGCTCTTCCGGCGGTCAATGTCATCGGTACCGATTCCGTGAATGCCGTGCTCGAAACCGCTGCTGCGGTGAAAAGCCCGGTCATTATCCAGTTTTCGCAGGGCGGCGCCGCGTTTTACGCCGGCAAAGGCCTGAGCAACGACGGCCAACGCGCCAGCATCCTGGGCGGCATTTCCGGCGCCCAACACGTGCATGCCCTGGCCGAAGCCTATGGCGTACCGGTCATTCTGCACACCGACCACTGCGCCCTGAACATCATCGATTGGGTAAAAGGCCTGCTCGACGAAGGCGAAAAGTTTTATGAAAAAAACGGCTTTCCGCTCTATAGCAGCCATATGCTCGATTTGTCGGAAGAATCCCTCCACGAGAACATCGAAATCAGCGCCGAATACCTGCGCCGTATGGCCCCGCTGGGCATGACGCTCGAAATCGAACTCGGCGTCACCGGTGGCGAAGAAGACGGTGTCGACAACAGTGATGTGGATTCGGCCCGCCTCTACACCCAGCCGCACGAGGTGGCCTATGCCTACGAGGAACTGAAAAAAGTAAGCCCGCGCTTCACCGTGGCCGCCGCTTTTGGCAACGTACACGGGGTGTACAAACCCGGCAACGTGAAACTCCAGCCCGTGATCCTCAAAAATTCGCAGGATTTTATCCGGGAAAAATTCGGACTTGCCGACGCGCGTCCGGTGCATTTCGTGTTCCACGGCGGCTCCGGCTCCAGCCAGGAAGAAATCCGCGAAGCCATTTCCTACGGCGCCATCAAAATGAACATCGACACCGACATGCAATGGGCCTTTTGGGATGGCCTGCGCAACTATTACGAAGCCAAAAAAGGCTACCTGCAAAGCCAGATCGGCAACCCCGACGGCGAAGACAAGCCCAATAAAAAATTCTACGACCCGCGCGTTTGGCTGCGCGAAGCAGAAAAATCCTTCGTGGTGCGCCTCAAACAGGCCTTCGAAGACCTGAATTGCATCGGCCGGAATATCTAGCCGAAGGGGT
Source organism: Saprospiraceae bacterium (assembly GCA_020846655.1). Taxonomy (GTDB): domain Bacteria; phylum Bacteroidota; class Bacteroidia; order Chitinophagales; family Saprospiraceae; genus M3007. Next base: position 5,179 of record JADLDL010000151.1, on the reverse strand, counting down.
AGTAAAAAACAAAAACGGGTGGTTTTTCGTACGAAAAACCACCCGTTTTTGTTGGTAGACTCTTGTAGTCAGAAGGGAAAGGGCTTTTATTTTTTCAATTTCGCGCGCAGCACTTCCACCACAATGGGCAGCACGGAGATGCCGATGATGCCGAAAACGACGATTTCAAAGTTGTTTTTGACAATTGGAATTTGGCCGAAGAAATACCCCGCCAGCGTAAGGCCGCTCACCCAGGCGATACCGCCGGCGAGGCAGTAGCCGATGAAGTGCCGGTAGGTCATGTTGCCCACGCCCGCCACGAAAGGCGCAAAGGTGCGTACGATGGGGATAAACCGAGCGATGACCAGGGTGCGGCCACCGTGTTTTTCATAAAAATGTTGCGTCCGGTCGATGTACTCGCGTTTGAGAAACCAATAGTCGCGGGTAAATACCCTGTTGCCCAGGTAGCGGCCGAAGAAATAATTTGTGTTGTCGCCCAAAATCGCCGCTACAAACAGGAGCGGAATCAGCAGCCAAACGTTCAGGATACCGGTTTTGGCAGTGATGGCGCCGGCGGCAAACAGCAGCGAATCGCCCGGCAGAAAGGGGGTGACCACCAAGCCCGTTTCACAAAAAATAATCAGCGCCAGCAAGAGATAGGTCATCACCTGGTAATCGCGCATGATGTTTTCGAGGTGAACGTCAAGGTGGCGGATAAAATCTACAAACTGGGTCAACAATTCTAGCATGACAGGAGCGGTATGAGCCGATAGATGAAAAAACGGCGCGAAGATAGCGGTTCACTCGGGTTTGCCTTACTGCAAAAACACCAAAATAGATTGTTGTAGCCGCCCTCCGGCGTGGAACAGTTGAACCTCCAGGATAGCAGTTTGGGCCGCCACGGAAGCCCGGGTATCCAGCGCCAGCCGGAACAAACCGGCCTCGGCCTCCGGCACCTGCCAGTTGGCCAATTCCTCGCCCAGCATACTGCGCAAATGCACATCCAGCCGGCCAGTCACCGGCAGGGTCATCTCCAGCCGACCGGCGCCAGCCATGGGATTGGGCGACAAGCGCAAGCCCAGCGCCGGGGTACCCGGCTCGCTGGCAGCGGTACTCGCACAATTGGCCGCCAACTCGGGACAATACAGGCGGCGGGCCAGGGTGCAGTCCAGGATAAACGGATTGGGTTTGTTCTCCTGGTAGGGCGCGATGCGCCAAGTTTTGATCAGTTCGGCGGAGTCGGCAGCATCCTGGTCGTGCCAGAGGCAAAGCGTGGCGCGCTGCTGGTTAAAAAACGCCGGATCGGCCGCGTCTGCCTGGCTGCGGTACATGGTATAGAAGTAAAATATGGCACGCGCGATATCGCCTTTTACCGATTCCCGGGGCTCAAACTGGCCGGCTTTGAACTCGCTGTACTCGTCTTTGTGTAGTACGGGAGTACTGGTCAGCACCTGCGCCAGCCGAAACCATTTCTGCGTTTGCGCATCCGGAATTTCAGCAAAAGGCACATCGCCCCGGGCTTCGTTGACGGGGATGCGCGCCGGGAACAGGTGGTGCATGTCGCTGCGTGGGTTGCCGTCGGCGGCGCCTTTGCTTTGCGGGTAAGCGTGTTCCGTATTCATGCCCAGCGGTCCGCCATTCAGGTAAATGTACTGCGTGGGATCCTGTGTGGGGTCGAGGTAGAGCGTATGGCCGGAGTAGATGCAGCGGAGGCTGTCGTCGTCGAGGGCCAGCACTTTGGCGTAGAGCGTATCGCGGGCGTTGGCGTAATCGAGCACAATAAAAGGCTTGTAATGGCCAACGACGCTGTCGGTGAGCGCCGGGCCAGTCAGGCCGGAAAAAACAGGCTGGTACACCTGTGCCGAAAGGGTTGTGGTGAGCCGGGACAACAAAACAACTAGAAATACAGTGCGGATCATACTTGTCAATTTCGGGCCCGAAGGTAGGGCTTCTTGGCCAGAATGGGGGCGGGCATGTTGTGGATTTGCCGCCAGGCGCCAATCTGCAACGGCGTTTTAGTATTGTTCCAGTGCAGCCGACAAGTAATTGCGCAGCGGCGGCGCCGAGAGGCGGCCGCTCCAGTCCAGCACATCCAGGTAGCGGCTGTACATGTCACGTCCGAGGTCCAGGCGCCGCAACTCGCGCTTCAGCAGCAACTCCTGGGCCCGCAACAACACGAGCGGCTCCTGGTTGGCGCCGGCCGCTGCCTGGCGCAGGGTGAACAGGGCCTGGCTGTTTTGCACCTGTTGTTGTGCCTGGCTGTATTGCTGGCTCAAGGCGCCCAGGGCCTGCTGGGCTTCGGTCAGTTTTTGCTGGAGATCGGCCTGGCCGAGGCGGAGCTCCTGGCTGGCTTCGTGTTGTTCGATTTTGAGTTGGTTGGATTTCAACCGCGAGGAGCCTTTGAACGGCAGGTTGACACCGAGGCCTACCGACATTTCGCGGTTGAAGGGTTCGCCGGGGCGGTTTTGAAACCGGACTTGAAGGAAGTCCAGTACTTGTTCGCCTTTTGCTTTTTCCAAGTCGTATTCCGCCTGAAGGCGGCTCACTTGGGAGGCTTGTTCGGCCAGTTCCGGGTGGAGCGCTGCCGCCGGATCGGAGCTGGCCAGCAGGCGTTCGAGTTGCAATGGTTGTACAAACTGCGCGGTATCCAGTTGCCAATCGGCCGGTAGTCCGGGGGTCAATTGGTGGAGCAGGCTTTGCAGTTGGCGCAGCCGGTTTTGTGCCGCCGACAGGCGCAGCTGCAGTTCGTCGCGGTCGTATTCGACCTTGATCAATTCCTCCACATCGGTATCCAGGTCGAGTTCCGCCATTTTGCGGAGCACCCGGAGTTTGTCTTCGTACACCTCCAGGAGCCGCTGATGGAGTTCGGCTTCGTTTTGGCTGAGGCGGTATTCCACCACGGCGGCATAGCGGTTGGCCAGGGCTTCGTGGAGCAACAGGCGCTGCCGGCTTTCAATTTCGAGTCGCTCGGCGTCGTTTAGCAGGTTTTGCCGTTTGATTTCCCGCAGGCCGTTGATGCTCAGGCGCGACAGGTATTCCTGCCGTTGCAGTTGAAAGCGGTCTGTTTCGGTGCGCAGGGAGATTTGCTCGACCAACGGCAGGCGTAGATTGGCTTGTTGCACGAGTTCGAGGTGTTCGCCTTGCAGGGCCACCGCCTGGTCTTGCCGGGCGCCAGCCAGCAGGGTTTGGCTGCGCACTAAGGCTTGTCCCTGGCAGGCCAGGGCCAGTGCGAGGCAACCGGATAGACTAATCCATTTTTTAAACATGTAGCGAAAACGGCTTAACTCCCGGGTGAAGGCGGTTGGGTAAAGAGTGAAAACAGTGAACCCTTGCCGGCGCCCAAGCGCTGGAGGAGTACTTTTTCCTTTTGCAGAAAATTGTTGGCGGGCGGGATATTAATCAGCACCTCGCGGCCGTAGGATTTTATTTCTGGAAATTTGCGGAGGCGTTCCGGAATTTCCACCACCCGATGCCCCAGGCCGCTCACCCGGCCGCGGCATTGCTCTGCGGGGTGCAGGCTGGATACCACATTCAGGGAATCGCCCACTTTGATTTCCAAAATCAGGCTCTCGTGCACGTAGGCCACCACGGTGTTGGGGTTTTGTTCGTAAAACGAAATCATGGTGTTGAAGGCCGGAATATTTTCGCCCGGGCGGCAATGGATCGTGCCGGCCAGCCCGTCGGAAGGGGCCAGTATTTGCAGGCGCTCCTGTTCCTGGTGGTAAAAATCCACCTCCTTTTTTAATTTGCTGATCTGGGTTTGGTCGGGGATACCGGCCAGGGTAAGTTCTTTTTGCAGGCGCGCCATTTCCACATCAATGGGCTCCAGGGCCAGCCGCAATTCGTCGCGCAGGGCCTGAATTTTGGTGTTGTGCAAGGATTGGTCCGTCAAGGTGTCGGACATCCGGATGCTTTTGATCTCGCGGACGAGGCTGCGGTTCAGGCCTTGTTCGGATTCGAGCAGGCGGATTTGCGACTGAATCTCGCCGATTTTTTCGGCCCGTTCGGCCCGCAGCCGGTCGAGATCGCTGCGGATGCCCGCCAGGCGCAGTTGGTCGCGGGCCTGCAATTCGCTGATGTTAAAATTCAAATCGCTCATTTTGACATCCAGGGCACTCCGCGTCACTTCCAGTAGCAGCGTGCCTTTGCGCACAAATTGCCCCGGCGTCACAAAAATCCGGTTGACGGTCACGTCGTTGTCGAGGTTGATCTGTGTCTCCTGGTTTTCGGCTACGCCATAAAAACTGGCGGTGCCCCGGTTGAGGTGCCGGTAAATGGAAAACAAGGCCCAGATGACCAGGGGAATGGCCAGGTATAGAATATTAAAACGTCGCATGGCTTAGTCGGTGAGGTTGACGTACGTGTCGGTAAAATTGAGGCGCAGGGCTTTCAGGCCATCGATTTCCCGCAGTTTGCGGGCCAATTGCGCGCCATTGAATTCCTCGTTCAGGCGAATTTCAAACTGATACTCCAGGTATTCACCGCGCTCCTCGTTGTACAAGACCCGGTACCGTTTCATGACAAACCGGCTGCACAATTCCCGCAGGGCCAGGTGTACCCGGTCCAGTTCGGTCGAAGCAGAGGGCAGTTCGAAGCGCAATTCGCCCAACAGGTTGCTTTTCCGGCTGAAGGGCGTCAGGCGCAGGAAAAAACAAATGAGGCAAAACGCCAGGGTGCCGATGATGGCGGTCATGAAACTGTACACCCCACAGGCAATGCCGGCAGCCATAGCGCCGAAAATAAAGGAAATGTTGCGCGTGCTGATCAGGTTCGTCCGGAACCGCAAAATGGCCAGGGCGCCGAAAATACCAAAGCCCCGCGCCAGACTATCGCCGATGGATTGCATGATCGTGGTGGTCACAATGGCCATCAGAATCAGCGACTGGATAAAATGGTGGGGCGTGGCGACCTCTTGCGACGTTTTTTCATACGTAAAAACAATCACTGAGGACAAAACAAAGGACAACATCACCGAAAAAACCACCAGGATAACCGACTGGTTATCCATATTGGATACAGAAGACAGGAATTCCATAGATACAGTTACAGTAGTATTTGGGCAAAGGTAGTGTTTCGTGTTTCGGGGTGCGTGTTTCGGGGTGCGTGTTTAAATACGCGGCAATTTAAGTTTCTCGGCTTTTCACGCCAGGAGTAACCCCACCCCTGCCCCTCCCCCCTAACGGGAGGGGTTTGTAGAGTT
>JADLDL010000150.1 GCA_020846655.1 Saprospiraceae bacterium | reverse complement strand
GGCTGCGCCGCCGGGCAGGTGGACTTTGCCAGCCATGCCGGCTACCAACGCCTGGATGGATTGCACGCGGATGGACTCCCGCACCTCATCAATGTCGGCGGGCGCCATGGCAATGTTGTTGGATTCCGGCTCGGCATTGGGAAAGTTGTCGGCGGCGATATTCAGCCAGTCTTCGCCGGTATCGCGGTTTTTCAGCGCGCTGAAAAGCAGTATTTTTTTGTTTTTGAGCAGGCTCATGACCCGGTCAATCTCGCTTTGCGGAATTTGCTCAAACGGGAGGTTGGACAGCGAAACGGATTCGCCGGTAATGGCGATGTCGACGTTGAGGTTGACCGTCAGTTCCAGGGCATCCAGCAGGTTCTGGATGGTGGTTTTTTTGCCGTTGGCGTTGCGGGCCTTGATCAGGAACTAGGTAGCGGCGTTGGCGATACCGTCGATGCGGTCGGGCTGGTTGTCGGCGCGGCCGGCCAGCAGGGTGGCATACAGCGTGCCGTGGCCGTTTACGGAGAAACTATCCGGTATAGGATCAGCGCCGACCAGGTTGGCTGGCGAAAACCCGGGCTTGCCGGTGTAGAATTTTTGCCCGGTCTTGTTCAGGTATTTCAAGGCGGGCACGCCGATCACATCAACGCCGGTATCGATAAAGGCGATGCGGACATTTTTGCCTTTGGTATCGCGCCATTCGGCTGGAATGGTGGACGGCAGTTGGCTGGACCAATCAAAAAGGGCCATGGTAGAAGACATTTGGTTACACGGTTCACTTATTGCAAGCAAACGTAACAATACTTCTGGGAATATTTTTCCAGCACGGCCCGGGGAATTGCAGCCCGTCCGACAAAAGATGGATTTTGGCCTCAGCAGGCAGGTTTCAGGATTCCACCAGCCGTTTTTTTCCTTTTTTTTCTTTGGCCAGGCCATTCGAGCCGGCTTTGCCGGGCACGGCTTTTATACCCAGTGCTACGGAGAGCACGTCGCTCATTTTATCCACGTAGTGAAAGGTGATGCCTTTGATGTATTCGGTTTCGATTTCGGCTACGTGCTTTTCGTTGTCTTTGCAGAGCAACACCTCTTTGAGCCCGGCGCGTTTGGCGGCCAGGATTTTTTCCTTGATCCCGCCTACCGGCAATACTTTGCCGCGCAGGGTGATTTCGCCGGTCATCGCCAGGAAAGATTTCACCGATTTTTGGGCAAAAGCCGAGGTGATGGCGGTGAGCATGGTGACGCCTGCCGAGGGGCCGTCTTTGGGGATAGCGCCTTCGGGCACGTGGATGTGGATATCGGTTTTGTCGAAGATTTCAGGGTCCAGCGACAACTCGGCGGTGTGGGCTTTGATGTAGCTCAGTGCGGTGCTGGCGCTTTCTTTCATCACGTCGCCAAGGTTGCCGGTCAGTTGGAGGCGGCCGTTGCCTTTGTTGAGGCTGACTTCGATGAACAGGATTTCGCCGCCCACGGAAGTCCAGGCCAGGCCGATGGCGACACCGGGGGCTTGTTGTTCCTGGTACACTTCGGCATCAAACTTGGTGGGGCCGAGGATTTCGTGCAGGTGTTCGGGTTTGATGACGGCTTCGTAGGGCTCTTCCATCGCCACCTTTTTGGCTACCGAGCGCATGACGGAGCCGATTTCGCGGCTCAGGTTGCGCACGCCGCTTTCGGCAGTGTAGAGCCGGATAATATCCACCAGGGTTTTCTGGCCGATTTTGACCTGGTTGGGTTTCAGTCCGTGTTCTTTGCGTTGCTCGGGTACCAAGTGGCGCCGGGCGATTTCGACTTTTTCTTCGCGCGAGTAGCCGGCTATTTCGATAATTTCCATCCGGTCGAGCAGGGCCGGCTGGATGGTCGACAGGGAGTTGGCGGTGGCGATAAAAAGGACCTTGGAAAGGTCGTACTCGAGTTCGAGGTAGTTGTCGTAGAACGTTGTATTTTGTTCGGGGTCAAGCACTTCCAGCAGTGCGGAAGAGGGGTCGCCGCGAAAATCCTTGCCTACTTTGTCGATTTCGTCGAGGATAAATACCGGGTTGCCGGCTTTGGCTTTTTTGAGCGACTGGACGATACGGCCCGGCATGGCGCCGATGTAGGTTTTGCGGTGGCCGCGGATTTCGGCTTCGTCGTGCAGGCCGCCCAGGCTCATGCGCACGTATTTGCGTTTGAGCGCTTTGCCAATACTTTGGCCCAGGGAAGTTTTGCCTACGCCGGGCGGGCCGACAAGGCAAAGGATAGGGGCTTTCATATCGCCTTTGAGTTTGAGCACGGCGAGGTGTTCGAGGATGCGTTCTTTGACCTTGGTGAGGCCGTAGTGGTCTTTGTCGAGCACGTCTTTGACCCGGCGGAGGTCAAAATTGTCTTTGGTAAAATCCAGCCAGGGAAGATCGAGCAGGGTTTCCAGGTACGTAAGCCCGATGGCGTATTCGGCGATCTGGGGGTTTACGCGGCGCAATTTGTTGATTTCGCGCTGGAAGGTTTCGAGCACATTTTTCGGCCATTTTTTCTTGGTTGCCCGTTCGATGAGGCCATTGATCTCATCTTCCTGGGGGTTTTGGCCGAGTTCTTCCTGGATGGTTTTGAGTTGTTGGCTGAGGAAGTAATCCCGTTGTTGTTTCTCAATGTCATTGCGCACTTTCGCCTCGATCTGGTCTTTGAGTTCCAGCAACTGGAGTTCAGAATCCATGTGCTGGAGAATGCGGCTGGCTTTTTCCTTGAGGTGGTGGATCTCGAGGATAGCCTGTTTTTCCTCGATACGAATATTGAGGTTGGAGGCGATGAAATTGAGCAAAAAGTTGTCGTTGGTGATATTTTTCAACATCACAACGGCTTCGGAGGGGATTTGGGGGGAGAGTTCGATGATTTGCTTGGCATCGTCGCGGATACTGCTGAGCAGGGCCCGGAACTCCAGTTTATTCTTGGGTTGTTCGTATTCGAGGGTGCTGATTTGGCCGAGCATGTAGGGGTCTTCGCTGAGCATATCTTCCAGTTGGAAGCGCTTGCGGCCTTGCAGGATGGCGGTGGTAGAGCCATCGGGCATTTTCAACAGTTTCAACACCCGGGCAATCGTACCGATCCGGTACAGGTCGCGGGTGGAAGGGCTTTCTATTTTTACATCTTTTTGCGACAAAACACCGATCAGACGGTTGTCTTCGTATGCTTTTTGAACCGCCCGGATGCTTTTGTCGCGGCCGATGGTGATCGGCGTGACGATTCCGGGGAACAAAACGGTGTTTTTCAGCGGTAAGATTGGCAGCGTATCCGGAAACACTTCGCCCTGCTTGGCTTCTTCGTCCTCTTCTAACGAAAAAAGCGGCACAAAGTCCGGTTCATCATCGGACTGGGCTGGCATTAACCAATTTTCAAACATATTCACGTATTACAGGAGGGTTTTGATGTTTTAAGGGTTTGTGTCGGCACTGCTCTCCAAGCCCTCGGAACCGAATTAAAATGCAAACTTTGCCTTTTTATTTGATATATGAATATCGAAAACAGGCTTTGTGTCATACTGGCAGCAAAATTCACCGTGCCAATGGTCTTGTTCTCTGGTCAAATAATTTGCCAGCCCTGAATTCCACCTGTTTTGTCACCTATTTTTCCAAAATGCGCGACAAAACGACAGGCTACCGCCAAAAATATTTTTTTACGCGGCTGAAATCCAAATCCCTTCTCCACTCGTACATAGGTATAAATCAGGTTGTTTTCATTCAAATCTGTATCCTATGCGGGCTTTCCGAATTCCATTGTCGATCCTGGCCGTACTGGCGCTTGGCGCCTGGTACTGGCTCCGCGTGCCCTGGTCGCCCACCCAAACCCTGGCCCCGGTTTCGTTAGTGGCCTTTCGGCTCCAGGCTGCCAATCCGGAAGCAGGCCTGGCCCTGGCCGCAGCGGCCCGCGAGTGGCCGGGCGTCACAGCCACGACCTACAACCCCTCCTCCGACCTGCTGGCCCTGAGTTTTACCGCTGCCACCAGCGAGCCGGACCTGCAACGCCGCATGGAAACCTTGCTGCCGCGGCCGGTGGTCAAAGCCCGTTTTCCAGCAGCCACTGGCCCGCAATGCCCGATTCCGCACGGCCTGCTGGCGCAGATTCCGGACGTCTTGCTCTGGACCGGCCTGCTGGCCGGCTTGCTCAGCCTGTTTGCCTGGCGCCTGCCGCGCCGGGCTTTGCCGGCCACCCTGTCGATGTAACTACATTTTACTACTTAAACTATATTTTCCTATGACTACTCTGTTTCGGATGTCCCTGGGCGGCTTTTTGCTTGCCTGTCTGCTGCTGGCCACGCAATGTAAAGATGGCGATGTGATCCAGGACCCCACGCTCTACGAGCGCCTGGGCGGTATCACGGCCATATCCGCTGTGGTGGATCAGTTTTTGGCCAATGTGGTGGCCGACGACGCCATCAATGCCCGCTTCGCGGCTACGGTAGCCGACCCCGCCCGCACGCAGTTGCTGCGCAACAACCTTATCGACCAGGTATGCGCCGGCGCCGGCGGCCCCTGCCAGTACAAAGGCAAAACCATGAAAGAAGCCCACACCGGCATGAACATCACCACCGATGAATTCAACGCGTTGGTGGCTGATCTGGTGGCTGCGCTGGACAAATTCAACGTGCCGGCAAAAGAAAAAGATGAATTGTTGGGCATTCTCGGTCCCATGCAGCCCGATATCGTTGGTCAATAGCAGTTTTTTGTTAGATACCCTTTTTGCATTGCCGGCAGCGCCTCCCTGGGCGCTGCCGTTTTTTGTGCGTGCCAGATGGATATTGCGGCCTGCCAAAATGGCTAAAAAACGGTGCAGCGGCGTTGTTGGCCCGTTTTTTTCAGTTCAGGCATCCGGATATGCTATTTTCACCTCAGAATAAAAAAAGAGATATGCAGAAATTATGGATCTGGCTGATGCTGGCAGTGGCCCTGGTGGGTTGTCACAGCTCGCAAAAAGCCGTTTACAGCCCCGAACAAATCGTTCCTTCGGAAAAATCCTTGCTCTGGAAAATCAGCGGCAATGGCCTGAAAAAATCCTCCTACTTGCTGGGCACCATTCACCTGATTCCCAAGGACAAATTCGAACTCTCCGAGGCTACTTACGATGCCCTGGCAGAGGCCCGGCGGGTCACGTTCGAGATTGACATGAAAGAAATGACCAACCTGAGCGCCCAGTTCAGTTTGCTCACCAAGGCCTTTATGAACGGCGGAAAAACCCTCAAAGATTTGCTACCCGCCGAGGATTATGCCTTTGTCAAACAAAAACTGGATGCCCGCGGGATGCCCGCCACCATGCTCGAACGCATGAAACCCATGTTTCTCAGTACCATGTTTACCAGCGACGAGGAAAGCCCTTCCGTCAACACGGCCAACATGACCTCGGTGGAAATGGAACTGTACCGCCAGGTCAAACGCCGCAAACTGGAGTCGGCCGGCCTCGAAACCGCCAGTTACCAAATGGCTATTTTCGACAGCATCCCCTACGAAACCCAGGCCAAAATGCTGGTCGAAACCCTCCGCAACACCGAAGGCTCGTCGCACGAGTTCGACGATATGATCCGGATGTACCTCGAACAGGACATCAACGCCATGGAAGCCATGATGTCTGGCGACGACAGCGGCATCGGCGACTACCAGGACATTCTCCTGCGCAACCGCAACCGCAACTGGATTCCTGTGATGGGCCGCATGATGCGTGAAAAATCAACCTTGTTTGCCGTGGGCGCCGGCCACCTGGGTGGCCAAAGCGGAGTAATTGCCTTGCTGCGGCAGGAAGGCTACCGGGTGGAAGCCGCCCAAACTGCGCCTGCGCCGCGACCATAACAGGTCGGTTACCCCTGCTCCACATAAGCCCTGGCCCGTTCGACCGCCTGGCTGATGTGCGACACCACATTGTCGGCCCCAACCATGCCAATCAGGCCCGCTTCCTCCAGTTCGCCATGCAGCATGGGCGCCACACCCGAGAGGATAATCCGGACGTTCCTGGCCTGCATGTTCCGGACAAATTCGCGCAGGTTGTGGATGCCGGTTTCGTCGATGGTCGGCACAAACCGCATGCGGAGGATCAGTACTTTCGGCGGTTTGCTCACCCGGCGCATGGCTTCCTTGAACTTGTGGGCTACGCCAAAAAACAAGGGGCCATTGAGTTCGAATACCTGCACATCGGGCGGTATCGGGTAAAATTGCATGCTGTCGGCGTCGGACTGTTCCTCCATTTCGCCCACTCGGCCTTCAACGGGGCGGATATCGCCCAGTTCGGCCATGCGGCGGATAAACAGAAAGGCAGCGAGCACCATGCCGATTTCGATGGCGACCGTCAGGTCGAAAAACACGGTGAGGAAAAAGGTGGTGAGCAGCACCATCACGTCGGCGCGCTGGCCGCGCAAAATGGAGCGGAAGGTGCGCCACTCGCTCATGTTGTAGGATACATACACCAGGATGCCCGCCAGTACACTCAGCGGGATCAGTTTGGCCCAGGCGCCAGCAAACAACATGATCAACAGCAGCACCACAGCATGTGTCATGCCGGCTATTGGGGTGCGGCCGCCGTTTTTGATGTTGGTAGCCGTTCGGGCAATGGCGCCGGTAGCGGGTATGCCGCCAAACAAAGCCGCCCCAATGTTGCCCAGGCCTTGCGCGATCAGTTCGGTGTTCGAGCGGTGGTTGCCGCCGGCCATCGAATCGGCCACCACGGCACACAGGAGGCTCTCGATGGCGCCCAGCATGGCGATGGTAAAGGCCGGACGAATCAGTTCGTGCAACATCGTCCAGGTGACGTGGGGCAAGGCCGGTACTGGCAAGGAGGTGGGGATGTCTCCAAAACGCGTTTGGATGGTATCGACCGGCAAGTGGAAGAGTTGAACCAGGGGCGTAAAAATCAGGATCGCCACCAGTGCGCCGGGGATTTTGGTGGATATTTTGGGAAAAGCAAAAGCGATGGTAGCGGTGGCAATGGCGATGCCTGCCGCCCAAAAATTGGTTTGGCCCAGGTATTGAACATAGACCTGCCATTTCTCCACAAACTCCGCCGGCACTTTTTCAATGGGCAAGCCGAGTAAATCTTTCACCTGGGAAGAAAAAATGATCAGGGCAATGCCCGTTGTGAAGCCCACCACCAGCGAATGGGGAATAAATTTGATGACACTGCCCAGTCGCCCCAGGCCCATGGCCACGAGCAACAAGCCGGCCATCAGCGTCGACACGATGAGCCCGTCGACGCCGTATTGTTGCACAATACCATACACAATGGGAATGAACGCCCCGGTTGGGCCGCCGATCTGCACCCGGCTGCCGCTGAGCGCCGCAATGATAAAGCCGGCGATGACGGCCGTCACGAGGCCCTTGTCGGGCGTGACGCCGCTGGCAATAGCAAAGGCAATGGCGAGTGGCAGGGCTACAATCGCCACAATCACACCGGCGATGAGTTCCTGCTGGAGTTGCTGGCGGCTCAGGCCTTCCTTGAACAGGGTGAGTAGTTTGGGGTTGAAGGTGTCCTCCCGAAGCCGCAGAAATAACTTAAGTCGATCAATCATCTGTTTACATTTGCAGAGGCCATCGTTGCGACCCCCTGCGCTGTTCTCCGAAACGATATCCGCCTCTTTAAATTTTACCCAAACGCACGGAATGTACTTGTTTTTTCGAAAATTAACCTTCTCGGGTAGCCTCTGGCTCGCACTCCTGGCGCCTGTGGCAGCGCAACAAGCAAGCGACTCCCTGAGCCGCCTCCTTTGGGGCCGTTGGGAAGTGATTGCCTATGCCGAACAGGGTGTGCCGGTCGACAAAAAGGCCGCTCCCCTGCCACAAGCGCGGGCCGTGTACGAGCGTGTCCGCGACCAACGCGCCACCAACTGGTATGGCCTGCAACCCTACGAAGACCTGAGCCGCCGCGCATCGCGCGACTTCCACGAATGGGTAGAGCGCGACAGCAGCATCGAGGTAAGCCGGCTGGCCGAAGCCATCGCCATGCCCTAT
>JADLDL010000149.1 GCA_020846655.1 Saprospiraceae bacterium | reverse complement strand
TGACCTTCAAACTGAGCGACAAAGACCTGGCCTACTGGAACCACAAAGGCCAATACAAAGCCGATCCCGGCAAATTCAAGGTCTTCGTGGGCGGCAACTCGGCAGAAGTGCGGGAGGCCGATTTTGAACTGCGCTAAGTATCTTCTCTACATCTAAGTGCCCTTCGTGCGCTTATTGGTTCAACTATTTTAAAACCACTAAGCGCACGAAGGGCACTTAGGATTTGGAGGCTCGATGCTGGATACTTTTGGATGAACGTTTGGTCAACGATTGACCGGGGTCATTTGGCTACAGCAGAAAAAGGTCAACATTTATTGCCGGTTTCCTCCGATTGGGTTGGAAATCGCCGGGGCATTAACCTTTGGATTCAACAATCAAACCACACCGCTCAGCCATGACCACCACGCTTACTCACCGACCCGCACCGGACGAATACGCGGTGCACTACCAAGGTTATGTAGCCGCCGTCGATACCGACGACATAATGGCCTACCTGGAACAACAAAAAACCAGCACGCTCGATTTTTTGCGCAGCATCAAATGGGAACAATGGGACCAAGCCTATGCGCCCGACAAATGGACGCTGGCAGAACTGGTGCTGCACGTGATTGATGCCGAACGCATTTTTGCCTACCGCGCCCTGCGGATCGCCCGTGGCGACCAAACGCCACTGCCCGGTTTCGACCAGGATCATTACGTGCCCAATTCCGGCGCGGCCTTCCGCACGCCGGCCTCCATCGTGGACGAATGGGCAGCGGTGCGAGACGCCAGCCTGCACTTGTTCCGCAATTTTACCGACGAGATGTGGACCCGTCGCGGCATTGCAGCCGACAAGGAAGTGAGTGTGCTGGCCCTTGCCTACATCCTGGCCGGCCACACCGAACACCACTGGAAAATCGTCCGCGAGCGGTATTGAGGGATATCTCAATATCCCAATGCTCACCAGCGAATCAGGGCACTGGCCCAGGTGAAGCCGGAGCCGAAAGCGGCGAGGCACACGAGGTCGCCTTCTTTGATTTTGCCGGCTTCCCAGGCTTCGCTCAGGGCAATGGGCACCGAGGCGGCGGTGGTGTTGCCGTAGCGCTGGATGTTGTTCCAGACCTGGTCGTCGCGCAGACCGAGTTGGCGTTGGACAAACTGGCTGATGCGGAGGTTGGCCTGGTGTGGGATGAGCATGTCGATGTCGGTCGTTTGCAGGCCGGCTTCGTGGAGGGCTTCGCGGATCACTTCGGGGAATTTTTGTACCGCCATTTTAAACACAAATTGCCCTTCCATATTGGGATAATACATGCCATCGGCGAGCATTTTGGGGGTAAAAAAGATTTCACCGTAGCTGTCGGCCGGCGGATAGCCGAAGTCGATGTCTTCACCGAGTTTGCGGGAGTGAAAGCCGCCGTGTGTACCGGGGTTGATGAGCGCCAGTTTTTCGGCGTAGGTGCCGTCGGCGTGTAGTTTGGTGCTGAGAATACCACGGCCGGGGTCCTCCGTAGGCTGCACAATGGCCGCGCCGGCGCCATCGCCGAAAATGACCGACACGTTGCGGCCCCGGGTGCTGAAATCCAAACCCATCGAGTGCATTTCAGAGCCCACGACGAGCACGTTTTTATAGGTGCCGGTGCGCACAAACTGGTCGGCAATCGACAAGGCATACACAAAACCGCTGCACTGGTTGCGGATATCAAGCGCACCGACTTCGCGGTGGGTGATGCCCAGTTCGCGCTGGAGCAACACGCCACAACCCGGGAAATAATAGTCGGGGCTGAGGGTAGCGAAAATGATAAAATCAATGTCTTCAGGGGCAATACCGGCGCGTTCACAGGCGATCCGGGTAGCGGCCACCCCCATGCTGGTGGTCGTTTCTTCATGTTTTTGGCAATACCGGCGCTCCTGGATACCGGTGCGTTCCTGGATCCACTCGTCGGTGGTGTCCATGATTTTGGTTAGTTCGTTGTTCGTGACGACACGCTCCGGGACATAGTAGCCGATACCGGCGATTTTGCTGCGCAACATATTGCTGAAAGGATTGAAGAAATGAAAAAATGGAAACGGGGCAGAACAAAGTTGGGGGACTTGCCTGAATATTTATGGCCGCTTTCGGCAGACTTCAAGTTTTAGGTCGTCCACATACAGTTTTTGGCGGTTGGGATTCCAAACATACGTGAGTATTTTCCCATTTCGGGGAAACGAGCGGGGGACCTTCACCAGGATAGCGGCTTCTCCCCAGCGATCAGTGTCGCCCGTATCCCAAATCGAGTGCTTGGGGTTGCCTATTTTGCTGGAGATACGCAGGCCCCTGGTTTTGAGGGCTTTGCCAGTGGGGTCTCTAAATTCCAGACTCAGCATGGCCAGGGCATCGCGGTTCCAGGTTTTGTCCTGTCCTTTCACATAGGCCTGTACCGACAGGCGCAGCCAGTCGCCCGGGTGCACATCCAGGGTGTCGGCGGCCAGATCCCGTCCGCCACTGAATTCTTCCTCGGGTTGAAACGCAAACTGGCCGGTGTGCACGGGATCGCGGACTACGTGTGCCAGGGTGGAATCTTCGTAGCCCCACTGGAAAATTGTCTGCACCGGTACCACATCGGCTCCGGGTTGTGTTTCGCCCGAATCGTAGGCGATGAGTGCATTGCGGTCGGGGTGGAGGGTGCCAAAGATGGCTTTGTAATAGGCCCGGTTGGCGTTTTCAGTCCATAAAATGCCCTCTTTGATTTGCCAGGTCTGGAAAATATTCAACCAGCAGAAAAACAACAACAACGCCCAGTTGAGGACTTTTTTCCACTGTTTTGTACAGCCCCATTCCCAAAAAGCACCCAGGGGCAAGGCCAGCAGCGGGTAGATTTCCACCATCGGCCGCGAGCCAAAACCATTGATATAATACCAGCACCACCAGCTGTAGGTGATGAACACGTGCAGCGGAAAAAAGGCCCAAAAAGGCCACCAGGCCTCGGGCACGACCCGGCGCAGCCGCCACAAGCCCAGCAACGCCAGGCCCATGACCGGCGTGTAGATCAACCAGCCGTTGTGAAAACTGGTAAACCCGCCCCAGATATGCGGGTGCCGGAAATCAAACTGCTCGCCCTGGTAGGAAAAATACAACCATTGGCCGCTCACCCATTTCCAGTACCACAATTGCGGAATGAGGGCCAGGGCAAAACAGCCCAGGGCTAGTGCCAGGTACTGCCAGTGTCGCCACACAAATTGCCAGCGCCCGGCCAGCGCCCGCCAGTTGGCAACGCCCCACAACACCGGGATCAGCGCGGCCAATATTTCCTGCGAACGGGTGATGCCGATCATCCCAAGCGCCAGGCCCACGCCGGCGGCCGGCCACCAGCCGGGCTCTTCCCAGAAGCGGGCCGTAGCCCGGAGCAATATCGCGTACCAGAAAAACAGAAAGGCATGCGACATCACGTTGTTGTAGGTGCTGAAATAAAACAGGTTGGTGCCCAGGGCGATCAACACCATCAGGGCCGGCACGGTGGATTTTTGAAAATACCGGGCCAGCACATACCACAACACGACCAGGCCCAGCCAGGCATAAAAAATGACGCCCAGGCCAGCCAGCAACATATAGGGCCGGCTGAACCCGTCTGCCGGATACCTCCCGCCGCTGTTCAGCGCCCACCGGTGGGCGATACCAAAAAACGGCGCTTCCAGAATGGCTACGCCCAAGGGATATTTGATACAGAAACGGCCCACCGGCGTGTTGCGGACCCCGTATTTGTCGATCCGGGGATCTACAAAATTGGGGGCGTGCGCTGTAGTGGCCTCGATTGTTTTTTGATAATCACCAGTATCACCGTACAAAAAAAAAGATGGCAAATGGGCGTAGTAGCCCCAGGAGTCGCCACCATACGGCAAGGTAGGCCACCGGTCCAACAGAAAAAAAGAAGCCAGGTAAAGCAGCAAAATGCTGCCCAGTACCGGAATGGGTTTCAGGAATGTCTGCATAGGTTGCTCCGTGGATCACTGAAGCAGCAAGTGTACGCGTTTTTTCGCAGACTGGCTAGCCCTTGCCGACGCGCTGGTACCCCTGGTTCACGAGCCAAACGCCGCCGATCGTAATCGCCATGCCGGCCAGTTCCCAGGCGCTCAGCGCCTCGCCCAGCACCAGCCAGCCACCCAAAATAGCCACCACCGGATTGATATAGGTGTACAGCGACGATACCGTGGCGCTCAGGTGTTGCAACGCAAACATATACAGCGTAAACGCCAGTGCCGAGCCGATCAGCACCAGGTAAGCCAAGGCAACCCAACTTTCGGTCGTGTGGTGGATGCTGTGCCGGGTGTCGAACAGGGCACTCAGCAAAAAGCCGCCCAGGCCGCCGGCGGTAATTTGCAAACCGGCATTCAGCACGGGCGACACGCGGGCGTCGTTCCAGCGCTTGGCCATCACTGTGCCCAGCGACCAGGTGAAACAGGACGCAAAACAACCAAGTATGCCCAAGCGGTAGTCGGGATTCATAAAATCGGCCCAGCCGTGGTTGAATATAAGTGCCAGGCCACAGAAACCCAGCAACACCCCCGCAATCACGCTGCCGTTGAGGCGCTCCGAACCTTTCCAAAACAGGTTGATCAACACCACCACCACGGGCGTCAGCGAACCGATCACGGCAGCCACCCCCGAACTGACATGCTGCATGGCCCAGGTAATAAAGCCATTTCCGCCGGTGATCGTACAAAAGCCCGTGAGCACCTGGAGCCATACATACCGCCGGGTAAGCGGGCTGGCGCCGAAACCGGGCATCCCGGGCGGCACCGCAGCCGGTCGGGCGCGGCCGCTGGCGAAGGCCCAGACCAGCAACAACAGGCCTGCCGCCGTTTGGCGGATGCCCACCAGGAGGTAGGGCGGAAAATCCCGGACGGTATATTTGATGGCCGTGTAGGTGGTGCCCCAGATGATGCAAATGGCCGCCAGGGCCAGGTAAGCCTGTGTCAGTTGGCGTGGTGTAGTGCTTCCGGCAGTCAAAGCGTGGGTTGTTTAGTGGTTTTTTTGTTGGCCGGCTCAGCCTGGTGGACAAAAACCGAATTATTAAATGCTTTGTTATCAGTAATTTATGAAGATAAACAAACAGAAAGCCTGTTAATTGGAGGGTAACAAAACCGAGACTTTTGTTTGCCGGAACGCTGGCCAGGGGCCACATCTTTGTACCATCAAAAGTGACACGCGGAAAAAAAGTTTTCCAGGCGAGGCACTTGAAGACTTTCTCGAGGCAACAATTAGAAGCGGTGCAAAGGAGCACCGCTTTTATTATTTCAGGCCTGCCCGTTCAGCCGCCCGCCGGCTTTTTCCACAGCATTTGAAAATCATCCATCACATATCCTTCTCCGATGGGGATATCCACACAGGTTTCGATATTGAATCCGATTTTAAAATAAAAATTAATGCTTTTGATGTTGCGGCGGTTCACGGTGAGCCGCAGTTCGTGCAGGTCGGGGTATTGTTCCAGCAGGGCGCGAAAGGCCTGTCCGCCGATGCCCTGGCGCTGTTGCGTGGTGTCGAGGTAAAATTTGTTCAGAAAATACGAGCCCGGCCCGCGGCCACTCACGGCGAGGTAGCCGAGGGGCTGCGGGCCGGGCTGAATCATCCAGAATTGCTGGCCTTCCTCGCGCATTTGCCGTTCCAAGGCCTCAGCGCTGTACATCTGGGCGAGCATGTACGCGACCTGTCCGGGACCGATGAGCGCCGGGTAGTGTGCCCACCAGATGCGGTCGGCGAGGGTCCGGATCAGCGGAATATCGTCGAGGGTAGCCAGCCGGAGCATTACTTTTTGGCATTCAGGAGTTGGAGGACCTGGTGCGTGATGTCGAGGCTGTCGTTGGCAAACAACACCTGGCCGCCGCCCTTGGAGTACGAGAGGATATAGTCGTACCCGATCTGGCTTTGCAGGCTTTTGAGTTGAGATTCGACGTTGGTCATGAGGTCGCTCATGGCTTTTTGCTGCTCGTCGGAGAGCTGTTTGCCCAAGCGGGCTTCTTCGGCAGCCAGTTGTTGCTGGCGCTGCGAAAGAGCGGCGTATTCTTTTTCCAGTTCGGCGGGCGGTGTGGTGCCGCTTTCATATTTTTTCTGGAACGCCGCCATATCCCTTGCGAGGGCTTCTTTTTTGGCGCCCATGGATTTTTCGGCATTTTGGATACGTTGTTCCAGCGCCTTTTTTTGTTGGTTCAGCCAATCGTATTTGGCATCCAGGGTGTCGGCGTTGACGTAGGCGATCCGCATACCACCCTCGGCAGAGGCCGGCGGGGCAATGGTGGAGGCCGCTTCAGGGGTCGATTTTTTGGAAAAATTGAGGTAATACAAATGTGCGACGGCCAGGAGCAAAACGCCGTTGAGTACGAGGGAGATATTCTTAGTCATAATGGAAAATGAGTGAAAAGAGGGGGCAAAGTTCGAAATAAATCCGAAACCCTGTACAAGTCGGCCGTTTGGAACTCGCAGACTTTGATACCCGTTTTCCCGCCGAAACCGCCGCCCGGACTTGTGTTCGTAGAAAAAAAAGGGCAGCCTTGTCACAAAGCGGCCATTCTTGCGTTGTTACCCATGCAATTTCAACGACAACTTGGATTTGCCAACCTCAGGCGCTTATTTTTGTTCATTCATAAACACGTTCCCGCTCATGATGTATTCCAACAGGCCTGACAGCCCATCGGACACTGAACAAACTTTCACGGATATGAAATGGAAACCGTCATTGCTGTTTTTCT
Source organism: Saprospiraceae bacterium (assembly GCA_020846655.1). Classification (GTDB taxonomy): domain Bacteria; phylum Bacteroidota; class Bacteroidia; order Chitinophagales; family Saprospiraceae; genus M3007. The sequence continues at coordinate 2,540 of JADLDL010000149.1, read as the reverse complement.
CGTTCCTGGGAATCGCCGGCATCGTATTTTTCCTCAATCGTTTTGTTCCTTTTTCCGGAAATGAACCCAATCCGCAAAAAGAAGCCAAACTGGTGCAAGCCATCCTCTATGGCCTGAATCGCTACCACTTTCAGCCCAAACAGGTAGACGACAAGTTCTCGCAGGACGTGTACAACCTCTACCTGCAAAATGTAGACGGCGGCAAGCGCTTTTTCACCCAAGCAGATGTCGACCAGGTCAGCGGCTACCAGCAACAACTGGACGACCAGGCCAAGGCCGGCACCTTCGAGTTTTTCAACCGTTCGGTGGAACTCATGGAAAAAGCCCAAACCAAAACACAGGTCTGGTATCGCGAAATCCTCGCCAAACCCATCGATTTTTCCAAAGACGAAACCTTTGAAACCGATGGCAAAAAACTCAGTTGGGCCAAAAGCGATGCCGAGTTGCGCAGCCGCTGGGAAAAATGGATGAAATACGAGGTGCTGAGCCGCATCAACGACGAACTGAACAGCCAGGAAAAGGCTGAATTCAAGGGCGAGAAAAAATCCTTTGAGGCCCTCGAAGTCGAGATGCGTGCCAAGGTGCTCGATATCTACGACAAATGGTTCAAGCGCCTGGCTAAAAACGACCGCAGCCGCCGGCTGGAGGTGTACCTGAACTCCATGATCACGGTGTTTGATCCGCACTCCGGTTATTTTTCGCCAGTGGAAAAAGCCGATTTCGACGTTAAAATGTCGGGTAAACTCGAAGGCATCGGCGCCCGCCTGCAAAGCGACGGCGAAAAAACTACCGTCACCGAAATTGTGCCCGGAGGCCCGGCCTGGAAACAGGGCGACCTGGAGCCCAAAGACGTGATCCTGAAAGTCGCGCAAGGCAACGACGAACCCGTCGACGTCATGGGCTGGGATATCGACGATGTGGTGTCCAAAATCCGCGGCGCCAAAGGCTCTACCGTCAACCTAACGGTGCAAAAAACCGACGGCGGCATCAAAATCATCAGCATCGTACGCGACATTGTGATCATGGACGAAGCCTTCGCCAAGTCACTCCTGTTGCACACCAACGACGGCCCCGAAAAAGTAGGGTATATTTATTTGCCCAAATTCTACGCCGACTTCACACCGCAAGGCCTTACCTCCTGTGCCGATGACGTCGCCAAAGAAGTGGAAAAACTCAAGCGCGAAAACGTGCAGGGCGTGATCCTCGACCTGCGCAACAACGGTGGCGGCTCGCTGCGCGATGTCGTGCGCATGTCCGGTTTGTTTATCGAACAAGGCCCCATCGTGCAGGTCAAAAGCAAAGGTTTGCAACCCGATATCAACGCCGACTCCGATACCCGCGTGCAATACGGCGGCCCCCTGGTCGTGATGGTCAATGGGTTCAGCGCCTCGGCCTCCGAAATCCTGGCCGCTGCCATGCAAGACTATGACCGCGCCGTGATCATCGGCACCACCACCACTTACGGCAAAGGTACGGTGCAGCGCTTCTGGGACCTCGACCTGACCTCCAACGACGAGTCCATCAAGCCGCTGGGGGAAATGAAAATGACCATTCAGAAATTCTACCGGATCACCGGCAAAACCACCCAACTGGAAGGCGTGCGGCCCGATATCGTGCTGCCCGATTCCTACAACTACGTGGACCTCGGCGAACGGGAAAATGACTTTCCGCTGGATGCCACCACCATCGATCCGGTAGCCTACAACCAGAACGCCTACCACATCGCTGACAAAAATAAATTGCAGGAAAATAGCCGCAACCGGGTCAAAAACGACCCGACGTTTGTCAAAATTGAAGAAAATGCCAAGCGCCTGAAGCGCCAGAAAGACATGACGAGCTTCCCGCTCCAGTTGGCCGCCTACCAGAAGTGGGACAAACAAATGGAAGAAGAAGCCAATCAGTTCGAGCATATGCTGCAACCGATCGAGAACTTCCGGATTGAAAACCTCGCCGCCGACCTGCCACAGGTGCAAAGCGATACGTCCCGGACGGCCCGCAACGAGAGCTGGCTCAAAGAGCGCAAAAAAGATATCCAACTCTACGAAGCCCTCAAAGTCATGCAAGACATGATCCGCATGGACGCCGTAGCCACCAACAAACACTAAGTGAGGTTGGAAGGTTAGAAGGTTGGAAGGTTAGAAGGTTGGAAGGTTAGAGTGGTTAGAAGGTTGGACGGTTTCTAACCGTGCTAAAAATCAGCCTATGCTGGGCGAAGTCTTCAGACTTCGCTCTCCTATAAGCCGGACTTCGTCCGGCAAACCCAATCCGAGGGTCTTCGACCCTCAACAACAAAGTCAGCGTGGCTGAAAAGCCAAAGCGATATCCTGCTGATTGCGCTAAAAAAAGAACCTCTTGAGAAGGCTTCGGCTTTCACAAGAGGTTCTTTTTTGAGGGCGTCGAACACGGCTCAGGGACAATCTCCTTTGCGCCGGGTATCGATGATGTACTGGATTTTCCAGCCCTCTGTGGTTTTTACGAGTTGAAAGGAGTTGGTGCCGCAGTGTTGGATTTTGCCGTTCATGAAGAAGCGGTATGGCGTC
>JADLDL010000148.1 GCA_020846655.1 Saprospiraceae bacterium | reverse complement strand
TGCCCGGAAAGACGACCTGGAAAAAGCCGGCGAATTCAAAAAACGCCTGGAAATACTGAAAGGCGGTGGCAAAAACGCCACGCCGTATTTCAAAAACTAAGTTTGACCATTAGTTTATCCAGCCCGCAGCGCCACGCCAGACCACTGGTGTGGCGCTGTTTTTTTACAGCAAGTCCCAGATCAACTTGAGGCCCAGCCCCAGGAAAATCAGGGACACAAAACGGTTCACCACCTTGGCCACCAAGTCCGAACGCCGGGTCATTTCCTGCGCCAGCCAGGCATACAAGGCCAACGCGATGAACGTACCGATGGTGACGCCTGCGGCAAAAAAAAGGGTGTACAACAAGCCTTCCTGCCACCAGCCATTGACCCGTAGCCAGCCGGCATAGGCTACCCAGTAGGGTATGGCCAATAAATTAAATACACTGATCACCACACCCCTGCCAAACTGCCGAAACATCGACACCGGCAACAACACCTCCGGCGCCCGGGGCGCCTTGGCAAAAAACCACAAGTACAACGCTAGCCCCAAAAAAACCGGAATCGCCACCACCTGAAACGCCGTTGCCGCCACCGGATGCGCCAAAAACCAATCGGCAAACACTACAGCGCCCCAAGCCTGGAAAAATTCGGCGAACGCGGCCCCCATCGCCAATAAAATCGCCGGCCAAAAACCGCGCAAAATAGACGTTTGTGCGACCGACAAACTAATCAGGCCCGGCGGCAAAGACCCACTCAAACTCAAGGCCAGGCCGGCTGCAAAAAGTAGCATACTCGTTTTTGTTGCAAAATACTGGAATTCAAGTAGAACCATCTTTGACATTCTCAACGCTTCCGTTGTACTTTTCGGCTTTCCGTACCAAGGCCCATTCGCGCTATGCCTGTTTTTTCTATCATAACGGTCGTTTACAACGGCGCAGCCCTGCTGCCCGGCACCATCGAAAGCGTCCGCCGCCAAACTTACCCCAACATTGAATACTGGATCATCGACGGCGGCTCCACCGACGGCACCGTCGACCTCATCCGGCAATACGCCGCCCTGATGCCCAATCTTCGCTGGATCTCGGAAAAAGACCGCGGCCTCTACGATGCCATGAACAAGGGCCTGCAACGCGCTACCGGCGATTTCATCTGGTTCCTCAATGGCGGCGACCACCTGCATGCCCCCGACACCGTGGCACAACTCGCCACCCTGGCCACTCCCGCTACCGGCGTACTCTACGGCGAAACCCTCCTGGTCGACGAAGCCCGGCAAGCCGCCGGCACCATGAGCGAACTCAGTACCCGCCTCCTGCCCAAACAACTCAACTGGCGCAGTTTCCTGCAAGGCATGACCGTCGTGCACCAGTCCTTCGTGGCCCGCCGCAGCCTGGCCCCGGCATACATGACGGGCAACCTCTGCGCCGATTACGACTGGTGTATCCGCATCTTGAAAAGAAGTACTGAAAATATATATACCAACCTGATTATCAGCGACTACCTGATGGGCGGCATGTCCAAACAACGCCACCGCCAAAGCCTGCAAGACCGGTTTCAGGTCATGCGGCACCACTACGGCCTGCCGGCTACCCTACTCGCACACCTCTGGATCGTACTCCGAGCCCTGTGGCACCGCCTGTCCAGAAGCGGAAAGGCGCGCTACTAGCGCGGATCGGATAGCCTCAACCAATCTGACCCAGCCCCATCGTCGGCAGGCAAAGCAGGCGCCAGTATTTTCGCAAGCCGGTACTGCCGGGCTTCGCGGCTACTAAGCCGGCGGCTCCAGGGCACCCGCCGGGCAGCCCCAGCGCCGGGCCCGGAGTTGTTGAACTCTGCAAAACAGGCCGTTTGGTCGCGCCGGGTATCCGTCCAATTGGCCCAGCCTTCCGGAAGAATATGCGCGCCCAAGTGGCATTTGAAAAATACAACCCGCGCAAAATCGCGCCAGGGTCGGCCCAGGTACACACTATCGACGCCAGGCGCTGCACTCAGCACACAGTGTCGAAAAACCATCCCAAATCGTTTGCTGCGAGGAGTGCTGGCTGCCGTGATGTAGGAATTGCTTTTGCTATGGATGCCACAACTGTCGAACAATGCCGTTGCGGCGCCAAAAATAAAGTCGGTCGTGCCTTCGATGTAGCAGTTTTTGAAATACTGACGGGCATTGGAGCCAGCCACATACAGGGTATCCTGATGCCCCAGTACGCGACAATTCAGAAAAATGCAGCGATCCGCTTCCACGGCCAGCGCTACCGCCTGCCCCACGGGGCCTGCGGTATTTTCGATGCTGAGGTTTTCCGCCCGAAAATCGTCGGCCTGCACCAGTACCGTAGCCGTGTAGAAGGTGCTGTTTCGGCCCAAATTGATTTTGTCAAAAAAATCGTCGCCGGTGATCCGCGTGGTGGCCGGGTCTTCGCCCTGCAGGGTGAGCAGCGTGTTCCAGGCGTGCACCTTGACCTTTTCCCGATACACGCCTTTTTTTATAAAAATAGTAATGCGCTGATCCGGGAAGGCTTTCGCCTGGTTGATCGCCTCCTGAATCGTGGCGCAATCGCCCGAACCATCCTGTGCCACCACCAGCCGGGTGGCATACGAAGGCGTTTGCCCCAGGGCCATCCAGCAGGCAGACCCAACGAGAAGGCCCGTGAGCGCGGTTTTGCGAAACCCTAAGCAGTGGAAAAAAAGTGGTATCATATCCAGGCAAATGTGCTGAAAACAAGTTCCAAAAGTAGCGCTGGCGTGTAGCAAACCGGGCGCAGGATCTGGCAATTTGGTAGCCGTTTTTTACACGGATAGCCCAGTGTCGGATGGTCCCGGGGTTTTAAAATTTTCTTTTGGCCAGGCAGACACAGGCCAAATGTTAAATCCTGCGCCTCATTTGTAAAATCAGGAATATACCGTTTCCGGTGGGGGCCTCACATTTGCCTATCGGTTTATTCACTAAAATATTCAACGTATGAATGCAGTGCTACTGTTCAAATTTTCTTTCCAACCCAGGGTCTTTGGCCTGGCTATAGTGGCATTTTTGTTGTCACTGTCCGCCTCGTTTGCCCAAAATACCGTGACTGGTGTCGTCACCGGAGAAGACGGCGGCGGCTTGCCGGGTGTCACCATAAATGTAAAAGGAACCAGTACAGGTACCGTCACCAAAGACGACGGTAGCTACCAGATCCGAGTTGCTGGGGCTACAGATGTACTGGTATTTTTATACACCGGCTACCTGCGGCAGGAAGTCAGTACCGCCGGAAAAAGTACCATCAACATCCAATTGGAAGCCGACCAGACGATCCTCGAACAGGTGGTGGTCATTGGCTACGGCACGGTAAAAAAGAGAGACCTCACCGGCTCCATCTCTCAAATCGACAGCAAAGAAATTACCTCCACTCCGTCCAACAATGTCCTGGAAACCCTCCAGGGCCGGATTGCAGGCCTGGACCTGACCGAAAGCGACGGGCAAGCCGGCTCCGGCCTGAGTTTTTCCCTGCGGGGCAACCGTTCTTTGAATGCCTCCAACGAACCACTGATCCTCGTGGATGGTATCCCCTACGGCTCTTCGCTGGAATTGAACCCCAATGATATCCAATCGATTGAGGTACTGAAAGACGCTTCCGCTACCGCTATCTACGGCACCCGGGGCGCCAACGGGGTGATCCTGGTAACGACTAAAAAAGGCCAGTCGGGCCGGGTCCAGGTGTCGCTGAGTTCGTACTACGGTACGCAAAGCAACTCGGGCCTCGCTGCTATTCAAACCGGCAACGAATACGCGGCCTTCAAAAGAGAAGCCTTCCGTACACAAGGCATTACCGATGACGCCGCTATATTCAACCCGGAAGAACTGGCCGCCATCAACAGCCGCCAATACGTCGACTGGATGCGCCTGGCCGTACAGGACGGCTCCGTGCAAAACCATGAAATCAGTATCAACGGCGGCAACGACAAAACCACGTTCAGCCTCTCCCTTGGCGTGTATGACGAACAGGGTTTGTTTAAAAACGACGCCCTCAAGCGCTACAACGGATCGGTGAGCATCGGATACCGCCTGCTGGACAACCTGAAAATCGGAACCAAGGTGTTTTACACCCTGCGCGACAACGACCGCCGGCAGGACCCGCTCAACCAGGCCAATAAAATTAACCCCTTCGGCAAACCCTATGACGAAGACGGCGACATCATTTTGTATCCGGTTGCCGGCCAAAGTTTTAACATCAGCCCGCTGGTGGATGAAGTGCCCGGGGCCTATGTCAACAACCTCACAGGCAGCCGTATTTTCAATTCCTCCTTCCTGGAGTGGAGCCTGGTCAAAAACCTGGTGTTCCGGAGCAATTTCGGTTTTGATGTCCAAAACGACCGCTCGGGCTACTATTTTGGCAATTACACCATCCGCCGCAACGGCAACGGCTCGCAATCGGGCATCGAAGGCTATCGGGGCGCCGGCTATACCTGGGAAAATACCCTCACCTACACCCGCGAAAGCGGCAGTCATGCGCTTAATTTTCTGATCGGAAACAGTTTACTCCACAATTCCGCCGAAACCGTGAGCGCCTTCGGGACCCGGCAGGTATCCGAAACAACCACCTTCTACGACCTGGGCGCCAACGCCAGCGAAGTCGCCATCAAAAGCGGCCTGGTGGAGAGTGCGCTCAGCTCTGTCTTCGGCCGGGTGAACTACAAACTGCTGGACCGCTACCTCCTGACCGCTTCCTTGCGCGCCGACGGTTCTTCCGTCTTTGCCGACGGGCACAAATGGGGCTACTTTCCGTCCCTTGCCCTGGGCTGGCGCCTGAGCGACGAAGGTTTCCTGAAAAACGCCAAACTCCTCTCCAACCTCATGCTGCGCGTGAGCTACGGGGTGTCGGGCAACAGTGCCATCCGCCCCTATCAAACCCTGGGAGGCCTGGGCCGCTCCACCTATTCCTTCAACGAAACCGCGGCTTTCGGCTACTTCCCCAAGGACGTGTCCAATCCGGACCTCACCTGGGAAAAAACCGCTACCGCCAACCTGGGCCTCGACTTCGGGCTCCTGGAAAACCGCATCTACGGCAGCATCAATGTGTACCAAAGCAAAACCAAGGATTTGCTCCTGCAACGCCTGTTGCCCAACACCTCGGGCTACGCCAGCGTCATTCAAAACATCGGCAAAACCCAAAACCAGGGGTTTGAAGTGGAATTGACTTCGGTCAACGTCAACCGCTCTTCGGGCAAGGGTTTCAAATGGACCTCTGACCTGAACTTCTCCCTGAACCGCGAGGAAATCGTGCAACTAACCGGCGGCGCTGATCGCGACCTGGGCAACGGCTGGATCGTTGGGCAGCCCACGCAAGTATATTACGACTACAACAAACTGGGTATCTGGCAATTGGGCGAAGAAGACCAGGCTGCGGTGTACGGCCAGGTGCCGGGCGATATCCGGGTGCAAGACGTGAACAACGACGGCAAAATCACCGCCGAAGCCGACCGCGTAGTGGTGGGCACACCGCGCCCTGATTTTAGTTTTGGCCTGAACAACACCATTTCTTTCCTCGGCTTCGACCTCTCGGCATTCCTCTACGGCCGCAAAGGCCAGATGATCCGGAGCGAAGCCAGCGGTAACTATAAAATTGACGGCCGCGAAAACGGCCCGCTGGTCGACTACTGGACCCCCGAAAACCCGACCAACTCCCACCCGCGCCCGGACAAAAACAAAAACCAAAACAGCGCCTACATGAGCACGCTGTACTATGCGGACGGGTCTTTTGCCAAAATTAAAAACATCACGCTCGGCTACACCATTCCGGCGTCGATCACCGACCGGGCACACATTGCCAATCTCCGGGTGTACTCCACCCTGCGGAATTTCTTTACGTTCAGCAAAATGAACCCCTACGACCCGGAACGCGGCGGCAGTTTGTCCTTCCCGATGACCAAACAATTGATTTTTGGCCTGAACGTCAATTTCTAAACATCCCTCAACGTCTCAATTACAATACGTTATGAAAAAAATAGTCTTGTTTTGCTTTATATTTCTTGCCCTCGGCTTGAATTCCTGCAAAGACTACCTGGAAGAAGTCAACCCGAGCGGCCTGACCGCCGAAACCTTCTACAACACCGAAACCGGGATGGAAGCACTGGTCAACAGCTGCTATATGCCGATGCGCTTTTGGTATGGCAAAGAAGGCGCCGGTTCGCTCACCGAACTGGGCACCGACTTGTTTCTCAAAGGCGGCGACTGCCACCACCCGGAGGTAGCCGACCAAAATGCCAGTTTCAACAGCCAGGATCCCTTGCTGGAAGTCTACTGGAGCCGGTTTTATGCTGCTGTCAACTACTGCAACACCGCCATTGAAAAATTGCCCGAATCGCCGCTGGCCGACGACAAGAAAAAACTCCGCCTGGGCGAAGTGCATTTTTTGCGGGCGCTGTACAACTGGTTGATCGTCGAAACCTGGGGCGGCGTACACCTGGCAACCGAACCCACGGAAGGCGTACAAACCACCGCCTTCCGGTTTACCGTCGATGATTTTTACACGCTGATTCTCAGCGACCTGGATGTAGCCATTGCCAACCTGGAAGGAAAAGTAGCGCACGACGGTGGCCGGGTCACCAAACCCGCAGCCGAAGCCTTCAAAGCGCGCATGTTGCTGACCCACGGGAAATACGCAGAAGCCGCAGCCCTGGCCAAAAAAGTAATCAGCGACTACAATTTTAAACTCTTTACCGACTACAAAGCCCTCTGGGATATCGCCAACAGCGAAGGCGCCTCCAACTCGGAAGTGGTTTTTTATGTCAACTATTCCGCCAACAACCAGATCAACCCGGCCGACGAAACCTTCGACGGCAACAGCAAGGCCAACGCCTGGCGTCCCGAAGGCGGCAACCAGTTGCACCTGATGTTTACGCCCCGCTATGATTTTCACGCCGGTATGAAACTGGATATTATCAACAGCATCGGCTTTCAGCGCTACTGCACCACCCGCCGTTACCTCGAACTCTTCAACAGCGACATCGACCAGCGCTACGAAGGCACGTTCAAAGAGGTTTGGTATGCCAACGGCGGCAGTATCGGCACCTACACCGACATGATACAGGGCGACACGGCCGTATACTGGAGCCACAAACCCTTGTCGCCGGAATTCAAGGCCCGCGTAGCCACCAAATACGAGGCGAAGGACATCAATGACTTGTTCAATCCGGACGGCTCCTACGTGGACAACCGCAATTTCATCGAAATGCACAAGCACAACAGCACCACCGACCGCGCGGCCATCTTCGAATTCCGCAGCAAACGCGACGCATTTGTGATCCGGATCGCAGAAATGTACCTGATCGTGGCAGAGGCCGATATGCTGGCCGGCAACCTACCCGAAGCCGTGGATTACCTGAACCAATTGCGGACTGTGCGCGCTAAACCCGGACACGAAGCCGAAATGCAGGTCACGACTGCTGATATGGACATCGATTTTATCCTCGAAGAACGCGGCCGCGAACTGGGCGGCGAACTCTTCCGCTGGTTTGACCTGAAACGGACCGGCAAACTGATCGAATACGTTCGCCAGTACAACACGGATGCCAAAAACAATATCCAGGACTACCATACCCTGCGGCCGATCCCGCAGTCGCAACTGGATGTTATCACCAATCCGGCCGATTTCCCGCAAAACCCGGGCTGGAACTAGAGTATTTTTCATAAACCACTGAGGGCACTTAGGGCACGGAGAAAATTTTCTTAGTGCCCTAAGTGCCCTCAGTGGTTTATAAACCTACTCCGGCGCCCAATCGCCGAAAATCGCTTCCAACGTATATTTCTCCAGATCGGATTCCGGCAAGCGATGTGCCCAAGCAACCCGCGCGCCGGGAAGAGCACCCGGGCCCGAACTATTGAATTCTGCGTAAAACGTCGTTTGCTCGGCCTCCGGTTTTTCCCAATTGTGCCAGCCCTCCGGTTTGATAACCTCGCTCATCGCACAATCGATAAAAACCGTTTTGGCAAAAGGCCGCCAGGGGCGCCCTAAATACACCGATTGCGCCGGCGCAGCGCCGGCAATCCGACAGTTGCGAAACACAAAACCATAGGGCCGGCCTTCTTCCGTAGAGGCTGCCGTGACATAGCCTTCGGCTTTGCAAACGATTGTGCAACTGTCAAAAACGGCAGTAGACCAGCCGAAAATAAAATCCACCGTCCCTTCGATGTAGCAATGTTGATAGTACTGCCGGCTGTTTTTGCCGTGTGGGTACAGGGTATCCTGGTTGCCCAAAAAGCGGCAATTGACAAATTTGACGCGGTCGCCATCCACCCGCACGGCCACAGCCTGCCCCACCGGGCCTGCCGAATTTTCAAACGTGATGTTGCGGGCTTCAAAATCGTCGCCATAGACAAAAAACGAGGCAGACGCCGAAGTGCCCATTTCTTCGCCAAAACGATTTTTCCGGGAGGCAAAATCATCGAAGCGCAGGATCGTCCGGTGTACGTCCTCTCCCACCAGGCTGACGTTGGTGGCCGTCGGTGGCAGGAGTAGTTTTTCCTGATAAAGGCCGTTTTTTATAAAAATAAAAGTCCGGTTTTTGCGCAGCGGGGGCACGGCAAGGAGTGCAGCCTGTACGCTGGTAAAATCGCCACTGCCATCGGCAGCCACGACAAAATCATACTGGGGCGCCGGCGTTTGCGGCTGCGAAGAAAAAGGGCCGATGAGTAGCCCGAAACAACAAAACCATTTCATAGAGTTTATTTGAAAACGTGGTGGAGAAAAGCGGCACTGTACCGGAGGGTGGGTTCGAACCAGGGGTGCACCGTCCAAAACGAGTGGGTCGATTCCGGCAGGGTATGTACTTCGTGGTAGATGCCGGCGGCCGTTAAAATCCGAAACAGATCGTCGCGGCCGGCGTGGAAGCGCGGGATCGTGCAATTGACAAACAAAAAAGGCGGGCTCTGCGGACCGGCATACTCCAGCGGAGAGGCTTCTTTCCAGTTTTTCCAGTTTTCCGTTCTGGAGCCGCCCAGCCATTGGCCGGCCATTTCGCCTTCGGCGGCGGCTTCCGGGTGGACAAACGAAACGATGCCGTCGATGTTGAGTACCGCCTGCACGCGGCTGGAATACTCCGGATAGCCTTCCGCGCCTTCAAACTGCGGCATACCACTGGTAGTGCCCAGGAAAGAAGCCATTTGCGCGCCGGAGGAGCAGCCGTACGCGGCGATTTTAGAGGTATCCAGGCCCAGTTCGGCGCCATGCGCCCGCATCCAGCGGACGGCCGCCTTCAGGTCGTGGATGCCGGCCGGGTACTGCGCTTCCGGGCTCAGCCGATACTCCACCGTTACGGCCACAAATCCCCTGGCGGCCAGTTGCTGTGCCATCGGCACCTCCATGTCCCGGCTGCCCGATCGCCAGCCGCCACCGTGGATCAGCAGCACGCCCGGGTAAACTTTTTTGCGCGAACGCGCCGGAGAAAAAACATCCAGGTGGAGTTCCCGCTCGCCGATCCGGGCATACACCAGGCCCGTTTGGGCGCGCACCCGCCTGGGCAATTTCGGCTGAATCGGGCGGACCTGCGGGTAGTCTTTCCGGATGTGTTCGTAGGCGCTGCGCAAATTGTAGGACGTGTCCCGGGCAAACGTTGGGCTCTGACCGGGGCTGTCGGTTGTGGCCAGCAAAAAAAAGAAAAGGAGCAAACCCTGCCGGAAGCAGCCGGGCAGGTACGGTTGGGTGGTGATGTGGTGTGTCATGACGAGCAATTATTTCCCCCTAAGGTAACCGCAAGCCCGGCTGAGTGGCGGCGCATTTTCTCACATTTTAAGCGCTGGAATTAACAGTAGGGCGGTTGAATTTATTTCCGCCGGCCGGCGGCGGCCCAAAAACGACTCCTCCGGGAACGTTCCCGATAACGATTGCGTAGAAAAATATACCGATTTACTTGCCTGCCGGAACGCCGCAAAACTATCTTTCCATTGACAAAGTGGTTTTCTGTAAAATTTTATTCTACCATTCGCGCAACTTTTATCTGTAAAATTTTTCGCATGACAGTCTATTCGCTCTCCGACCAATATACCTCCCACACGCTCAGCGCGGGCAGCAACCGGACCATCAGAAAAAACATATCCGTGCAGGTCGCCGATCTGCCGGGTTGGGAAAAATCAGATTTGCCGCAACGGACGGCCGAAACAGCCCGGTTTTCGGGCCCGGCAACGCCGCGCCGGGGCCGCCAGCAGGAAGCGCCGCAGGGGTTTCAGATCCAATGGGAGACGAGTCTCGGTGACGCCGCCGGTGAGCAGCGCAACCTGTTGAGCAATATCTCGCAGGAGTTACGGGCCCCGCTGAAGCAGATTTCCGGGCCTGTGGCCCAACTGCAACGTGCCGGCAACCAACTTTCAGAAAACGAACGCCACCGGCTGTACGGCATCATCGGGCAAAATGCCTTGAAAATACTCGAATTCGTGGACCAACTGCTCGAACTGCACCCGGCGCCGGATGCACCCGCTGTTGCGGCCCTCGACACCGCGCCCCCGGCGCCCGCCGAAATACCGGCGCCCGAACCCGTGGAGCGCCGGTATAGTTTACTTACCCCCAAAGGCCGGCGCTGTTCGACCTACGACGACCAGTTGCTGCAAAAACTGGCCGAACTCCTGGAAGCAAACCTGGAGGAAACAGATTTTACCGTGCACAAGATGTGCGCACTGTTGCACCTCAGCCACATGCAGTTTATCCGGAAAATAAAACAACTGACGGGTAAGAAGCCCATCGACCTGCTCAAATCCTTCCGCCTGAAACGCGCCAAAGACCTCTTGCGGCAAAACAACCTGACCGTAGCCGAAATCGCCTACAAGGTGGGATACGATATGCCCAATTCCTTTAGCCGGGCCTTCAAAAAAGAATTTGGGATCAGCCCGACGGAGTTTGTGGGCTAGCGCTGCTGCGCCCTTACCCTTGTTTCAGCGCAGAAGATTCGCGCACAAAAAGTTCGGCCGGCAACTGAACCGTGGCATACACCGGCTGTTTCGGCTTTTTCTCAACCAAATCCAACAACAAACCCGCCGCCGTATGGCCCATTTGAAAGGCCGGTTGAACAACGGTGCTCATCGCCGGGTTGAGCAGTTCCGCCACATTCAAATTGGAAAACCCGACGAAGGCAATGTCTTCCGGAATCCGGATCAGGCGTTTTTTCAGCGCCGCATAGTAGCCCAGCGCAAAGCGGTCGGTCGCCGTCAGGAAGGCATCGGGTGGCGAGGCCAGGCCGAACAAGGTATCCAGGTTGTATTTGACCTCTTCCTGGGTATACGAACAGTATTTCACCAGGTTTTCATCAAACGGCAGGCCATATTGCTCCAGCGCCATGCGGTAGCCATGCAACCGTTCTTTGGTAATAGACAGGCCAGGCTGGCTGGTGATGTGGGCAATCCGCCGCCGGCCGGTGGCCAGCAGGTGTTCGGTGGCTTTGAAGGCGCCGCTCGCGTTGTCGGTCACCACTTTGTGGGTGTCAATTTCGGCCGGTATCCGGTCAAAAAACACCAGGGGCATGCCGCGGGCATGCAAAGATTTCAGGTGCTCGATATCGGTGGTATTGCTCGACAGCGACATGAGCAGGCCGTCGACCCGGCGGGCAGCGAGGTGCTCTACTTTTTCCACCTCCCGCTCGTAGGATTCCTGGCTTTGAAAAATGACGACATGGTAGCCCCGGTCGTAGGCTGCCGCCTCGATGCCATTGATCGCCTGGGAAAAATAATTGTTGGCAATTTCCGGGACGATGACCCCGATAGACTGGCTCCGGTTTTCTTTCAGGCTAAGCGCGATGGGATTCGGGCGGTAGTGCATTTTCTCCGCATACTCCATCACGAGCCGTTTGGTTTCCGGGTTGATTTCATAGCTGTCCCGCAGCGCCCTCGATACCGTGGAGGTAGAAAGGTTCAGTGCTCTGGCTATATCTTTTATCGTAATAGTATCCACGAATTTCAAGCGCTCCAACTTTAGCCATCAAAGATAGACTTTTCCCGGCAACTGCAAGAAGCGCCACCGAACCGGGAACGTTCCCGATAACGATTGCGTAGAAAAACTTGGCGTTTTTCTTGTCCGCCGCCTTGGCTAAAAACTACCTTTCCATTGTTAAATGAATTATTTATAAAATTTTATTCGCCACAATCGTCATTCATTCTCCGTAAAATTTCCTACATGGCCCTTCGCTCTCCTTTTGATCTTTCTGGCAAAACAGCCCTTGTTACGGGCTGCAACCGGGGCATCGGGCGCAGCATGGCCCTGGGGCTGGCAGAGGCCGGCGCGGATGTGATTGGGGTGTCTTCGGGCCTTCAACCGGACAGCGAGATTGGGCGGGCCGTGGTGGCGCTGGGCCGGGCATTTTACCCGTATCAGGCTGATTTGTCGGACCGGAAAAGCCTGCTCGATTTTGCCGCCCAGGTCCAACGAGATTTTGCCCAGATCGATATTTTGGTCAACAATGCAGGCACGATCCGGCGGGCGCCGGCAGCCGAACACCCCGACGAATTTTGGGACCAGGTGCTGGCCCTCAACCTCGATGCGCCCTTCCTGCTGGCCCGCGAAATCGGGCGCAGCATGTTGGCGCAAGGCCACGGCAGCATCATTTTCACCGCTTCCCTGCTCACGTTTCAGGGCGGCATCAACGTGCCGGGTTATGCCGCGAGCAAAGGCGCCATCGGCAGCCTGATCAAAGCCCTCGCCAACGAATGGGCCGGCAAAGGCGTGCGCGTCAATGGCATCGCGCCCGGTTACATTGCCACCGACAACACACAAGCCCTTCGCGATGATCCGGTGCGCAGCCGCGCTATCCTGGACCGCATACCCGCCGGGCGCTGGGGCGAGCCCGACGATTTCAAAGGGCCAGTCGTCTTTCTGGCTTCCGATGCCGCCCGCTATGTTCACGGCACCATCCTGACCGTCGACGGCGGCTGGATGGGCCGCTAATCTTGCAAAAACGATAATCATGCTGAACTATACCGCTTGCAGCCCCCGGGAAGTCGCTACGATGAACACCGAATCGCTCCGGCAACATTTTCTGCTGGAACGCCTTTTTGAAAAAGGGCAGATTCACCTGGCACACATACAATACGATAGAGTCTTGATAGGCGGCGCAATGCCACTGGACGAGGTGCTGACGCTCGGCACTCCGGACGCGCTGCGCGCCGCCTTTTTTTTGGAACGCCGCGAAATGGGCATCATCAACATCGGGGGCCCGGGCTCGGTCAGTACCGGTACCGAGGAGTATCCGCTGCACAAACTGGATTGCCTGTACCTGGGCAAAGGCACGGAGACGATCCGCTTTGCCAGTGTGCACGCCGATGAGCCCGCCCGTTTTTACCTGCTCAGCGCGCCGGCGCACCGGGAGTGTCCCAACCGGCTGATGACAGCCGCCCAGGCCAATCCCAACCAACTCGGCGCAGCAGCCACTGCCAATGCCCGCACCATTTACAAATACATCCACCCCGACGGCTTGGAAAGTTGCCAACTGGTCATGGGCCTCACCATCCTGAATGCCGGCAACGTGTGGAATACCATGCCGCCGCATACCCACGACCGCCGGATGGAAGTGTACTGCTATTTTGATGTGCCTGACAATCAACGCGTTTTGCACCTGATGGGCGAGCCACAGGAGACCCGGCACCTGTGGGTAGCCAACGAGCAGGCGATCCTTTCGCCGCCCTGGAGCATTCACGCCGGTTGCGGCACGATGGCGTATTCTTTTATTTGGGGGATGGCCGGCGAAAACCAGTCCTTCGCCGATATGGATCAACTTGCACTGACCACCCTCGCCTAAACACCTGCCGCGTGAAAAAAATCGCCTACCTTTTGCCCCTGATGTTTGCCCTGGCTTTTGGCAAAAAAGAAACACCTGTGGTCTTTCTCGCCGGCGATTCCACGCTGGCGCAAAAACTACCTGCCGACGCGCCCGAAACGGGCTGGGGCATGGTATTCCCCGATTTTTTTGACAACCACGCCGTTCAGTTTCAAAACCATGCGGTCAATGGCCGCTCCACCAAAAGTTTCCGCAGCCTGGGACATTGGGACAACATGATGGCCCGGGTGCGCCCCGGCGATTATGTGTTTTTGCAATTCGGGCACAACGATTCCAAACAGGACGACAGCACCCGCTACGCCCCGGCCCAAACCGCCTACCGCGACAACCTGAGCCGGTTCATCGCTGAAATCCGCGCCAAAGGCGCCCAGCCCGTACTGCTCACGCCCGTTGTGCGCCGCAATTTTGATGAAAACGGCCATTTTGTGGACAAACACGGCGACTATCCCGCTGTAGTGCGCACCCTCGCTGCTGCGCAAAATATTCCCCTGATCGATCTCTGGGCTAAAAGCAAGGCCCTGCTGGAAAAACTCGGCCCCGTGGCATCCAAAGCCCTGTTTATGAACCTGCGGGGCGGCATTTATCCCAAATACCCGGAAGACAAAACGGACAACACCCACTTCACGCCCTATGGCGCCGGCCTGGTGGCGGCCCTGGTGGCGGAAGGCGTACAGGAATCCGGGCTCGCCTTGCAGTATTTTTTGAAAAAATCCATTTTTCCAGAAAAATACGCCTACGAATTGCCGCAGATCAACGAGCCGGCATTCCGCAAAGACACGTTCAACATCCTCGATTTCGGGGCGCGGGCAGGCGGCATTTTCCTGAACACACAAGCCCTCGCAGCCGCCATCGACACTTGCCACCAACGCGGCGGCGGACTGGTCCTGATCCCGCCCGGGCTTTGGCTCACGGGCCCCATCCGCTTGCGCAGCCACGTCAACCTCCACCTGCAACAAGGCGCGTTGCTCCAATTTACCGACGATCTCGCGCAATATCCGCTCCTCCGCACCAACTGGGAGGGCCTCGACGCCATCCGCAACCACTCCCCTATTTACGGCACCGACCTGGAAGACGTGGGCATTACCGGCCGGGGCATCATCGACGGCGCGGGCATGGCCTGGCGGCCGCTAAAAAAAGACAAAGTCACAGCCTCCGAATGGAACAAACTCGTGGTCTCAGGCGGCGTACTCAATGCCACACAAGACACCTGGTACCCTACGGCTGGCGCGCTGAAAGGCGCACAGGCCACCCGACCGGGGGTGGTCGCCGAAGGCTACGATGAAGCCAAAGCCCTGGAAATCAAGGAGTTTCTCCGGCCTAACTTATTAAACCTGGTCCGCTGCACACGCGTCCTGATCGACGGCCCCACGTTTCAGAACTCACCGGCCTGGACCCTGCACCCCTTGTTGTGTACCCATTTTACACTGAGAAATGTGACGGTCAAAAACCCCGCTTTTGCCCAAAACGGCGATGGGGTGGATCTGGAAAGCACCCGTTTTTTTCGCGTCGAAAACTGCGTGTTTGACACCGGCGACGACGGTATTTGCTTGAAATCCGGCCGCAACGAAGAAGGCCGCAAACGCGGCGTGCCCACTTCCGATGGCATTGTTGAGGGCTGTACGGTATACAAGGCGCACGGCGGCTTTGTGGTGGGCTCCGAAATGTCGGGCGGCGTGCGCAATATCTTTGTGTCGCATTGCACCTTCCTGGGGTCCGATATTGGGCTGCGCTTCAAAACCACGCGCGGGCGCGGCGGTGTGGTGGAAGATATTTTCATTTCAGATATTAACATGACCGACATTCCGGCGGAAGCCATTCTGTTTGACATGTATTACAACGGCAAAGAGGCTGCCGAGGCCTTGAAAAACCCGGAAATGGAAAAATTACCCGTCACGGAAGCCACGCCCGTTTTCCGGCGGATTTATATCCAGAATGTCGCCTGCCGGGGCGCTGCCCATGCGATTTACATCCAGGGACTCCCGGAAATGAACGTGCAGGACATCCGTATCCGGAACAGTGTTTTTCACACCCGGCGCGGCCTGAGTTGTGTGGAAGGCGACGGCATCCGGCTGCAAAACGTCACCCTGAACACAACCACACCGGATCCGGCCATTTTTGTGCTGAACAGCCGGAACCTGCTGCTCGACAGCCTCCTCATCGGCGGAAAGGCCGCCAAGGCCCTGCACATCGAAGGCAAACAAAGCGGCTCGATTCGCGTGCTGCACACCGACATCCAAACCTTAGGCATTCAGTACGGCGCACAAGTGCCCACCGGCATCTTAACCCAGGATTGAGCATGACTACCTTGAAACGCACCGGCATTTTGTTGTTGTTCCTGGTCTCAACGGCCTTGCAGGGTCAGGAATCCGCCGATTGGTCCGTCCGCATGGCCGCCACCCTGATGGCCAGCCACCCCGACTCATTTTGTTACGACAAAACCAAACCGGCGCGCTGGGATTACGAACTGGGCCTTTACCTGAAAAGCCTGGAGCAGCTCTGGCGACACACCGGCGACGGCGCGTATTTCCGGTACATTCGCCGGCAAATGGATTTTTACGTCCGGGACGACGGCAGTATCCGCACGTACGACTCCTCGGCCTACAACATCGACCACATCACGCCGGGCAGGGTATTGCTCTTGCTGTGGCAACAAACCGGCCAGGAAAAATACCGCAAGGCGGCCCAATTGTTGCGCCGGCAACTGGCTGCGCAACCGCGCACCCGGGAGGGCGGCTTTTGGCACAAAAAACGATACCCCTGGCAAATGTGGCTCGATGGCCTGTACATGGGCGAGCCGTTTTACGCTGAATACAGCCGTCTGCTGGAGGAACCGCAAAATTTTGACGATATCGCCAACCAGTTCATCTGGATGGAAGCCCACGCCCGCGACTCCAAAACAGGCCTCTTGTACCACGCCTGGGACGAGCACCGCGAGCAACGCTGGGCCAACACCAGTACCGGCCAATCGCCGCATTTTTGGGGCCGGGCGATGGGCTGGTATGCCATGGCGCTCGTAGACGTCCTCGATTATTTCCCCCGGGAGCACCCGAAATACCCGCAATTGCTCGCTATTTTCCAACGGCTCGCCACCGCCGTGGCCAGCGTGCAGGATCCCTCCACAGGAGTTTGGTACCAGGTGCTCGACCGGCCCGATCAGCCGGGCAATTACCGCGAAGCCTCTGCCTCCTGCATGTTTGCCTATGCCCTGCTCAAAGGCGTACGGCTCGGGTACCTGAACCCACAATTTTTGCCAGGCGCCCAAAAAGCGTTCCACGGCATTGTAAAAGAATTTATGGCGCAGGATGCCGCCGGCGCCTGGCACCTCGACAAGGTTTGTATGGTGGCCGGCCTCGGCGGCGAGCCCTACCGCGACGGCAGTTTCCAATACTATGTGTCGGAACCCATCCGCCGCGACGACCTGAAGGGCGCAGCCCCCTTTGTGCTGGCGGCCTTGGAAATGGAGCGGCTTGCAGCGCCCCGGCCCGGCGCCGGCAAAACCGTGTTGCTCGACCAATTTTTCAACCGCGAATTCCGCAACGGCAAATCGTTTCACTATACCTGGGACGATCTCAAAGACTCGGGCTACTCCTGGTGGGGTGATATTTTTGCCCGACAGGGCGCTACCCTCCAGGCACTGCACAGCGCCCCAACCGCCGGCAATCTGGCGCCGGCACAGGTCTACATCATTGTGGACCCGGACACCCGAAAAGAGACCGAATCGCCGCATTTTATGGAAAAGCAGCACATAAAGTCCATAAAAAAATGGGTCAGCGAGGGCGGCACCCTGGTGCTGCTGGCCAACGACAGCAGCAATTGCGAAACCCAACAATTCAACCGGCTGGCCGGGGCATTCGGTATCCAATTTTCGGGTCGCAGCCGCAACATGGTCAAAAACAATCAGTTCGAACAAGGCACCGTGGCCGTGCCCGAGGGGCATTTTTTGTTTAAAAACAGCAAAACACTCTACATCAAAGAATTAAGCGTGCTGGACATCCAGGCGCCGGCCGAAGTGGTGCTGCGCGCCGAAGGCGACGTCATCATGGCAAGCGCCCGCTATGGCAAAGGACGGGTCTTTGCCTTGGGCGACCCCTGGTTGTACAACGAATACGTGGATGGGAAAAAACTCCCCGCCGGCTTCGACAATTTCGCAGCGGCCGGCGACTTGTCGGCCTGGCTCCTGTACAACCCGCAAACCGCCACGGCTGCCGAACGTGAGCAAGCCCGGGTCGCCGAAGCCGTGGAAGCCTTTCGCGTGGCCCTCTTGGACGGCAAGCGGGATGCGCTGGAAAAAATAGTAGCCGATGAACTCAGTTATGGCCATTCGGGCGGCAAAGTAGAAGACAAGGCGGCATTCATCGACCAATTGGTCTCCGGCCGATCGGATTTCACCGCCATACACCTCGGCCACCAAACCATCTCCGTCAGCGGTGCAACGGCGATCGTCCGGCACGAGTTTTCGGCGGCCACCAACGACGCCGGCAAAGGCCCTGACACGATTCGCCTGGCCGTCCTGCTCGTGTGGACCCAGCAAGCCGGGCATTGGAAACTTATCGCGCGGCAGGCCGTAAAAATTTGACAACGCATGCAGCATTTATCCAAACACGTTTTAGCCGGCCGGCCGGAAGCAGCCTTGCTTTCGCTGCCTGAAAAAGTAATCCAGTTCGGCACTGGCGCCTTGTTGCGCGGGCTACCCGATTTCCTCATCGACACCGCCAACCGCCAGGGCGAGTTTGGCGGCCGCGTGGTGATGATCAAATCCACCGACTCGGGCGACGCCGCTGCTTTTGAGCGGCAGGACAACCTGTACACCCTGTGTATCCGGGGTGTTCAAAACGGGCAGCCGGTAGCCGAAAATCAAATTTGTACGGCCATCAGCCGTGTGTTGTCGGCGGCCAATCAATGGGATGAGGTGCTCCAATGTGCCAGTAATCCCTTGCTCAGTCTTGTCATTTCCAACACCACCGAGGTGGGCATTCAACTTCTGCGGGAAGATATCCGGCAGGCGCCGCCGGCTTCTTTTCCCGGCAAACTGCTGGCGTTTTTGCTGGCGCGGTACCGCGCGTTTCACGGCGACCCGGCCAAAGGCATGGTCATCGTGCCGACTGAACTGGTTGCCAACAACGGCGCCCTGTTGGAATCCATCGTGACCGAACTGGCGCATGTCAACCGCCTGGAATTTGGCTTTCTGGAGTGGCTCGAGCAATCCTGCACCTTTTGCAATTCACTGGTCGACCGTATCGTGCCCGGACAGCCCGGCGCAGCCCAAAAAGCCGCGTTGCTGGCCGAACTTGGGTACTCCGATGCCTTGCTCACCATTGCCGAGCCCTACGCCTTGTGGGCCATCGAAGGCGACGAGCAGGTCGCCCGGGTGCTGGGTTTTCAGGCGGCCAACCCCGAATCGGTGGTGGTGGCGCAGGACATCAGTCCGTTTCGGGAGCGCAAACTGCGTTTGCTCAACGGCACCCACACGCTGAGTTGCGGATTGGCCCACCTGGCTGGTTTTTCGACGGTGCATGCCGCGATGGAAAACGCCGCAATGTCGGCATTTATCGAGGGTCTGATGCTTACCGAAATCGCGCCGGCCATTCCGTTTCGCTTGCCAGCGGGCGACGCCGAACAGTTTGGGCGCCAGGTGCTCGACCGTTTCCGCAACCCGGCGGTGGAGCACCGCTGGCTCAGCATCACCGTGCAGTATTCGGCCAAAATGCGGCTGCGCAACATTCCTGTGCTGCTCGAGCATTACCGCCGCCATCCGGAGCCGCCATTCCATATGGCGCTCGGCTTTGCGGCTTTCCTTTGTTTTTATCGCCAACCCGGATACCCGGTGCAAGACGAGCAGGCGACCTATTTTTTTGAAAAATGGGACACCCTGCCTGCGGATGAACTGGTGCACCAGGTGCTGGCCGACGAGGCGTTTTGGGGCGCCAATTTGGCAGTTTTGCCAGTTTTTGAGGAAAACGTACGGCATTTCGTTTCGGGCATCCTGGCGCGCGGCGCGCAGGCTGTTTTGATGGATTTTTTCCAACGACAACCATGAGTCAGACTATTTTGCAAATACACCCGGCCGACAACGCCATCGTTGCGCTTGTCGATTTGCCGAAAGGCAGCCTTGTGCACTGGGAGGGCCTCGCCTGGACCCTGCCAGAGGACATTCCGGCCAAGCACAAATTTGCTGCGGCCCCACTGGAACCGGGCGATGCCATCCGGATGTACGGCGTATTGGTGGGCAAAGCCCAACACCGGATTCCGGCAGGCGGCTTGCTGCACACCGCGAATGTGCAACAAGCCACCCACGGCTATACGATACAGCACCAGGGCAAAACTGCCTGGACGCCGCCCGATGTTTCGGCCTGGCAAGGGCGGCATTTTTACGGCTACCACCGGGCCGACGGCTCTGTCGGCACAGCCAATTACTGGCTGGTAATCCCCCTGGTTTTTTGCGAAAACCGCAACGTAGAGGTGCTGCGCGAGTCGCTGGTGTACGACCTGGGCTACGACAAAAAACGCACCTACCGGGCACAAACCCAGCAATTGGTGCAGTTGTACCGCTCTGGAAAGGGGGTGGCAGACATCCTGGAAGCCGATCTGATGCAGGCGCCGGCGGCTGCGGCCCAGCGCTTGTTTCCGAACGTGGACGGGGTCAAATTCCTCACCCACGAGGGCGGCTGCGGCGGTATCCGGCAGGATGCACAGGCCTTGTGCGGCTTGCTGGCCGGCTACCTCACCCACCCCAATGTGGCGGGCGCAACGGTGCTGAGCCTGGGCTGCCAAAACGCCCAGGTATCCATGTTGCAGGAGGAAATCGGCCGCCGCGACCCGAATTTTCAAAAACCGCTGATCATCCTTGAGCAGCAAAAAATAGGCACGGAAACCGAGATGATGGCCCGGGCCCTGAAACAAACCTTTGCCGGCCTGATAGAAGCCAACCGCCTCGAACGCCGGCCGGCGCCGCTGTCCAAACTGTGCATTGGCTTGGAATGCGGCGGCTCCGATGGTTTTTCCGGCATTTCAGCCAACCCGGTGCTGGGGCATTTGTCCGACCTGCTGGTGGGGCTGGGCGGGGCGGTCATCTTGTCTGAGTTTCCGGAACTCTGCGGCGTGGAGCAGGAACTGTGCGACCGCTGCATCGATGCGCCAACGGCAGAGCGTTTTTCCGCATTGATGACGATTTACAACCAACGCGCCCGTGCCGCCGGCAGTGGTTTTGACATGAATCCTTCGCCCGGCAACATCCGCGACGGCTTGATTACGGATGCCATCAAATCGGCCGGGGCGGCTAAAAAGGGCGGCACCTCTCCCGTGGTGGCGGTCTTGGATTATCCTGAAAAAGTAAAAAATAGTGGCTTGCACCTGCTCTGTACGCCCGGCAACGACGTGGAAAGTACCACGGCGGAAGTTGGTTCGGGGGCTACCCTGGTGTTATTCACCACTGGCTTGGGCACCCCCACCGGCAATCCGGTGGCGCCGGTCGTCAAAGTGGCGAGCAACACAGCCCTGGCGCAGCGCATGCCCGATATTATTGATTTCGACACCGGCAGTATCATCCGGGGTGAAGAAACGATTGAGCAGGCCGCCGGGCGGCTGCTGGAGTACGTCATCCAGGTGGCCAGCGGCACTGCCGAAGTAGCGGCGGTGCGATTGGGGCAAGATGATTTTATTCCCTGGAAACGAGGCGTATCGTTGTGAGCGCCTGACAACCAACTTGTTATTGCATTATGAAACCATTTCTAGACGATAATTTTTTATTGCAAACGCACACGGCGCAGCAACTATACCGGCAATTTGCCGCACCCATGCCGATCATCGACTACCACAACCATTTGCCGCCCCAGCAAATTGCAGAGGACCACTGTTTTGACAACCTCACCCAGGTTTGGCTCTACGGCGACCACTACAAATGGCGGGCGATGCGGGCCAACGGCATTCCGGAGCGCTATTGCACCGGCGAAGCCAGCGATTGGGAAAAGTTTGAACAATGGGCCGC
>JADLDL010000147.1 GCA_020846655.1 Saprospiraceae bacterium | reverse complement strand
TTTCCTGGGCCTGGAGGGCCTGGATTTCATGGGTTTTGAGGGTGAGCCGGCTTTGGGTGAGCAGGTTGAGTTGGGCCAGGTAGTCGGTGGTGGTCATCACTCCGTTTTGCACCTGGGCTTCGTCACGTCGCACAATGTCGTCCTGGAGGGCGATGATGGCGTCGTCCTGACTGAGCAGCGCCTGTGCTTTCCCGATGTCGGCGCGGTCTTTGGCGGTGCTGGCGGCCAGGCGCTGGTCGAAGGCGAGGTGTTGGGCGGTGACGGATTGGGCCTGGAGCGCCAACACCTGGTGCTCGCGCTGGCGGTTGCCCCAGTCGAGCGGTGTCCAAAGGGCCCGGATGCCAATCAGGCCGAAGGGTTGGAAGCCGGTTTCAAAAAAATTGAAGGGGTTGGGCCGTCCCAGGCCGCCCTGTGCAAAAACTTCCACTTTGGGCTGGAGTTTGAGGCGCAGCATGTCCTGGCCGAGTTGCAGGTTTTGTTGTTGGAGATCAAACACCCGGGTTTCGGGTCGGTTGGCGGCCATTGTGGACACGCGGGCTGCGGGCTGGTCGGCCGGCGCGCGGAGTTGAAAATTGATATCCGCCCGATCGAGCCAGATGGCCAGCACGGTTTTGAGGGCAGCCTGGTCGCTGCGAAGGGCGCTGATTTGTTGTTCGGTTTGCAGGATCTGGATGCGGACCTGATCGGCCTGGGTGCGGAGCGCGACGCCATTGCTGACGGCGGCTTCAGACTGGCGCAAGCGGGTCTGAAGTTGTTGGAGCGAGGTATTCAGGATGGTTTCGCTTTCCTGGAGCAGCAGGATTTTGAAAAATAAATCAGTCACGGCTTCCCGCAATTGGAATACCTCCACGTCGGTTTGTGCGGCAATGATGTCGCGCTCCAGTTCGCGCTGGCGGCGCAGAAACTT
Source organism: Saprospiraceae bacterium (assembly GCA_020846655.1). GTDB lineage: Bacteria > Bacteroidota > Bacteroidia > Chitinophagales > Saprospiraceae > M3007. The sequence continues at coordinate 22,227 of JADLDL010000147.1, read as the reverse complement.
GTCGGCGCCACCGTCCCAAAGGCGTTGACTGAGGTCGACACTCAGTTTGTACTGGTCCTTCGGTACCGTAGGGACCTGAAAAAGCGGGTTGTCGATGGGCAAGCCGAACACATCGCTTTGGTAGCTGGCCTGGGCGCCTACTTGGATGCGCGGCAGCTTGTTGCTTTGGATATTGCGGAGTTGCAGGGCGGCTACGCTGGCGGCCAGCGCCTTTTTTTGTTGCAAAGGACTGGCTTGCAGGGCAAGCGCCCGAAGTTGGCTGATGCTGAGGGTGTCGGCGGCTACCAGCACCGGCGCGGTGCAGAGGAGACAAAAGAAGAAAACAGGTATTGCTTTCATGGGTTGAAAAAACGGTTTAACTTTTTGGTTAACACCAGGGTAAAAAAATAGAAGGTGTTTGGGGCAGGCGCTTAGGGTTTGATGGCCTGAAACACAAATTTTTTAACTTCTGCTTTGCGTTCGCTCAGAAACTGCGCGAGTTCGGGGGGCTGCAAGCCCAGTACAATACGCAGCATCGGCCGGGCGACAAACGGGAAAATACACAGGGATACGATGTTGACCAGCAGGTGCTGCGGCTGAATGGGGCGCAGCGTGCCTTTGGCGATTTCGGCTTCTACCTGGGCAAAAAAGATACTTGGTTTGAGGAGTTCTTTGGGCAAAATGGTTTCAAAAAAACGGTCGGGGTGTTTGTTGAGTTCGGTGATGACAAAGAGCGGCACGAAGGGGTTCCGGCTCACCAGGTCGATGTAAAAATCAATGAAGCGTGTAATTTTTTGCTCCAGCGGGTCATCCGATTCGATGAGTTGGCGAATGATGGGGAAAGCCCGGTTGATCACCGCCTTGGCCACCATTTCGTACAGTTTTTCTTTGGACCGGTAATAGTAATGCAACAGCGCTTTGTTGATGCCGGCGCGGTCGGCGATCTCCTGCATTTTGGCGCCATCCAGGCCTTTTTGCACAAACACTTCGTGCGCAGCATCGAAGATCCGTTGCTCGGCGCTGTCGGCGGCTGGTGTAGGGGGCGTGGGTACAGGAGTATTGTCCATTGAGTTTAACTTTTTGGTTAAGACTGGGCAAAGGTACTTATGGTTGCATTTCTACCAAATTTTTATTCAAAAAAATTAACTGAATAGTTAAACCACAAAAATAACCCGCTTGAAATGCCAGCCGGAAGGTGCTACAGCGGGGCGAAAAATGAGAGGGCTTGACAGTGTATGACAAAATGGCGCTAACGAATGAGCGAAAACTGACATTTTGTCGCTACGGGTATATTGAAAACTGTCAATTTATCTTTTTTTCGGGGCTGGTACAGCAATTGAACAGCAGCAGTACCACCGCAATCAACTACTCACATCATTCCACTCCGGTCCGCTTCGGCGGACATCAAAAATTACTTGCATTATGACACTCGTACGTTTTCAGCCTGCCCCCTTTCCCCAGTTGTTGTCCGAATTTTTGAATCCCTCCCTGGCGCAGGCCCAGCGCTCGCAGCCGGCGGTCAACGTCATCCAGACCCCCACGGGGTTCCGCCTGGAAGTAGCCGCACCCGGTCTCGCCAAAGAAGATTTTCAATTGAAAATGGAGAAAAACGTGCTGACGATTTCGGCGCACAAAGAACAGGCGCAACTCGCAGAGGGCGCCAGGTTCCAGCGCCGTGAATTTTCCTTCACCGCCTTCGAACGCGCGTTCCGACTGCCCGAAAGCGTGGATACCGACCGGGTGGATGCCGGCTTCAAAAACGGTATCCTGATGGTCACACTGCTGAACAAACCGGAAACCAAACCGGAAGTAAAAACCATTCCGATCGACTAAATTGAGTCTAAACCCACAAAAAAACGGGATTTACCCTCCTGACATTTCAACTACCTCTAACTGTTAAAATTGTTAATACCATGGTGAATACAGCAAAATTTCGCGCCCTCCCGACAACCAAATTTTTTTCAAACGGTTTATTTGACGACTTCTTTAACCGTTCTATCGCCGACTATGTAGGCGCCGATTCGGTTCAGCATCAACCTGCGGTCAATATTATAGAAACCGGCACATCCTTCGAGTTGGAAGTAGCCGCCCCGGGTTTTGAAAAAGAGCAATTTACCCTGCTGGTGGAAAACGACCAGTTGACGCTCAGCGCCAAGCGCGAAAGCAAAACGGAAGAGAGCGAAGAACGCTACACCCGCCGGGAATTTCGGTTTGAATCGTTCAAACGCTCCTTCAAACTGCCGCCTGTCGTGAACCAAGCCGAAGTAACGGCTGTTTATGAAAATGGCGTTTTGAAAGTGACGTTGCCGAAGAAGGAAGAAGCCAAAGCTGTTGTAAAAGCGGTTGCCATTCGCTAAAAAGCCTCTGGATCAACTGTATACAGCCCTCTATACGTTTTCATAAGGTTAGTTAATAGGGTTTTAGGTGTTTTCATGGAGCCGGGGCAGCAATGTCCTGGCTCTTTTTCTTGTTAACCATAGAAAGCCTACTTTTACACGCGAAACCGATTGTTTACCCACAACTACAGGCCTTGTGATCCACCCTACCGGACAATTTCCGAACGAAACGTACCTGAATGGACTCCGAGATGATCCCGAGTCCACCCTGGCTGTGTTGTACGATGAATTTCGTCAGCCTGCCATCCGGGCCGTCACGGGTTTGGGGGGCAGCAGTGCCGACGGTGCGGTATTCTTTCAGGCGGCTGTCAACGAAACGGCACGCTTGGCGCGTGAAAACCGGATTCCTGCCGAAGTGCCGGTGTTTTTTCTGCTCAAAGCCCTGAGCCAGGCCCATTTTCTCGATTGGCTCGACCAACGCGGCCAGCCGCAACCGGAGGCGCCAACCGAAATGTCGGCACAACCCGAATGGCAATCGCTGCTACCAGAGCCGGGCGCGCTGCGCCAGACCCGGCAAAAAATGCTGGCCTGGAAACAAGTACAACTGCTGGATGCCAGTTGCCGGGAGGTATTGCTGGCCCCTACCGAACCCGACGAAACGCCAGAAGCCGCCGATACCCGCCACCAGCACTGTACCGAACAATACCTCGACCGGCTGAAAACGGCCGGGGCGCTGGCCTTGGACAATGAGTTGCCCGGCTGGCCTATGGCTGTGCTGCGCGACCGCGCCGGATATGCCGTTTGGCTGCGCACCCAACAGTTGGAACGGGATTGGGCGATGGGCAAGCCCCCGGTGCCGGAGTCGAACCGGATCTGGCGCTGGGCCATTGCCGCCCTCTTGCTCGTAGCCGTTGGCTATGGCGCGTTCCAGTTTTATTTCCGGCCCGTGACGGCGGCGGAAGTCTTTGCCGACAATTTTGCACCGCCCGGCAGCCTCATGGACGATTTTGAAAAACGCTACGGCGCCGAAATGGGCAACGACTCGGTCAGCGCCCGCCCCAACGAGTGCGTCCGCCTGCTCCGCGAAGCCGACCTGTACTACAGGGCCAAAGAATATCAGGCGGCCCTCGATCCTTTGTTGCTCATCGTACTCGATTCCAGTTCCTTCTGCCAATCGGATGCCTGGTATTTCCTGGGGGTGATTCAATTGCAACTCGAAGATCCGACGACGGCTATTCAGTGTTTTGCCAAAATTGAGGACCTGAACCGCTACGGAGAAGACCTGTATTGGTACCAATCCCTGGCTTTTGTGCAACTGGCCAAAGAAAATCCATTGATGCGGGATAAAGCCCGCAGGGCCATCGAGCGCACCCTGGGCAATACCCGCGACTCGCTACGCCGGATACAAGCCGAAAACATGTTAAAAAAACTTTCTCAATAAGAGCCCGTTTCCTGATTATGCTGGAGCATTATTTTCCCAACCTAAGCCCTGCCCAACTGGCTCTTTTTCAACAATTGGAACCCCTGTACCGCGAATGGAACGGCAAGATCAACGTGATTTCGAGGCAGGATATCGACAACCTGATGGAACGCCACGTATTGCACTCGCTGGCCATACCCAAAAAATTCATGTTCAAGCCCGGCGCCGAAGTACTGGACCTGGGTACGGGCGGCGGTTTTCCGGGTATTCCACTGGCTATTTTTTTTCCGGAAGTTCAGTTCACTCTGGTGGATGGTACCGGCAAGAAAATAACGGTCGTGCGGGAGGTGGCACAGGCGCTCGGCCTGAGCAATGTGACCGCCCTGCACAGCCGGGCAGAAGACCTGAAAATGCCACATGCCTTTGACTTTGTGGTGTCGCGCGCGGTGGCGCCCCTCGACAGCCTCCAGGCCTGGAGCCGGCGTCTTATCAAAAAGAAGCACGTGCATTCGTACCCCAACGGCGTTATCGCCCTCAAAGGGGGAAATATCAACACCGAAATTGCGGCGCTGGCCGGGCACGGCAAGCGCTATACCGAGATCTTTCCGATCCAGAATTTCTTTGCCGAACCTTTTTTTGAAGAAAAATGGGTGGTGTACGTCCAGGCCTGAAGGGGTAGGGTGCGCGGGATTTTTAGTAATCAAAGCGGTGCAGGTCGTACTTTTCAATCACACCGATTAGTTTTTCGGAATACGAGCGGTCGGTGGCATAACCAAGTTGTTCGAGGCCCTGGGCCCATTTCCGATAGTCGCGTCCGTATTTTTTCAGGCGCAGGTACCGGCCGTTGGCCAACATTTGGCTGTGGGCCCGCCAACTGTCCCAGGGGTTTTTAAATATCCGGAAGAAATCTTTGTGGTGATCGTCGGCAAAATTGGAGCAGTGGCCTTTTCCGCAGTTGCGGGAAAAACATTTCATGCCAAAATGGTTGTTGTTGCGTGTAGCGAGTTTGCTGGACCCGGAGCGGCTTTCCACCAGGCCTTGGGCTAGGCTTATGCTGGCCGGAATACCGTAACGCTTCATCTCAGTGATGGCAATTTTGCTGTAGCGGCGGATATATTCGGCAGTGGCGCCGGTACCCAAACTGCTGGCAGAGACCGGTGCGGCCTGGTTTTTTTTCTCCTGGACTTTGTCCTTCTTCCTGGGCTTCCACGAAATCGAATGGCTGTTGCCGTCGGTACTCACCTCCAGGGCCGTTTCGACCGGCCCGGCGCCGCTTTCCAAGCCGGCGGGGTTGCTGGAAAAAATCCACAACTCGCGTTGGCTAAACAACAACGCGTAGCCGACGACGAGCAAGGTGCCCAGTTTCAGGGCAGTTTGTTGGTGAAAAATACCCAGCGTGTAGCGGTTGGCCTGGAAACAAAAAGCGATCCAGGTCCGGCGAAAGCGCTGGTAAATTTGACGCAGCAGCAACCGGAGCGGCACGGCATCCAGGGGGTGTTCAAAAAAACGACCTGGCGTCGAACTCTTCCGGCGCCGGTGTTGTGAAGAAGTATTGTTTCGATTACCTTGCTGTGGTGTATTGTCTTCCGATTCGGCGTACCATTTCGTTCTTCCCATGATGGTGGCGGATTGTGGATTGTTGAACAGATAAAGAAGGGTATCAATCGGCAGGCAAATTTAAAACAATTCGTTTGATGAAAACAACACATTGTTTTAAAAAAAAATAACCAACCGCCACCTGTGCCTGCTAAAGCGGTTTTTTAAATAGTTCCGGCCAACAGGCATCTTTTTTTTGGAAAATAGCGCCTATTCAGGCAGCATTCTGGCGGAGCCTCGCGTTTACCTTTTGCTCGCATGAGGGCGGGCCTGCCAGAACACCGATATTTTCCAAACAATTGAACCAACCGTAACCCACATGGATTTCGCCCTCCAATTGGAACGCACAGAACACAACCTGATCATCGCCCTGAACCGGCAGGAACGCTGGGCTCAACAACTGCTGTACGAACAGTACTACGGTAAAATGATGGGTGTGTGCTTGCGCTATGCCGGCTCTCGGGATGAGGCGCTGGACCTACTGCACGAAGGATTTATCAAAGTTTTCCAAAACATCAGCCGCTACAAGGCAGGTACCTCCCTGCCCGCCTGGATCCGGACGATCATGGTCAACACCTGCATCGATTATTACCGGAAAACCATTCGCCGCCGCACAGAAGACATCACGGAGGCCAGCTACCTGTCCAACGACGATCCCGATGCCCTCAGCCACCTGACGGAACAGGAAATCCTGGCCGCTGTGCAGGAACTTTCGCCGGCCTACCGGGCGGTGTTCAACTTGTATGTGGTGGAAGGCTATTCGCACAAGGAAATTGCCGACGCCCTGCAAATCACCGAAAGTACCTCGAGAAGTAACCTGGTAAAAGCCCGCATCAAACTCAAAGAGTTTTTCACCACCCGGCACATGTCGTTCGAGTTGGGCGAAAATGCTGAAGACTAAACAACAAGTTTCTTCCGCGTTGGGAAGAAAACTGCTACGCACGATTTATATCAACTATGCTCGATAAGCAATTTGATCAACACCTGAACGAGGTTTTACAACAACTGGAAGTTCCGTACGAGCCCGGTACCTGGGCCATGCTGGAACAGCGCATGCATGCGGGAAGTACAGAAGAACACCCACCGGCCGTTGATCCGGTCGATACAGCAGTTTTTCATGCTCTGGATCGGCTGGAAGCGCCCTTCCAGGCAGCCCACTGGGATTTGATGGCCCAGCGGCTCCAGCAACAAAGCGTTCGGCTGCGGCGTTTGCGGATCGCCAAATTTGCGGAAGCCGCCATTTTCCTGTTGCTCCTGGCCAACATCGGCTTCTTCTACAACAAAGACAATTGGGATTTCCTGCGCGCACCGTCTCCAAGGCAGTCCAATGTGCCGGTTGCCCAGGCCGGTACCGGAAAAGCCTCCGGCAAAACGGCCCGCCGCCACAAAACGGCCTCTGAAACGGCCGCTGCCCAAGCCTGGTTGCAAACGGCCATTGCCGGCACCCTGGCCAACGAAGGTGTCGCCAGCGTTCTTTCTTCCGATTACCGGACGGCGCCGCACGTATCATCGGTCTTGGGCAATTTGGATGCCCTGGCGGCTCAAGCCCGGCAACGCGTGTTTGCAGCAGCCGATTTGCTGCCTGCCGACGCCTTTCATCTGCCCGCTCTGCCCAACCGCGAGCCGGTTTTTGCCCAGTTTCCTACTCAGCCCTTCCGTTCCTCCAAACCCGTCTACATCGCTGCCTACACCGGCGCCGATCAAAATCAGGTGTTGGTCGGCAACGACCGCCGCTCTTCGGGCGGCTATAGCGCCGGTTTTTCGGTAGGGGTTCGCAAAGGCAAATGGGGCCTGGAAACAGGGCTGGGCTATTCGCAGAAAAACTATACGCCGGAAAAATTCACCGAAATATATGCCGGCGGCCTCAGCACCGGCTACTACGGATCCTCGCTCACCGAAGTCAGTTCCGACCTCGTGACTGTGCCTGTCAAAGTAAGTCGCCGGGTGGCCCAAATGGGCAAAACCAGTGCCCACGCGGTGCTGGGTGTGACGGCCAACGTAGCCACCAGCAAAGGATATGACTACCGCACGGTGTACTATCCTGGCCAGGCGCCTTCGAGCCAACCGACCACCGATCCGGACAAAAACCCCTTGTTGCGCGAATCCGGACGCGGCGCCCTCGAATCGGGCGGCAGCCTCAAAGGCAATGTGTATGTGTCGGTCGACGCCGGCGTACGCATCGAACGCCGCCTGGGCAACGGCCGCTACGCCGCCTTCGTTGAGCCGAGTTTCCGGCAGTCGCTCAACGGCAAAGGGATCGGACCCAAACGCGAGCCGATCAATACGTTTTCCGTGCAGGCAGGTGTTATGGCGTTTTTGTAAGCAGTGTTGTCAACAAAAAAGGGCTGTTTTTCATACGAAAAACAGCCCTTTTTTGTTGACAACACAAGCGTTTATTCGCCGAACAATTCTTTCAGTTTTTCACCCAATTGCTCGCCGCGCAGGTTGCGCTGGATGATTTTACCTTCTTTGTCGATCAACAAGGTTTGCGGAATCGAACTGACTGAGTAGAGTTTGGCGTGTTCGCTGCTCCAGCCTTTGAGGTCGCTGATGTGGTGCCATAGCAGGCCATCTTGTTCGATGGCGCGTTTCCAGGCATTTTCTTCGCGGTCGAGGCTGACGCCCAGAATATCGAAACCTTTGTCTTTGTACTTGTTGTACATAGCCACGACGTTCGGATTTTCGCGGCGGCAGGGGCCGCACCAACTGGCCCAGAAGTCGATGAGCACTACTTTACCTTTCATTTTGCTCAGGGCGTAGGAGTCGCCGTTGGGGGTGTTGCCCACGAGGTCGGGGACTTCCATACCCGGCGTGAAAGTGGAGGTTTTCCGGAGTTCGTATTCGAGTGACACCACGTCGCCGAGGTCGTCGCCGCGGTACATCTCGATGTATTTTTTTGCAAAATTGGCAAAATCGGGGTGGTTAGTGGTTTTCATACCGGCCAGCAGGCCCGACATGGCGCGGCGGTACAGTTTGGTGCCGGGCTTCAGTTTGGCGAGTTGGGCCTCGCCCATTTGGCGGGAGCCAACGGCGCCGGCGCCGAGTTGCGACAACAGTGCCATATAATTTTGGAAAGCATCGAACACATCCGGCGTTTCTTCGTAGGCGGCGTCTTTCCAATCGGCATAGCGGAAAAATTCTTTGTTGTAAAACTCCAGTTCATCCTGGTAACCTTCCTGACCCTGGAAATAGTCGGGCGACAATTGCAGGGAAGCTGAGCGCCAAAGCATGGGGTTGCCGGTTTTCAGGGAATCCAGGAAGCGCAGTTTTTCCTTACCCAGATCCGCCAGCCGGTTGCTGACTGTTTTGATCACAGTCGCATCGCCGCCCGATTTGGCTTGCCGGAATTCGACCCGGAGTTCGTCGCTTTTGGTGCGCAGTTCTTCGGTGCGTTTGCGCATCAGTTCGAGGGCTTTGTTGGCTTTGGAGTTCAGGGTGCGGCCTTTTTCCATAAACTGTGCGTTGGCGTAGAGGGTTACTTGGGCTTCTTCGCCGAGGATGATGCGGCCGTTCATCGTTTCGTTGAATCCGATGCTGTAGATACGGGCTTTGCCGCTGGGCAGGGTCAGGAGGTACGATTCGTCGGCTTGTTTGGGGCCGCGGGTGATTTCTTTATAGGCCATACCGATTTGTTCGTACAGAATGATGTTGTCGGTATTGGCGGGGGCACTGGTGATTTTGCAAAGCACGGTGACCTGGTTGCTGGCGCCTTTGGGTGTTTGAGCGGACAAGGCCAGGGAGGAAACTGCCAGGAGGCAGAGGAAAAATAGTTTTTTCATGTCAAACGAGCATAATTGTTGAACGAAACCGGGGGAATTAGCCTGCAAAATTAGGCAAATGCAGGCAATGGCGGGGCAAATTGCCTGCCACAGAACGTTAATAATGGCTAAACGACCCTTTCCCGGCTGCCGACAGCCAGCCCTTGGGGGCCAGGGACGATCATTTGGTATCGGCCCCCGGGGTGCTTAGCGCACCTGGATCGTATCCACCCGGGTGTAAAACTCCAGCAAGGCGCTGGCGGCAATCCCCTGAATATCGGTCTTGACGGCTTTTTTCCGCACCAGGTACAGCGTCCAGGCGCCGGGCTCCAGATCTTTGAGTTTGGCGGCCGGGAAGTCGATGCTGGTTTGGCCCGGGGAGCCGAGCACTTCCATCGGTACCGTCAGGTTGCCGGCTTCCCGCTCCCACAAAAAGACCAGCGATTCGCCTTTCTCCAGCGCCTTGCCATCCCAGCGGAATGTGGCTGCGGAATCGCGGGGCAAGGGGTTTTTGTCAAACGAAAACGCCGTGATGGGCGCCAGCTCCAGGTCATACTGAACGTCGCGGCGTTGTGCATCTTTCCAGCGGAACATGTGCTCAGGGGTGTAGCCACCGGCCTGGGTGCTTTGGTAGTTGACCTCCGCGCCTACCCGAAAGGGCGTCATGGCAATGTTTTGGTAGGAAATGCCGCCGGGGGCTTCCACCGATGTCCGGTGGATTTCGCCGGCCGACCACTCAAAGAGGGTCGCTTCCACGCTCAATTGCGCCTCCGGAACCAGGTAGCGGACATAGCATTCCAGGGCCTGGTTTTTCTGTGGAGCGGGGGCGCTGCAGCGGAGGCCGGCGCAAAGGAGGAGAAACCCGAAAAAGGTATATTTCATACGCTTGGATCAATATCTTTGCCACCCCTTGGGCGGTCAGCAGTCGATTAATAACATTTTTTTACTGTGGCAAAGGTCTGCTGACTGTGGCGAAAAGCCAACAGAATCCGGTTTTCTTTCACAAACTCATCCGCAGTGTTCACCCGTTCCGGGTACCCGTCTACACAATGTGCCAGCACTCCTATACTTTAACGAACCAATTTGCGAGGAAATTAACGTGAAGAATGTGCTCATCACCGACGATTGCCATCCGGTGTTGGTTGATGGACTGAAGCGGCTCGGCTACCAATGCCGCTATCAGCCAGACATCACGATGGAAGAGACTTTGAGGGTGATACCTGCCTACGCAGGCCTGATCATAAACAGTAAAATAAAAGTAGACCGGATGTTTCTGGACATTGCCGGCAATTTGAAATTTATCGGACGCTTGGGTTCGGGAATGGAGATCGTGGACTTGCCCTACGCGGCCGAAAAAAAAGTGGCGGTGTTGAGCAGCCCGGAAGGCAACCGCAACGCGGTGGCCGAACAAGCGCTCGGCATGTTGCTCTGCCTGGCGAATAAGTCGCTGATAGCCGACCGCGAAGTGCGGCAGAATATCTGGCGGCGGGAAGCCAACCGCGGCGTTGAGTTGAGTGGCAAAACCATCGGGCTGATCGGGTTCGGGCACACGGGCAGCCAGTTTGCCCGAAAACTGGCAGGAATGGAGATGCGGGTGCTGGCCTTTGACAAATACAAACCTGCGGGGTATGCGGCCGATATGCCCTGGGTGCAGGAAACAGACCAGGAAACCATTGTTCAGCACGCGGATATCATCAGCCTGCATTTGCCCCTGACACCGGAAACCAAACATATTGTCAATAAAACGTTCATTGCCCAATGCAAACCCGGTTTTATCCTGATCAACACCGCCCGCGGCGCCTGTGTCCACACCGCAGATGTGGTGGCGGGGTTGGAAAAGAAACAAATCGGTGGCGCTTGCCTGGATGTTTTTGAAAATGAAAAACCAACCACATTCACGACCGACGAGCAGGCGTTGTACCAACGCTTGCATGCGCTCGAAAACGTAGTGCTCAGTCCGCATATCGCCGGTTGGACCCAGGAGTCGAAACGAAAACTTGCAGAAGTGTTGTTAGAAAAAATAATCGCCAACAACCGCCGCCTGTTTTAGGCATTTGCCGGACGGCGTATGGCTCATATTTGTCAAATCTTGTACAATAAGCCGGGATGCATGCAAATGCTGCCGGGTAGTTTTACTAACATTGCGCTCTTTTTTATGAAAATAATCAACCTCTGTTCTATGGGACGTTCTTTACTACTAACTTTTGCCATGCTCCTATTTGCAGGCGCCGTACTTGCCCAGTCAACGGTGTTGACGGGTAAAGTGGTCGATGCCCAAGGCGAAGCACTGATAGGGGCAACCATTAAGTTGATGAAAGGTGCCGATTTAGTACGCGGTACCATTACCGACTACAATGGGGAGTACCGCATGTCGGTTGACCCGGGTAACTACGATGTGGAAACGAGTTACACCGGCTACACCACCGCCAAAACCACCGGCGTTCGGGTACTGGTCAACACCATCAACTCTTTGGACATTACCATGTCCGAAGGCACGGTGTTGTCTGAGGTGCAGGTAACCGCCTTCAAAGTTCCGCTCATCGAGCAGGACAAAACCCAGGGTGGCCAAACCCTGACCTCCGATCAAATCAAAAACCTGCCTACGCGTAGCGTCAACGCTATCGTAGCCACCACGGCAGGTACGACTTCGATCGATGGCGGCGCCGTAAACATCAAAGGTTCTCGGTCCAATGCCACCAACTATTACATCGACGGTATCCGGGTATCCGGCGGCACGCCGCCCGTACAGGATATCGAACAGCTGCAAGTCGTGACCGGTGGTCTCGGCGCCGAATACGGCGACGTAACCGGCGGCGTGATCTCGATCGTCACCAAAGGCCCCGCCAGCGAATACCACGGCGCGGTGGAGGTGGAAAACTCCTACGGACTTGATCCGTACGGCTGGTTGCTGGCAACGGCCAACGTGAGCGGCCCGATCATCAAAGTCAAAAGCGGCGACGGCACCCGCGAGCGCACCCTGGTGGGCTTCCGGATGTCGGGTCAGTTTTTGAAACAAAAAGACGACGATCCGCCGGCGTTCAATGTCAATCAGGTCAAAGGCGACGGCATCAACTGGGACAACTGGTACAGCTCCGACCAGGCTGTGGCACAAGCCGAACGGGACAAACTGAACGACCCGAACAACGTGCTGGGCCGCCTGATGGTACACCCGCTCTCGCTCGTCAACGGCGTGCGCACGGCGTCCGCTGAACAATATACGCAAGACAGCGTGTTGTCGACCAAATTCACTCCGAATGAGGCCCGCCGCACCATCGACGTGACCGGCAAACTGGACTTCCGCCTGTCCGACAACATCGACCTGAGCGTTACCGGCACGTACCAGGACATCGAAGACCAATTTACGCCCACCGGCGGTGGCGGCTGGTCCGACAACAACTGGTTGTTGCTCAACAGCCAAAACAATCCTACGGGCTACAACTCCCGCTACCGCGGTATCGCCCGTTTCCGGCACCGCCTCGGCAACAGCGACGGCAACCGCGACGCGGCTTCCGCTAACCGGGTGACGGTCTCGAACGCCAGCTATACCCTGCAATTCGGTTTCGAACGCGGCCTCGGCAGCAACTACGACCCGCGGCACCAGGATCGCTTGTTCGAATACGGCTACATCGGTCGTTTCAAATACGACTATGTTCCGGTTGTCGGTTTCGACGACCAGGGTGTGGTTCGCCACATCGACAACCGCCAGGAATACACGGGCTACGAAAGCGGCTACCTGAACGCTGCCGGCCAAACTGTGATCCCCAACCCGGGGCTGGTGGCCTACAACGAATACTCCAACGTAGAGGATATCAACGACTTTTTGAACACCAACGGCCGTTTCAGCAACGTCTATGACGATATCTGGACGGGCATGCACAAAAACGTCAGTTCCATCTACAACAGCTACGCCAAAAGCGAAAGCGACATCCTGACCGGTATCGCCTCGGCCAGTTTTGACCTCAAACTCGGTAAAACCGGCACACACAACATCCAGTTCGGCCTGCTGACGGAACAACGGACCGACCGCAGCTGGAGCATTGCTCCGGGCGGCCTGTGGGACCTGATGACCCTCGTGACCAACAACCACTTCAACGGTGTTGACACCAATACCGTCATCGGTCGCTACTGGGATCCGATTATTTCCCCACAATTGGGCGACTCCTTCGACCTGTACGCCAATACGGTGATCAACCTGGAGGATTTCAAATTCTACCGCAAGATTCGGGAAGTAAAAGGCCTCGGTCTCGACCGCTGGCTCAACCCGAACGAACTCAGCCCGGAAGAACTTTCCCTGAGCATGTTCTCGCCACGGGAAATGACCGACCAGTCTTTGCTCGGCTACTACGGCTATGACTACCTCGGCAACAAACTGGACAACAACATTACGTTCAACGACTTCTTTACCAGCAAAGACGCCGATGGTGTCCGCGACTTCCCGGTAGCGCCGCTCCGCCCGCTCTACCAGGCCGCCTATATCAAAGACAAGTTTACCTTCAACAAAATGATCTTCAGCCTGGGCCTCCGAATCGAGCGCTTTGACCTGAACACCAAGGTGATGAAGGACCAGTATTCGCTGTATGAAGTAGAAAATGCCCGCGACTACTACGCCAAATTCCCCAACGGCGGCGCTGAACGCCCGGGTACCATTGGCGATGATTTCAAGGTGTACACCAACAACCTGTCTGATCCGGCCCTCAAAGCCTTCCGCAACGGCAATACCTGGTATTTCCCCGATGGCACGGAAGCCCCTGATGGCAACGTGATCTTCGGTGGCGGCGTCGTTAACCCGCTGCTGCGCGATACTGCCGGCGGCGACGACATCTTCGATACCCGCTTTAACCCGAACACGTCCTTTGAAGACTACACGCCCCAGGTCAACTGGCTGCCGCGTCTGGCCTTCTCGTTCCCGATTTCGGACGATGCCAACTTCTTTGCCCACTACGACGTACTCGTGCAGCGCCCGCCCAGCAACTGGCAGGTGACGCCGCTCAACTACGTCTACTTCTACGTACCCAACCGTACGCCCGGCAACAACGCCAACCTGAAGCCGGAAAAAGTAGTTGACTATGAAGTCGGCTTCCAGCAGCGCCTGAACCAAAACTCGGCCCTAAAATTCTCGGCCTACTACCGCGAAATGCGCGACATGATCCAGAGCCGCACCATCCTGTACGTGCCCACCATCGGTCGCTACGAAACCTACGACAACGTGGACTTCGGTACGGTGAAAGGTTTCACCATGCAATACGACCTGCGCCGGATCCAGAACGCCGAATTGCGTCTGGCCTATACCCTGCAATTTGCAGATGGTACGGGTTCGGATGCCAACTCGCAGCGCGGCCTGACCACGCGCGGCAACATCCGCACGCTGTTCCCGCTGAACTTCGACGAGCGCCACAACATCTCGGCTATCATTGACTACCGCTACGATTCGGGCAAACGCTACAACGGCCCGCGTATCGCTGGCAAAGACATCCTGGCCAACTTCGGCGCCAACATGCAATTGACGGCTGCTTCGGGTCGCCCGTACACCGCCCGCCAGCGCGCAGAGCGCTTCGGGGGTAGCGGTACGCTGGGTACCTTCAGCGGCAGCCGCTTGCCTTGGCGGATTAACCTGGACCTGCGTCTCGACAAATCCTTCAGCCTCGTGGCGGCCAACAAAAAACCGCTCAACCTGAACGTATACCTCCGGGTGTCGAACCTGCTGAACATCAAAAACGTAGTAGGGGTGTATTCCGTAACCGGCTCGCCCACCGACGATGGTTACCTGGCAACTGCCGAAGGCCAGTCGCTGCTGGCCGGTCTGGAACAGCAAAACCGGAATGTTAATGCCTACCTGGCTTCTTATTCCTGGGCACTGCTCAACCCCGACCGGTACACACAACCGCGCCGGATTTATGTAGGTGCTTCCGTAGAATTTTAAAATACCGATGTGGCTGAGGCGTACGGGCTTTGAACACCAAGCGACGACGTCTCCGCCACATCCAGTTCGAATCAAATTTTGTCAAAAAAATTAAACTTAATAACCATGCGTATTCAAAGACTTTGGATAGTAGCATTGTTAGCGACCTTGTCCTGGGGTGTCGTAGCGCACACACCGGACCTGTCCCGCTCGCAACGCAATACTAAAAAAGTACAATATCGCGGCGTTTGTGCCAACTCCGAGGCACAGATTGACATGGAGATCAACAACGTGCGCGCCCGTTTGCTCAACGGCGGTGACTGCTGGTGGGACTTCGACAACGGCCGGTATATTGTACCGAAAGTGGATGTTTCCAGCGGCCAGACAGAAGTCTCCTCCATCTTTGCCGGTTCCGTCTGGCTGGGTGGCGTCGACCCTGCCGGCAACCTGAAACTGGCTTGCCAGGACTACGGCCACTCAGGCGGTACGAACGATTTTTGGCCCGGCCCGCTCAATGAAGTCGGTACTACGGACGAAGGCACCTGCAAAAACTGGGACCGCCACTTCCGGGTAACCGGCGACGAAATTCGCAAACACCTGGCCAACCTCCTGGCCGGCAACCTCAGCGAGTCTGCCATCCCGCGCGGGGTGAAAGGCTGGCCGGCACGCGGCAACGAACTCTTTGCCGATGTGTGGGGCTTTGATTTGCCCTACACCAACCAAGGCCTCGCCGGTTTCTACGATGCCAACGGTAACAACCTGTATGAGCCCCTGAAAGGCGACTACCCATCTATCGAAATTCGCGGCTGTGCACAGGACCGCTTCCCCGATGAGATGGTGTTTTGGATCTACAACGACCAGGGCGGTGGCGCCCCGCACGCCCGCACAAAAGGCAGCCCGATTCAAATGGAGGTGCAGGTACAAGCCTTTGCCTACCTGACGAACGACGAATTGAACGACATGACCTTCCAACGGTACAAGCTCATCAACCGGGCTACCGAACGGATCGACTCCATGTTCTTTGCCATGTGGGCGGACCCGGACCTCGGCTGCTTCCTCGACGACTATATCGGTTGCGATAGCACCCTGGACCTTATGTATTGCTATAACGGCGACGCGACCGACGGCCAGCCCAACTGTGACTGCCCGTCGCAGGATGGTCCGGTGCCAACGTACTGCGATCAAGTGCCCATTATCGGGATCGACTATTTCCGCGGCCCCTTGGATACATTTGGTGAAGAAATCGGCTTGTCCTCTTTTGTATACTACAACAACCCGGCCTACAACAACCCGCCGGCGTATTCGCACGACCCGGACTTGCCGGTAGAATTCTACCGCTACCTTACGGGCTCCTGGAAAGACGGCACGCCGTTTACCTATGGCGGCGACGGCTATGGTGGTACAGAACCCACCAAATATGCCCTCCAAGACCCACCGAACGATCCAAACGGCTGGTCCATGTGCTCCGCCAACCTGCCCGTGTACGACCGCCGTACCCTTCAGGCTTCGGGCCCGTTCACCCTTTTGCCGGGTGCCGTGAACGAGCTGATCATCGGTATTCCCTGGGTAGCCGACATCGATTACCCTTGCCCCGATGTAGAACAGATCTTCCGCGCCGACAAACTGGCACAAGGTCTGTTTGATAACTGCTTCGAACTGCTCGACGGTCCGGATGCACCTAAGGTAGACTGGATCGAACTGAACCAACAACTGGTCGCAGTGTTGTCCAACGATTCCATCTCGAACAACTTCAACGAAACGTATTCGCAAGTAGACTTCCTCGGCCCCGATTCGCTGAAAAACAGCATGGACTCCCTGGAACGCGAATCTGTGAAATACAAATTTGAAGGCTACCGGATTTATCAATTGATCAATCCGAACGTGTCGACGGCTGATTTTGACGATCCGGACAAATCCCGCCCGGTATTCCAGGTGGATATCAAAAACGGGATCTCCAAAATTTACAACTGGCTGGAACTGCGTGACCCGAACACGGGCAACCGTCTTTACTACCCGGAATTGCAAGTGGACGGCCAAAACCAGGGCCTCCGGCGCACTTTCCCGATCCTGGACGATAAATTTGCCACCGGCAACGACAAACGGCTGATCAACCACAAGAAGTACTACTACGCTGTCATCGCGTATGCGTACAACAACTTTGGAACCTTCGATCCGCTGACGATCCCGGCTCCGGGCCAACAACGCCCGTACTTGCCCGGCCGTAAATCTGCCGATGGTCCGATCAAAATCCACACGGTGATCCCGCGTCCGATTGTCGATCAGGTGCTGCAAGCCAACTACGGCGACGGCGTCATCGCCACCCGCTTGGAAGGCGTAGGCAACAACGGCAACTTCCTCGACCTGGAGCCCGACAGCCGCAACTCCCTCTTCAACGGTGGCAACCCGGACTCCGTGTTGACCTATAAAGCAGGTCGCGGCCCAATCACGGTGACGATCTTCAACCCGTTTGAAGTACAGGACGGCGACTACGAACTCAAGTTGGTAGATGCCAACATGACGGATAACAAACTGGACAAAAACGCCAAGTGGGAACTGCGCAAATTGCCGGACGGCGACGTCATTGCTTCGGCCAATTCCATCGCCCAACTCAATGAGCAGTTGGTGTTGGAATACGGATTCTCGGTGACCGTGGCGCAACCCGCGCTGACCGGTAGCTACACCTGGTCGTTGCAGGAACCGCAAATCTATGCCAACCCGGGCGAAACCAACGGCGCTATTGGCGCTGAAATCGAGTACGCCGATCCCAACCAACGCTGGCTGGTCGGTTTCCCCGATCAGGATGGAGCGCCGTTTCACTTCGTGAAAACCCGGAAACTGGAGCGCGACAATGAGTATGACCCCTTCCAAGCCCTGAGTACCCTGGGCAACGGTTGGTTCGTACCCTACCCACTCTGCGAATGGGATGTTTTGCCGGACGGCGAAACCACCATTACGCCGGGCTGGACTTCCTCGACCGCCTCCTTGAACCGTTCGGCCATCGGTGGCAACCAGTCACCGGCCAACCCGGATAGCCGCTACCGCAAACTGGCCACCTTGCCCAACGTAGACATCGTACTCACCAGCGACACCAGCAAATGGAGCCGTTGTGTGATCATTGAATCCGCTTCGCACTACTACACCGAAACGGCCAATGATTACCCGAAAGATGCTACACTGGCGACGCAATCGCCAGCCGGCAAAACACGCTTTATGTTTGATGTGCGGTACTCGCTTTCGGTAGGCAAAACCGACGCCGATGGCGACGGCAAACCCGATCCGGACGGCGCCAAGGAAACCAACGGCAATCCAATCTACGGTATGGGTTGGTTCCCGGGCTACGCCATTGACGTAGAATCCGGCCGCCGCCTGAACATCTTCTTTGGCGAAAACTCCTGCTACACCGACGTCCTCGATCCTCTGTACACCGGCCGTGACATGTTGTGGAACCCGACCGATCAGTTTACCCGCGACAACCCGCGCTTCTACTACGATCTCGTTTTGGGTGGCCAGCATTGGGTGTACGTCATGAACAGCAACTATGACGGTTGTGAATCGGCCCGGAAACGGTTTACCCCGGAACTCAACCCCAACCCGGCCATTGCTAAAGTATCGGAAATCAAGAAGATTGCTTGGGCCGGTATGTTGCAACTGGCGCCTGATTTCAAAATGAAGTCGCTCAAAGACGGCCTGATTCCGAACGATGTGGTGTTCAAACTGCGCACCAACAAACCGTACGATACCTGGTCGAACGACGACGATGGCAACAAGAAAACGGGCCACCCGCTGTACCAGTTCAAGATCCAAAACAAGGCAGCCATTGCACTTGACCGCGTGCAGGTAGAAAACGCACTGGATTCCGTAAAAGTAGTGCCGAACCCATACTACGGCTACTCCCAATACGAAACCAGCCAGTTTACCAACACGGTGAAGATCACGAACCTGCCGGCGAAATGTACCGTCACGATCTATTCGCTCGATGGCAAATTTATCCGCCAATACAAGCGTGAAGAAGTATACAAACCGTATCAGCAAATTGCTCCGGACCTGGAGTGGGATCTGAGAAACAGCAAAGGCATTCCTGTTGCCAGCGGTGTGTATCTCATCCACTTTACGGCGCCGGAAATGGGCGAACGAACCATCAAGTGGTTTGGCATTGCCCGCCAGTTTGACCCATCCGGCTTGTAGAGTCGAATACCGGAATATGGATGATTGCCGAAGCATGTTTTGCTGCGTCGGCAATCATCCATACACCGGTTTCGTTTTGCCACGCTACGATCAATGAACAATGATCCATCCAAAATAAAATAATATGCGTTACAAATACATCTACCTGTTGCCCTTGTGTCTGGTACTTCTGGCGGGCTCCGCCTTTGCCGGCAACCCGGACCGTCAGGGCGAAGCAGGCGCTAACCAATTGTTGATCAACCCCTGGGCACGCAGTGCAGGTCTTCATTCGATGAACACCTC
The DNA here is from genome assembly GCA_020846655.1 of Saprospiraceae bacterium. Lineage (GTDB taxonomy): Bacteria > Bacteroidota > Bacteroidia > Chitinophagales > Saprospiraceae > M3007. The sequence goes on along the minus strand of JADLDL010000147.1, from coordinate 2,772 downwards.
GATGATTTCGGGCTCCGAAGCCATGTTTCTCAATGTGGCAGGCTTGGCCCGGATCAACAAAACGCAACTCCAGTTGGGCCATACGCGCTACCTCGTCGGTTCGGATGTCAACATCAACGCCCTGGGTTTTGCCCAGCGGGTTGGTAAAGGCGGCGCTTTCGGCGTCAGCCTGATGTCGCTGGATATGGGTGATCTGGACCTAACCACCACCGATACGCCGGAAGGCTCCGGGGCGACCTTCAGCCCCTCTTTTTTTAACATGGGCATTTCCTATTCCCAAGTGTTTGTCAACCACGTATCGGTAGGCATTACGGTCAAATTCGTCAACGAATCCATCAGCAACGCCGGCGCCAGCGCTGTAGCCCTCGATGCCGGTGTACAGTATGTTACCGGCGCGAACGACAACTTCAAATTCGGTATTTCGCTGCGCAATATTGGTTCGAAAATGCGCTTTACGGGTGAAGGTTTGTCGAAACCCAACAGCAGCACCAACCCGACGTTCGAGTATCCGATCACCTACTACCAGCGCTCGGCTTCGTATGAATTGCCGTCGCAGTTGAACATCGGTGCTTCCTACGATTGGTTGTTGGGCAAAACCAACCGCCTGACCCTGGTGGGCAACTTCTGCTCCAACGCGTTTTCCCGCGACCAGGTCGGCGCCGGCCTCGAATTTGCCCTCGGCAAATTGTTCTCGCTCCGCGTAGGATACAAGTCGGAATTCGATGCACCGCGCGGCAGCGTGGAAGCCTCTCTGGACAATGGTCTTTCCGGCGGCCTCACCGTTTCCATGCCCTTGCGCAAAGGTTCCGACTCCCGGTTCTCGATCGATTATGGCTACCGCAGCACCACGGTGTTCCAGGGAATCCACAACATCGGCCTGCGTTTGGACCTCTAATTTGAAACAAGTAGCAAGGACGAGCGGAAAAAGCAGTCGAAAAATTTTATCTTTTTCCAATTGACCGTATCTTTGCCGCTCTAAATAACTGCAGAAACGTTTCTATCTACCCGGTAGAAACGTTTCTGCTTTTCTATGTTTACTCTCAACATTATGGCTAATTACACGTATTTGACGCAGGGCGGATATGAGAAGCTCCGAGCCGAATTGGATGAATTGAAAACCACCGGCCGGCAGGAAGCCGCTCGGGCTATTGCAGAGGCGCGTTCGCAAGGCGATTTGTCTGAAAATGCAGAATATGACGCTGCAAAAGACGCCCAAGGTATGCTCGAAATGAAGATCAGCGAACTGGAAACAGTGCTGTCCAATGCCCGGGTGCTCGATGAAAGCCAATTGGACGATTCGAAAGTGGCAATCCTGTCCAATGTCACCATTAAAAACCTGAAAAGCGGCAAACAGGTTACCTACAAACTGGTCTCCGAAACGGAAGCCGATACCAAACTGATGAAAATCTCGGTTTCGTCGCCCATTGGCGCCGGTTTGCTCGGTAAAGTCCGCGGCGATGTCGCCCGGGTCGAAACGCCCAACGGCGTGTTTGAATTTGAAGTGGTGGACATTTCAATCGGCTAAACATTTATGGCAAGCATTTTCTCCCGCATCGTCAACGGCGAAATCCCCTGCTACAAAATTGCAGAAACCCAGGATTACCTGGCCTTTCTCGATGTGCGCCCCCAAACCAAAGGCCATACCCTCTGTATTCCCAAACAGGAAATCGACTATATTTTCGACCTGGATGACGATTACCTGGCAGGGCTTATGGTTTTTGCCAAAAAAGTAGCCCGCGCCATTCCGCCGGTAGTGCCCTGCAAACGCGTCGGGGTCGCTGTCATCGGCCTGGAAGTCGCACATGCCCACATCCACCTGATGCCGCTCCAGTCGCTGTCCGATCTTTCCTTTGGGAAAGAGCCGCTCCTGCTCTCGGCCGAAGAGATGAGCGATCTGGCTGCCCGGATCGCTGCGCTGGTGGAATAGGCGCTTTTGTGCCGCCTCAGCCGCTGCATCACTGCTCGTACTGGTCAAGGTCCGGATTTATCTACTTGGTTTACCGGCTTTGTCTTACTTTTCAACCCCGTTCCGGTGCTACGGCCCTGAACGGGGTTATTCTTTTGTATGATGAAACTGCCTGTCCTCCTCTCCCTTGTCCTCTGGCTCGGCTACAGCCAATGCAGCCAGCCCGGCCAACCCGCCATCCAGGCGGCGGCCCTGCCGATCAGCCAACGGATGAACGGCCTCACCTTTGTGGCCCCTCCCGAACCCTTTCCAGCCGACCCCATGCCCGCCGTCAGGAGCGTTGGCGCCAACTGGATTGCCGTCGTGCCCTATGCCTTCACCCGGCCGGGCCAGCCCGTGGTGCATTACAACGAGTTCAACGGCCAATGGTGGGGCGAAACCCCCGAAGGGGTGCGCGAAACCATCCGGAAAGCCCACGAAACCGGCGTTCGGGTGATGCTCAAACCCCAGGTGTACATCCCGGGCGGCTGGACCGGCGGACTCGAGTTTGCCTCCGCTGCCGATTGGTCCGCCTGGGAGGCCGATTATGAAAAATATATCCTCCGAATGGCCCGGCTAGCCGATTCCACCGACGTAGAGCTGTTTTGTATCGGCACGGAATTCGGGAAATCCATCGCCCAACGGCCGGAATTCTGGCTGAAATTGATCCGCGATGTCCGGCAGCAGTATTCCGGCAAATTGGTGTACTCGTCCAATTGGGACGACTGGGAGCGGGTGCCGTTTTGGTCGCAGCTCGACTACATCGGCCTGGGCGGCTATTTCCCCCTGGTGGATGCCCACACGCCCGAGGTTGATGCCCTCAAAGC
>JADLDL010000146.1 GCA_020846655.1 Saprospiraceae bacterium | reverse complement strand
TATTCTGCGGTTCGATATTCGATATTCCAACGTAGTTGGCTTAAAAAATATCGAATATCGAACCGCAGAATATCGAATGTCGAAGTAAAAAAAGCGCCTTCAAACGTTTAAGTTGATGGCTATGGGGCAGGGGGGAGGACTACGGGCGCAAAAAAGCCAATGCCATTTCATAGTAGTACCGCCCTAAAACCCCGAAACACGCACCCCGAAACACGAAACACGCACCCCGCACCCCGCACCCCGAAACACGCTATTGGCTCAGCAACGCCGTAGTGGCCGCGTTTTGTTTTTCCATAAACACCATCGAGTAGCCCCGCACGTCTTCGGCCACATCGCCCGGAAACAAAAAAGCGCGGTCGCGAAAAATCTCGCGCAATTCGGCGGCATCCAGGGCGCTGATCTTGCCGGCAAATTGCTCGGCTTTTTCAAAACAATACTGGAGCCGGTCGAGCAGAAACTGAAAATCCTTGATCCAAACTACAGTGTGTTCGGGCAACACCCGGAAGAGGGATACCTTCTGGTCTTGCCGGAACCGGGTGTTGAGGTTGGGCACAATGCTGACGCTGGCGATCGTCTGCCGCGACAACTGGGTCAGCGGGTCAAAGGTCCGGATGCTTTCCACCTCATCGTCGAACAGCTCCACCCGGTACGGCCATTCGTTGCCGTACGAAAACAGGTCGATGATGCCGCCGCGCACGCTGAATTGCCCGGGTTCGTACACAAAATCGGTGCGCTCAAACCCGTATTCCACCAGCACCTGAATCACAAAATCCACATCCAGCGCCTCTCCTTTGGCGATCTCGATCCGGCTTTGCGCCAGCACCTCCGGCGACACCACTTTTTCAAACAAGGCCTCCGGATACGTCACCACCACACTCCCGCTACTGCCACTGCCACTGCCACTGCTACTGCCACTGCTACTGCCACTGCCACTGCCACTGCTCACTTTATTCACCACTTCGCTGCGTTGCAGGATCTGGGTGGGATGCAGGTCGTCGAAAAAGGCCGGTCGTTTGAAACTGTCCGGGAAAAAAAACACGGGTTCTTCGCCCAAAATGCCCTGGAGGTCATTGAGCAGGTAGGCGGCTTCTTCTTTGCTTTCGGCGATGTACAGGAGGGTGCTGGCAGGCGTTTTGGGCGCTGTGAGGCTGGCCGCCAAGGCGAAGGCAGCCTGTGCCCCCGTCAGCCCGGTGAGTTGCACGCGGGCCTGTGGTTGTCGGAGGTTTTCCAATAGTTGGACTACCGAGGGATGCGCCTGGTAGCGGTCGAGAAGGTGGCGGATGTTGCTCACGCAGCAAAGGTAGCCTTTGCCAGCCGGCTTGCCGGTGCCCGCAGGAATAAAAAAATCAGCCGCCCGTGCTCTTCATGGCTATTTTTTTGGACGGCTGTATTTTGTCAAAAAACGAAAAGTCCGGAAACTTGCAATGCCGGCCGGTTTCCCGGCTGGCTCTCTTTCAACATCCCACAGACCGGAAAGAGTAATAATACAACAGACTCATGGCGCGTAAGCCCAACGGAATCCAGGAAACCCGCAAAAAAACCGCTGCTAATCCACCTGTTTCATCGGCGCAAGCAACTTCTGCTTCCTACCCTGTCTCGCAGCGCTCGCACGCCCGCCGGAGCATGCTCGTTTTGTTCCTCTTGCTGGCTACCGGCGCCTTGTTGCGCCTCCTGAACCTCTCCGCCCTGAGCCTTTGGATGGACGAATACGTGCACGTGATGCGGGCCAAAAACTTCCTCGAACAAGGCGGCCCTTTGCTGACCGACGACAACAACGGCATTCTGCTTACCGTGCTGTTGCTACCCGGGTTCTCGCTGTTGGATACCTCGGCGTTCTGGGCCCGCCTGCCAGGCGCCCTGTTCGGCATTGCCCTCCTCTGGCTGGTGTACCGCGCGGGCTGCCGCTTCTTCAACCGCTACGTGGGCTTGCTGGCCGCCGGCGGCGCCACCTTTTCCCTGTTTCTGATCTTTTGGTCGCGCATGTGCCGCAACTACGCCATCCTGGCCTTTTTCTTCCTCTTGCTGGGCCTGGTCTTTTGGGCGGCTTTCGAAACGCGGGAACGGCAGGCAAGTGGCAGTTTTTGGGCCCGCCAGGGCATCGACGGTCGCTACCTGGCGGCTTTGCCACTGGTGGGCCTGCTGGCGCTGCTGGCGCACCAACTCACGTTTTTCTTTGTGTTCACCCTTGCCGCCTATGCGCTCATCCGCCTGGCGCAGGGCTATCTGGGGGGCGAGGCCCGCGCCGAGCGACCCAAGTATGCCTGGCTGGCCGGCCTCACCGCGCCGTTTTTGTTGCTGGTGACGGTGCCGATGTTTGGGGCAGGGCTGAAAACGCTGCTTTCGCCGTTTTTTTTGTCGGACATCGCCGAATGGGCCATCCCCGACTGGAGCCGCCTGGCCGGCCTTACGGCCGAAAAACCCTTCGAGTCGTTTGAGGTGTACGAAAGCCTGCTGCGCTACGACCTCAACTGGTTTTATGTGCCCGCCCTGGCCGGACTGCTCATTGCCGCCTGGCGCTACCCGCGCGCCGGCGCCTGGCTCCTCGCCAGTTTTGTGGTGCCCTTGTTGCTGCTGAGTTTTGTGTTCCGCGAGCCCTTTTTGCGCCGCTACCTGATTTTTGCCTACCCCTACGTGCTGCTCGGCATGGGTGTGTTTTTTTACGCCGCCTGGGAATGGCTCAAACAAAAATATTGGCCGAAGGCCTCTCCGGCCGCCGCCTATGCCTTTTTTACCATTCCATTTGGCCTGCTGCTGGGCAATGCCCACTGGAACGACATTGCCGACCTGGCCCTGGCCCGTACCCTGGAAGGGCATATCGTCGACACCCGGATTGCCAACTGGTCGTTTACCAATTGGAAGGAAGCCAGTGCCTACGTGGCCCGCAAACGACAGCCCGGCGACCTGATCCTGTCCACCGTGCCTACCGCTGCGTCGTATTACCTGGATACCCAAAACGTGCTCTGGTTCCGGCAGTCCTACTACGATACCCACCAGAAACGCTACATTTTCAACACCCCAAACCCCAGCGGTGGCCCCAGCGCCGCCACGCTCGAAGACCTGATGCGCACCGTGCGGGAAACCCCGCGCGGGTGGCTATTGGCCGATTACTACCTGGAAAATATTTTTACCGACGAACGGGCACTCCTCTGGGTGTACCAAAACATGCACTACTACCCGGAGGCCTCCTCCGACGGCAGCGTCATGGTGTTTGGTTGGGACCACAGCCAGCCGGCGCCCACGCGCCAGAACCTGGTGGTGGAACTGGGCCGCGACAACGACAAAATCGAGTCCAAAGAGTACCAGATGGTACTGCCCCAGGGTTTGTTTTCCGGCAGCAGCATCGACATGACAGTGCGTACCCGCTGGATCGATACCAACCGCGAGGCCCTGATCCTGTTCAACGGCGAAAACGCGGTGTGGCTGCCGCCCAACCGCGGCCCCGGCATCGAAGAGGCCGTGCTGAGCCTCGACAAATCCTGGGTGCGGCCCGGGCCCAACACCATCCGGGTGCTGTATGAGCCCAAACGCCCGAGCGATCCGCGCAAAGGATTTACGCTGTATTTTCTGTCGCTCCAGGAAAAATAGCCTCGCCGGCGCGCTATCTTTGGGCAGATGAAAACGTATCGCTTGTTTTGCCTTTGCGGACTGTGTGTGGCCGCCTTGAGCGGGGTAGCACAGACCGGCGGCGTGCTGTCGCGGGCCATTTGCACCAGTACCTGCTCGGGCAACCTGGGCGAAAATATTTTTCCCAACGGCGATTTTGGGCAAGGCATCCCCAATGTAGTGCCGGTCAACCCAGGCTTTGCGCCGGGCTATAGTTACCAAACCAATCCGCCGCCCGGCGACGGCTCCTACACCATTTCCAACAGCACGGTCAATTGGGGCTTGTTTGCCGCCACCACCTGGATAAAAATTGAAGACAACGGCCCCGAGCCCAATGGCTACATGATGGTGGTGAACGCCAGTTACCAGCCGGGCCTTTTTTTTGAAAAAAAGGTGACTGTTTGTGAAAATACCCTGTACGAGTTTTCTGTCGATGTGATCGCGATGAACAATGCGTTCAACGACCCGACGATCATTAAACCACAACTGGCGTTTGAGATCGATGGCAAACAAGTGTGCAACACCAACAACATCCCCATCGACGCTACCTGGCACACGTACCGGTTTTCGTTTTCTACGGCGCCGGGCGCCAGCGAGGTAGCGCTCGGCATGCGCAACATCGCCCCCGGCGGCTATGGCAACGACCTGGCCATCGACAATATCTCGTTCCGGGCCTGCGGCCCCGATATCGATGTGCCGGCCACGGCATTTTTTTGCGCCGGCAAACCCCTCACGATCCAGGCCGGCATTGCCGACCCGCCCTACATGCCGGTGTACGTGCAGTGGCAGGTCTTTTCGCCGAGCGGTAATGCCTGGGAAAACCTGCCGGGCGCCACCACGCCCAGCCTGACGCTGCCACAGCCCGGCGACGGCGAAACCTACCGCGTGGTGGTGGCCGGCGCGCTTGGCAACCTCGCCTTGCCCCATTGCCGAGCCGTGTCGCAGCCGGCTGAATTGCTGCTCGAAGACCTCTCGGATTTTGCCATCGGCGGCGCCGACACCATCCTCTGCAACGGCACACCGGCGGTGCTGGATGCCGGCGCCTTTGCGGCCTACCAGTGGTCGACCGGCGCAGCGCAATCGATCCTGTCAGCCCCCGCGCCGGGCTGGTATGCCGTCACCGTCACCTCGGCGAACGGCTGCACCGCCACCGATAGTTTGTACGTGTACGAAGCCGAACTGAGTGCGGACGTCCGCTGGACCGAACCCGGCTGTGCCGGCGACACCACGGGCTGGATTCGCTTCGAGCAGTGGCAGGGTAACGGCGGGCCGGTGGAATTTGTGCTCAACGAGGGCGCGCCACAAGTGCAGCCGCTGTTTGCAGGCTTGGGCGCCGGCGCCTATGTGGCCTCGGTGCGCGACTCGCTGGGCTGCCAGTTTGATGTGCCGCTGACGCTCCAGGACCCGCCCGCCCTGCTGCTCGCGCTGGGGGAAGACCGGGAGCTGCTGGTGTGCGACTCGCTTCGGCTGCGGGTGCAGAGCAATTTTCCGCTGCTGCAATACCAGTGGTCGCCCCCTGCGGGGCTTTCCTGTGTTGATTGTCCCGAGCCCGTAGCCATGCCAACGGCGCCTACGGTGTACCGCCTTACGGCGTTCGACGAGCGCGGCTGCCGGGGCGCCGATTCGCTCCTGATCCGGGTGCTGCCCCGGCTGGATGTGTACGCGCCGAATGTTTTCCTGCGGGATTTTTCAGAAAACGGGCCAAACCATTCTTTCACGCTGTCTCTTTCCAAAAGTGCCACGCAGGTGCGCCGCTTGGCTGTTTTTGACCGCTGGGGCAACCTTGTTTTTCTGGCAGAAAACCAGGCGCCGGGCGCGGCTGCGCTGGTGTGGGACGGCACCGCGCGCGACGGCCGCCTGCTGGAGCCGGGCGTGTTCGTTTGGTCGGCAGAGGTAGAATTTACCGACGGGTCGAAGCATCGGTTTGAGGGCGATGTGCTGCTGTTGCAGCGGTAGGCGCGCAGCGAATTGGTGTTGCGCTGCCGGCTTTTTACCGCACCTTTTCAAATTCCAGGTTCTCCGAACCATAGATAAACCGCCGGCCGATCTGCCGGAACCCGCATTTTTCCAGCACCCGTTGGGAAGCGATATTGTCGGGGTCGGTCACAGCCAGTACGCGGGGCACGTCGAAGCGGGTCAGGGCGTAGTGGCAGATGGCCTGGGCAATTTCAGTCGCCAGCCCGCGGCCCCAGTGTTCGGGGAGCAGGCCATAGCCAATTTCCAGGTCGTTGCCGGGCTGCCAGTCGATGTGCCGCACCACGCAGTTGCCCACGGGCAGGCCGGAGGCTTTGTCGATGGCTGCAAAGGCGCCCAGGCCGGGGTTTTCGGTTCCATATTTGGCCCACATGGCCAGGCGCTCCTCCACCTCGGCGGTGCTGGTGGCCGGCGGGCGGATATAGCGCATGCAGACCGGGTCGCTTTGCATGCGAAAGGTGAAATCAAAATCGTCGGCTTGCATCGGCCGCAGGAAAAGGCGCGGGGTTTCGGCGAGGATGGTCATAGGCGCAGCATGGATGTGAAAAATGAGTGGGGGCTTGTCGGGGCTGGTTTACAAACCCCGGCCTGACAAAAATAGTTCTTGCCGGCCGGAAAGCCTCCCGTTCATCCAACATCCCCTTTCGTCGGAGCGTTTTCTGCTTTTCTTTACTCCGTTTCCCTCGCCCGACAAATTTGACCGACCGATGAGAAAAATTTTGATGCTGTTGCTGGCTTGCCAGGCGATGAGCCTGCCCGCCCAAACGGTGGTGATCCGCAATGTGACCCTGATTCCGATGGACGGCGACTACACCCGCTCCCAACAAACAGTGGTGCTGGAAAAAGGCCTGATCCGCCAGATGGGCGATGCCGACCAGATCGCGGTGCCCAAACGGGCGCAAGTGATTGATGGCACCGGCAAATTTTTAATGCCGGGCCTGATGGATATGCACGCCCATTTTTTCACCGAACAAGGCATTTCGCCGGCTATGCTCCCGCAGGAAGCCAAACTGATGCTGGCCAACGGCGTCACCACAGCCCGCATCATGTGCGGCGATTCGGTGTATTTGAACCTGAAAAAACAAATCGCGCGCGGCAAGACGCCCGGCCCCGAGTTGTTTGTGGCCTGCCCGCAATTGGTGGGCAAATGGCCTTTTCCGGTGCCTTTTGTCGGCGAAATCATTGAAACCCCCGCAGAAGCCGCCGCCAGTGTGCGTCGTTTTCACAAAGCCGGCTACGACGCCATCAAAATCACGTATTTCGTACAACCCGGCCCCTACGAGGCGGTGGTGCAGACGGCTCGCGCCTTGGGCATGCCGCTGACGGGGCACGTCGGGCCCGATATCGGACTGGCGCGGGCCCTGGCTGCCGGCCAGCAAATCGAACATTTCGACGAGTTTCTGGAACAACTCCTGCCCGACAGCGCCCGGCAGCGGACCAGCGTGTCGGGCACCGGCCTTTGGGAAAAAGAAAAAGCCTGGCCCACGGTGGCCCTGCTCGACGAGAGCAAAATACCCGCCCTGGTGCAACAGGTCAAAGCCGCCGGCATTGCCGTGACGCCTACAAACCATTTTTTGCACAGCTCCTTTGGCACGGGTATGCCCGAAGATTCCATCCGGCGCCTGCCCGACCTGGACTACATCCCGGCCTCGCTGCTGCCGGAACGTTGGAACGTGCGCGGCTATTTCTGGAACCAGCCGCCGCCTGCCGCCCTGGGCAAGCGCTATGTGGCCATCCGGCAGCACCTGACGCGGGCCCTGCACTCGGCCCAGGTGCCACTGCTCTGCGGCTCCGATTCGCCGGAGTGGTTTGGGGTGCAGGGTTTTGCGCTGCACCGTGAGTTGCAGGCTTTTGTGGAGGCCGGTCTGACGCCCTTCGCGGCCCTGGAAACCGCCACGGTGAACCCGGCGCGCTACCTGGGCATCGACAAACGCAAAGGCAGCATCGCGGTAGGGCTGGAAGCCGATCTGCTGCTGCTCGACGCCAACCCGATGGAGGATATTGCCAATACCCGCCGCATTGCGGGTGTGTTTAGGCAGGGCCAGTACCTTAGCCGGGCGGACCTGGACCGGCTGCTACAGGAGGCCCGGGTGCTGGCCAAACAATAAACACAGCACCTGATAAGCCGAATTTGTGTGGCAGGCTGCCGGAGTATGCGCCTGGCGAAATACCTTTGTTGAAAATCCGCCCGCCGAAGTAAGGGTGTTGTCTATGAATTTTTCCTTGTTAGTTGCCCGTCGTTACCTGTTTGCCAAGCGCAGCACCAATGCCATCAACATCATTGCCGGCATCTCGGTGTTTGGTATTTCGGTGGGTACCGCTGCGC
>JADLDL010000145.1 GCA_020846655.1 Saprospiraceae bacterium | reverse complement strand
TGGCGGCCTGAAGGCCAGCGGCTACGAAGCCCGCAGCGTCAAGGAAGAACTCCGCGCCAACCTGATTGAGAAAATCCGCCGCAAAGAGACCGTTTTTCCGGGCATTTACGGCTTCGACGATACCGTGTTGCCCGACATCGAACGGGCCATCCTCAGCCGCCATAACATCCTGTTGCTCGGATTACGCGGCCAGGCCAAAACGCGTATCGCCCGCATGCTAACCGGCCTGCTCGACGAATACGTGCCCGTGGTGGCCGGCAGCGAACTCAATGACGATCCGCTGGCGCCCATCAGCCGCTATGCCCGCGAATTGATAGCGGAAAAAGGCGACGACACCCCCATCGAATGGCTGCACCGCGACGCCCGCTATGTGGAAAAACTGGCAACGCCCGACGTGAGTGTGGCCGACCTCGTGGGCGATGTGGACCCCATCAAAGCCGCCAACCTCCGGCTGCCCTACTCCGACGAACGGGTGATCCACTTCGGCCTGATCCCGCGCTCGCACCGCTGTTTGTTTGTGATCAATGAATTGCCCGATTTACAGGCCCGCATCCAGGTGTCCCTGTTCAACGTGCTCCAGGAGGGCGATATGCAAATCCGGGGTTTCAAACTGCGGCTACCGATCGACGTCACCTTTGTCTTCACGGCCAACCCCGAAGACTACACCAACCGCGGCAGCATCATCACGCCGCTCAAGGACCGGATCGAAAGTCAGATCACCACGCACTACCCTACCGCTATCGAAGTAGGCCGCCGCATCACCGAGCAGGAAGCCCACATCACGCCCAGCCAGCGCGCCAGCATCCGCGTGCCGGAATTGCTGAAAAACCTGATCGAGGAAATCGCCTTTGCCGCGCGCGATAGCGAACTGGTGGATAAAAAAAGCGGCGTCAGCGCCCGCCTGACCATCGCCGCCTACGAAAACCTGTACTCTACCGCCGAGCGCCGGATCCTGATCAACGGTGAAACCGAAACCACGGCCCGTATCACCGACTTCTGGGGGATCATCCCGGCCATCACCGGCAAGGTGGAAATGGTGTACGAGGGCGAGCAGGAAGGCCCTCATGCCGTGGCCCTGCACCTCATCGGAGCGGCCGTCAAAAAAGTGTTTTTGCAATATTTCCCGAACCCCTCCAAACTCAAAAAAGGCCAGGAGCGCGACCCCTATGGGACGCTCAAAGCCTGGTTTGCGGCCGGCAACACGGTGGATCTGCTCAACGAACTGCCCAACGCCAAGTTTGTGAGTGAAATCGGAGGGGTGGCCGGTTTGAAAAAACTGGCCGAGCGCTCCGCGCCGGAAGACCTGGAAGTTTTTATGGAACTGGTCCTGCACGGCCTGGCCGAATTTGAGGTTTTGAACAAAGAATTCATCCACAACAAGTGGGTGTTCAAAGATTTTCTGACCGGCAGTGGGCTGAACGATGAAGACGAGGATCGGGATATGCGGGATTTGTTCAATTGAGTTTTTCCAGAAAAAGTTACTTTAGCGGATGAAAGACGTCTTTTATCCGCTTTTTTATTTTCTCAACATTCAACGACAAAACAACCTATGCTCGGAAGAAACCAAGGTGGCGCCAAACTTCTCATCGCTGTCGTGCTAGCAGGCTTCGCCCTGTCCAAGTACTATTGCAGCAGCAGTTTCAATGATATCACCGGCGAAAGCCAGCACATCAGCATCTCCCCCGACCAGGAAATCGCCATGGGCCTGCAAAGCGCCCCGCAGATGATCGCCGAAATGGGCGGCGAAGTCAAAGGGACGGCCTACGACGAACTGGTGCGCCGCATCGGCCAACGCCTGGTCACCCAGACCGAAGCCGGCAAAACCACCTACCACGACGATTTTGAATTCCACCTCCTGGCCGACCAGCAAACGATCAACGCCTTTGCCCTGCCGGGCGGGCAGGTGTTTATCACCGCAGCCCTGCTCAGCCGCCTGACCACCAATGGCCAGAACATCGACGAAAACATGCTGGCCGGCGTATTGGGCCACGAGATTGGCCACGTCGTCGCGCGCCACAGCGCCGAAAAACTGGCCCAAATGGAACTCGCACAAGGCCTCACCGGAGCCGTCACCATGGCCACCTACGACCCCAACAACCCCAACAGCGGCTACCTGGCCCAAATGGTGTCCAACATGCTGCAAATGAAATACGGCCGCGAACAGGAACTCCAAAGCGACGAACTGGGCGTGCGCTTCATGCTCCAGGCCGGCTACGACCCCGAACGCCTGATCGAAGTGATGGAAGTGCTGAAACAAGCCGCCGGGCCTAACCGCACCCCCGAATTTCAGAGCACCCACCCCGACCCGGAAAACCGCAAAGAGGCCATTCAGGCCGCTATCGAGAAATACCGGGGGAAATAAGTGCCTTGCCGGCCCAAGCACCCGGCAGTTAGCGCAGGAGTTCCACGAGGGTCAGGCTACCGTCGGCCAAATATTTCATTTGAAAACGGGTGTCGCCGCGTTTTTTTAACGACAGCAGGAGTTTATTGCCGTCGAGCAGTTCCCAGCGGCCTTCGTCGCGCAAAAAGCCGCTGCCCGTAGGGAGGCCAAACAAGAGGCTGTTGTCGCTCAAAAACACAAAACTCCCCCAACTTTCGTTGGAACATTGGCCCGGCAAATAATCCAGGTGGGTCAATTGCCAGATTTTATTTTTCCCAAATACTTCTGTGCTGACCAAGCACAGGCGCCACAAGCCGCCAGAGGTATTCACCGAAAACAAGCCGCCGCGCTGCCCCGGCACCACGCCTTCGGTCAGCAGACCGGCAATCCGGGCCGTGTCCGTCGACAACGCCCAGTTGAGCGTAGAATCCTGCACCACCTCGCCGCCGACATACAAGTAGCCACGCAGTTCGGTGTAATCGTAGGCATCTCGTTTTTGCCAGAGGCCTTCGCGCAGGTCGTCTTCGTATTCGCCCGTCCAGATGTAGCCGTTGCGGTCTTTTTCGATCCAGGGCCCGGTTTTGAAGGCATAGCGGGCGTAGCGCAAATGGATACTTTCTTCGTAGGTCGTGGGGTCAAAATTCAGGATGGTGTCCATCACTTCAACCTCTGGATCAGACACATACAAGCCTTTCGTCACCACCCGGGTGGGGTCCAGGCTGTCGTACTGTTGGTACAGCCAGGTGGAGTCGCTCACCCGCAGGTATTCTTCTGCAATTTGGGTGTTGGAAAAATATTTCCGGACCGACAAGAGGGCGTTGCTCAGGGGGTCGCGGATCTGATCGACCGAGTTGCTGTATTTCCAGAAGGTCGAGCCCCAAAAATTCAGGTCGACCGTATCGCGACTGACAGCATCCTGGCAAAAAAGCAGGCTGGGGAATTGAAAAACAACGAAGAAGGCAAGGATTCTGATCATGAGTAAAACGGTTTTGGATATCCGGCACGCCGGTACATACCGTCCGGCCACCAAAAAAACCATAAACGCAGAAAGTGGAAGAAACTTTTTTGGACGCCCCGGGAGTTATTCCCGATACAGCAAAAAGGCCGGCCGACGGATGGACTGTAGCATTTTTATACCTTCAAAAACCCAGCCGCTTTCTGCGAAAGAAATATTATTCTCCTAAAAACGCTAATTTTGCCGCTTCGCAAAACAATACACGGTAGAATCAACGAGATATGGAATACGCTCCACGCGATATTGAACCCAAATGGCGATCCTGGTGGAAAGCCCAGCGCACGTACGAGGTCAGCAACGACACCCGGAAGCCCAAGTTTTACATCCTGAACATGTTCCCCTACCCTTCCGGGGCAGGTTTGCACGTTGGCCACCCGCTGGGCTACATCGCCAGCGATATCGTGGCCCGCTACAAACGCCTGAACGGGTTCAACGTGCTCAACCCCATGGGCTACGATTCGTTTGGCCTCCCGGCCGAACAATACGCCATTCAAACCGGTATCCACCCGGCGGTTTCCACCGACCAAAACATCAAACGGTATCGGGAACAATTGGACAACATCGGTTTTTCCTTCGACTGGAGCCGCGAAGTGCGCACCAGCGACCCCGCCTACTACAAGTGGACACAGTGGATTTTTATGCAACTGTACAACCACTACTTTGACCAGGAAGCCGGCAAAGCACTCCCGGTCAGTGGCCTGGTGGAGCGGTTTGGCCAACATGGCAATGCCGGCCTGCGGGCCGCCTGCGACGACGATACGCCCTCGTTCAGCGCCGCCGACTGGAACGCGATGTCCGACAACGAACAACAACTCCTCTTGCTGAAATACCGTCTCACGTTCCCGGAGGAATCCTACGTCAACTGGTGCCCCGCACTGGGCACCGTTCTGTCGAACGACGAGGTGAAAGACGGCGTCAGCGAGCGCGGCGGCTACCCCGTGGAGCGCAAATTGATGAAACAGTGGAGCATGCGCATCACCGCCTATGCCGACCGCCTGCTGGCCGGCCTCGACGAGATCGATTGGTCCGAATCCATCAAGGAACAACAGCGCTACTGGATCGGCCGCTCACAGGGCGCCTCCGTTCGCTTCGCGGTAGATGGCCACGACGGCGCCAGCATCGAGGTGTTTACCACCCGGGTGGATACGATTTACGGCGCCACCTTCATGGTGCTCGCCCCCGAACACGAACTGGTGGCGCGCCTGACCACAGCGGCCCAGCGCAGCGAGATCGATAGTTATATCAAATGGACGGCTTCGCGTTCCGACATCGAGCGCATGGCCGAGGCCAAAAAAGTAACCGGCGCCTTTACCGGCGCCTTTGCCGTCAATCCGTTCAACGGCGCAAAGATTCCGATTTATATCGCCGACTATGTGCTGGCCGGCTACGGCACCGGCGCCGTCATGGCCGTGCCCAGCGGCGACCAGCGCGACTGGAATTTTGCCAAACATTTCCAGTTGCCAATCGTCCCCATTCTCGATGCCCAGCAAAACCTGGACGAAGCCGCCGACCCCACCAAGGAAGGCCGGTACATCAACTCGGGCCTGATCAACGGCATGGACTACGAGCAGGCCGTGGCTACCCTCACCCAGTGGCTCGAACAGCAGGGCCTGGGCAAAGGCAAGGTCCAGTACAAGTTGCGCAATGCCGTGTTCAGCCGCCAACGCTACTGGGGCGAGCCCGTGCCCGCCTACTGGAAAGACGGGGTGCCGCATCTGATTGAAGAACAAGACCTCCCGCTGGTATTGCCGGCCGTCGACAAATACCTGCCCACCGAAACCGGCGAGCCGCCCCTGGCGCGCGCCGACGGTTGGCGCTATTCGCCCGAAGGCTCCGATGCCATCGGCTACGAATATGAATTGAGCACGATGCCCGGCTGGGCCGGCTCCTCCTGGTATTTCTACCGGTACATGGACCCGCACAACACCGAAGAATTTTGCAGCGCGTCGGCCGCAGCCTACTGGAATTCGGTCGACTGGTATATCGGCGGCTCCGAGCATGCCGTTGGGCACCTGCTGTACAGCCGCTTCTGGAATCATTTTCTGTACGATACCGGCCGCGTGCCGGAGCGGGAGTTTGCCAAAAAACTGACCAACCAGGGTATGATTCAGGGGCGCTCCAGTTTTGCGTTCCGGGCCAAAGAGCGGTTTTTTGAAGAATACCTGTGGATCAAGGTCTTGCAGCCCTTCTTTGCCGAGCTGGGCCCGCTGGCCATCCCGTCTTCCAACCTGGAAGAATCCTACACCTACGACTTTGCTTTTGAAACCAACGACCTGGTGATCGAGGTGACGTCCTGGAAACAAACGGACAAAATCGAGGCTATCCGCCAGGCGGCAGAAGCCGACGGCAAACGCCTGCTGGTGTTGTACAACGAAGAACTGATTGAAAACATCAACCAACACGAGATCACGGCCGCTAAGGTGCGTCATGCCCTGAACAGCCGGGAGCGCTTTTTCATGAGCAAAGAAACGCCGGCGGCCGAGCAGTTGTTTGTGTCGCTGGACCTGACATCCAAGTACTCGACCGATTGCTTCAGCAAACTGCACGTCGATATCAGTATGGTAAACGATGATGTGCTGGACATGGACAAGGCGGTGTATTGGCCTTTGTTTGAAAAAGCGGGGTTCAAACTAAACGCCGAGGGTCGGTTTACCTGTAGTTCGGAGGTCGAAAAAATGTCGAAATCGAAATACAATGTGGTCAATCCGGACGACATGGTAGAGCAATACGGCGCCGACTGTTTCCGCATGTACGAGATGTTTCTGGGGCCGGTGGAAATGAGCAAACCCTGGGACACCAAAGGCATCACCGGCGTGTATGGTTTTCTGCGCAAATTCTGGGGCATGTTTGTGGGCGAAGCCGGCCAATGGATCGTCTCCGACGATGCCCCCACGCCCGACGAACTGCGCGTCCTGCACACCTGCATCAAAAAAGTGACCGACGACATCGAGCGTTTTTCGATGAATACCTGCGTCAGCCATTTTATGATTCTGACCAACGACCTGCGCACGCAAAAAAGCAGCAAACGCGCGATCCTGGAACCCGCCCTGGTGATGTTGGCGCCTTTTGCGCCACACCTGGCCGAAGAACTCTGGCACCGCATGGGCCACGAAACGACGGTCTGCGACGCCTCCTGGCCGGCATTCAACGCCGAATACCTGAAGTCTGACTCGATTGCTTACCCAGTGCAGATCAATGGCAAACACCGGGGCAACGTCGAAGTAGCCTCCACCGCCAGCAACGCCGACATCGAAGCCCTCGTCATGGCGCAGGAATTCGTGCAACGCAACCTCAACGGCCAGCCCGTGAAGAAATTCATCGTCGTGCCGGGCCGGATCGTGAATATTGTCGCGTAGATTGAGGTATTGGGATATTGAGATATTGGATATTGGGATATTGGGATATTGGATACTTTATTACAATCTATGTTTTTAATAAAATATCCAATATCTCAATATCCAATTCTCAAAACATATACCCCAGTAGCAGGGCCGCTCTGGCAGACAAGCCGCGGGCCGGGGCGGGCGGGTGGTATTCCTCTTCCGGCGGATTCAGGGTAAGGCCAAACATACCTCGGGCTTCCACAAACAGGTGTTTGCCCAGCATCCGGCTGACACCGACATCATAGGCCAGGCTAAAAAAAGCATGCTGCCGCAGCCGCATGGACCGGTGTTGTGCGTAGAAAACCGTTCGTTGTTGTACCAGATACTTTTGTTTGTAAGGCCAATCTTCGTGGACATAGCCGATTATAGTCAAATTGTCCGCCGCAGCATAATAGCGGTGCAAGCCGCCGATCACGCCAGGCTGTAAACAAAGCTGCCATTTTCCGCTTCGGCTGCGCCAAACAAAGGACCAGCCCAATTTCACATAAAAAGTACTCACAGGCCTGAACTCCACCAACGGTGGCAATGGCCGGCTGACACCCACATAGGCCCATTGGCCCGGGGCCACTACCTGTTTGTCCCATTCCAGAATAGTGTCCCGGATTTGTTCAATATATTCTGCAATTCGCACCCCGTGAAAAAAATCCGCCGATCGCCGGTTGTGTTGCTGAACATGCAGTTGTATTGCTGGCCCTGACTTCTTATTCCGGCCTTGAAAATCATACGCCAGGCCAATGTGCCGGTGCAGCAACCCCGAGGCCTCCAAGCGCAAGGTATGCTGTGGCACAAGCACTTGGGCGCCCAGGTGCAGGCTGCCGGCCAGCATCCCTGCACACACCGCCAGACGGATCAGACTATTTGAATGGATTGGAAAAGCGGGCATCTTTCGTCATTTTTTCATCCGACAGCGTATGCAAAAAGGCTATCAGCGCCTCTTTTTGATCGGTACTCAGGTGCATCCGTTTCACTCCACCCGCTTCGTCGCGCAACGAAGGGTGCAGGTTGGGGTGATTCTTGACCTGGGAATTATAAAATTCGACCACTTCGGCCAGGGTTTTGAAACGCCCGTCGTGCATGTAGGGCGCTGTCAGGGCAATATTGCGCAAGGGCGGGGATTTGAATACCCCCTCGTCCGAGATTTGGCCGGTGATAGCGCTCAACCCCTTGTCCACATACTTGGTTTCCAAGCCATTACAGGCCATAAACACTTCCTGGAAGGGCCGGATCGGAGAATGACATTTGGAACAGTTGTCGACAAATAGCCGGAGGCCCGTGAATTCTTTTTGATTAAAAAAAGGAAGTGATGTGGTGATGGTGGTGATAGTGGTATCTTGATAGTAAAGATGTGTAACTACTGTATCAGTCACACTCAACTGCCCACTGGATACAATCAAAGCCCGGTCAAATTTGGAATCATAACTGCGAATAGCGCCTACAAATTCGCTCAGGCTCTCCAGCAACGCTGCTTCTGTGACCTCGAAATTGCCATAGGCTTGTTTCCACAAATAGGCATAGTAGGGCTGTTCCTTGACCCGGCTTATTACTTCCGCCATCGTAAGGTCCATCTCCCGGCTGTTGGTAAAGGCCAGCGGCGCCTGGGTGGCCACATCCGCTGCACGATGGTCCCACAACAAGGTGGGCCCTTGTCCGGATATGGATGAATAATGCGCCGCAAAACTGGTCACATTGGCCAGCGGCATAGCATTTCGATGCGACAACTGCCCGTCTATCCCCACGCTGAACGCGACGTTGTCGGAAAAAGCCAAGGTTTGCTTGTGGCAGGAGGCGCAGGAAATAGTGCGGTCGCGTGACAGGTTTTTGTCATAAAATAACACCCTGCCCAGCACAACTTTTTCATCCAAAAAAACGGGATCTTGCATACCGACAACCTTCAGATAGGCCGGTATGGCGCTGGCGTAAGAAACGGAACCCAAACTTAGGTATGTTTCCATGGCAAGCCTGTCCTGAAAACCCGCATCGGATTCGCGAACAACGTGAAAATCATTTTTCTGGCAAGCAAACAGTACCAACGCAAAGAGCAATAACGTACAAAACTGTTTCATAGGTGGTCACATTTATAAAAAGGATATTGATTGAATAGAAAGTGTCCCCTTCCCGGTTATTTCCCGGATAAAAACAGATACGCCAGGTCAACGCAGACAAACTTATCCGTTCTGTCTTTTTTTATATTCGACAATGAGTGAATACAGCCTCCACAAGGGCCAATTCGACGTATTGTTGGATAAAGCGGTTTGCTCCGGCAGCGCCGGGCTTACATTCCAAATACCGGCCAATGCCGGTCCGCAACGGCTGTTCACCCGCCGGCAGGCTACTTTCACCCGGCCAACGCAGGCACTGAATCATTCTTCGTCCCGCCCTATACCGGAAAGGAGGCCTTTGTCCGTTTTTACTCCTAATATGTAGCCTATGAAAATCTCCTACAGTCTCTGCCTGTGCCTCATGCTTGGCGCCACGCTGCTTTCCGCACAAGCCAGGTCACAGCAAGTCAGCGGTCCGTTTGGACAAATCTACCGGCTATCCCCCCAGGAAGCCCGGGCGATCCTGCGCGGAAAACCCAATTTGCCCTTCCAGGAAGCCTGGCTACACAGCCCGGTGGACACGTTTCAAGGCCCGGCGCCCACCCGCCCGCTGCCCGCCGGCTACTACTTGCTGGCCCGCGCCCGGGAAGAAACCGTGACCCTCAGCGTCCACCAGGTGACGCCCCTGCACCTACAGGTGATACCGCACCACCGGGATATGCTGTTGAGCCTGCAGGATGACGCGGGCCAAGCCCTGCCGTCGGCCCGGGTGCTGTTGCGCGGGAGGCTGCTGCAATGGGACTCGTTGGCCTGCTTGTACCGCCTGCCCCGGCAACACAAAGGCGGTTTTTTGGAAATTTACACCGCTGACGGCCCCTGGTTTGGGTGGGTCGACCCGCTCAGCGGCTACTCCAACTGGCGGCGGCGCGGACAATATTTTTCCAGTCATGGCATCGGCAAAGTCCTGGCCACGCCCTTTCGCTGGAGCAGTCGGGCGATTTCCTGGCTCTCATCCGGACGGCTCCAGCGTCACCGCCGGTACCACGCCTGGGAAAAACAGTTTTCCGGATACCTGGCGTTTAGCAAACCCAGGTACCAACCAGGCGACACCCTTCAGGTCAAAGCCTACCTGAGTACGCCCAAAGGTCGGGCCTGGCGAAAACCGGTCGAGGTAACGGTGCAACAGGAAAGAAGCCCCTACCACCTCGTGTGCCGCCAAATGATTCGCCCGCAGGCGCCCGGCTCCTATGTTTTTCGACTGGCGCTGCCCGACACGCTCCGCCTGGACATGCCCTATTCCGTCCGGTTTGAGGAACTTGGAAAAAACGAAAACAAGATTTTTTTCAAAGAAGCCAATTTCCACTACGAGGCCTACCAATTGGACGAATACACGTACAGCCTGGAGACCAGCCAATCTGTTTTCCAGCCGGGCGAACCGGTTGGCCTGCGCCTGAGCGCCACCGATGCCAACCTTCAGCCCATCCCCGACGCCAGCGTCCGGCTGCTGCTGCGCACCGAACGCATCGACCGCTGCTACGGCCCGGAAGTGTACGTACCGGATACGCTGTGGCAATTGGAAACGCCGTTTTCGGCCCGCGGCGAATTGGCGCTCAGCGTCCCGGATTCGATCTGGCCAGCCGCCGATCTCAAGGTCAACGTACAGGCCTATTGCAGCAACAATGCCGGCGAAGAACAAGTAAAAAGCACTTCGTTTGTCCGGGTCGGCCGGCCGACTCCATTGCATATCCGCGTCGCCAAGGGTTTTATTTTGCTGGAAAAAAACGATCGCGCAAGGGTTCCGGACACCGCAACGCTACAAGCCCGTTTGGCAAATGGCGCCTGGCTTTCCCAAAGCGTCCGGCTGCCCGCGCGCCTACGCCTGGCCGGCAACGTTGTGCAATACCAGGTCCAAACAGGCGCCGATCTGCTGGAGGTCCCCTTGCCCGCTGCCTCCGTAGCGGTCACGCACCAGGGATTCCGGCAGCAGGATTCCGCTTATTTTTCAATTGTCAATCCACACCAAGTCCCGCTGCATCTCCAGGTTTTTGAAAACCAGCACCTGTTGTTCGAAACCACGACGGCAGATTCGGTTTGGGCCTGGAAAAAAAAGGCCGTGCCCGCTGCGTTTTACCGGCTCTGGTATACCTTCCTGTGGCAAGGCAAAACCGAAACCCATTCGCCACGGGTGGAATACTATTCCAATCTATTGAATATTGTACTCGAACAGCCGGAAAACATCGCGCCCGGACAGCAGGTGCAAGTGAAAATAAAAGTCACCGATGCCCGAGGCCGGCCTGCTCGCAACATTGACCTCACCGCAGCAGCCTACAACCGGCAGTTTGGCGACAAAGTCCCTTACCAAACGCCCGGCATACGGTATTCCAATGGCCGCTACCCATTCTGGAAACAGCGCTCAACCCTGCGCGACACGCCCTTGCCAGTATTCAGTACCGGCGTCAGCCGCGCCTGGTACGAACGCCTGCGCCTGGACCAGATGCTGTACTACCGCCTCCGCTACGAGGGCGAGGGTTTTTACGCTGAAAACATCCCTATCGAGCGCCCCGACACAACAGCCACTGCCGCTGGGCCAGGCTGGGGCTTGCCCCGGGCTATTGACTCCTTCTACCAGCACCGGCCCCAATTCGCCCCTTACCTCATCCGCGCCAACCAGGCCCAGCCCATTTACCTCATCTATTGCAACAACCGGCTGGTGTATTACCACGGCGCCAGCAGCCAGCATAGAAACAGTTACTTTGGGTGGTATGGCTACAATCAAATCCGCCTGCGTACCCGCGACGCCGAGTATATCCTCGACAGCGTATACCTGGAACCGGGCCGAAAACTGGAATTCGCGCTCGACGGCGACCGGTATGCGGCTGCCCCCGCGCCGCTTCGGATACGCCGCGAGCCCCGGCCGGATACCCTCACCCGTTTTGAACAGGAGTTGCTGCGCAAAACGATACTCTTGTGGCGCCCGGATGGCCGCGAAGGCCTGCAATATTGCTGGAGTGGCCCGGAAGACATCCAGGTAGTCCCTTCTACCAACAGCAAAAGTTTGCAGGTACTGGGCCCGTTTTCGCCGGGCTTTCCACTTCATTTCCTGCGCAGCGGTGACTTTTACAGTGCCTTTGCCTTCGAGCCCGGCTTTGAGTACAGCCTGGCGCCCGGCCGCGAGCGCTTGTTTCAAACCCAATGGCCCCGGCCACAGACTCGCCTTCCAAAACAATTGCCGGCTGCTTTGCCCGGCGAATTCGCCTGGGGGCCTCAGCACATCCAGATCCAGCCCCCTCAAGCCCCGGCACTCCGCTTCCAAAGCACCGGAACAGACCGGCCCGGCCGGGCGGGCCTCCAACTGCAAGGGCTGCAAGCCGATACTCTGCTGGCACTGGCCTTGCTCTCCGACACCCTGCGCGGCCCTTTTTTACCAACCCAGCCGACACTGCACAACCTGCCCCCCGGGCATTACCGGCTATTGCTCTACAGCCGGCAGGGGTATTTGTGCGAGCGGCATATTCAACTCCGGCGCGATACCATGTTGCTTCTCGACCTGCGAGCAGCGCCCTTCCATTGGCCTGCCCCGGAACTACGGCCCGAAACCCTGTTTCCCCCGCCCGGTATGCAGAAAACCGACCGTCCCGCCTCTCCACTTGGCAGTCATTTTTCGCAGTGGCCTGGCGCCAACAGCGGGCCGTGTGGTATCCATGGCATCCTGACCGACGACACGGGCGAAGTATTGATCGGGGCCTCGATAACCCTGCGCCAGGGAGGCATCCTGATCGGCGGCACCATCACCAACCTCGACGGCGAATATTGCCTGTCGGCCCCGGAAGGAGTATATGACCTCGAATTTAGTTACACCGGATACCATTCCACCCGGGTCAGCGGCGTGTTCGCAATGGGCGGTATGACCAGCCAGATCGATCAATCCCTGAAGGTCAGTAGTTTGCTAAACGAAGTCGTGGTAGTCGGCTACGGCGTACCCCTGGTTCAACAAGATCAAACCACCGTTGGCCATACCATCATAACGAGTCAACAAATCAAACGCCTGGAAACCAGAAACCTAAATGCCATCGTAGCCACACCGGCAGGGGCAAACATCCCGGGAAACGACGGCGATCCTTTTCCGCGCAGCACAGTGGCAGACGAGAAGGCACCAGTCCAATTGCGTACCCGTTTCAGCGACTACGCCTACTGGCAGCCCAGCCTGCGCAGCGACCGCAATGGAGAAGCCTGGTTTCAGGCTACGTTCCCGGACAATATCACCAGTTGGAATGCCTACGTACTTGGCATGGGCCGAGGCGGCCGCGCCGGATTTACCGCCCGCAGCATTCGTGCTTTTAAGCCCCTGGCCGCACGCCTGGCCATGCCCCGTTTTGCCATCGCCGGCGACCGCTTCGAGGCCGCCGGCCTGAGCACCCAACTCAACGCCGACTCCATCGACATCGGCACGGCATTTCGGCTCGACGGGCGACTGCTGCGCGAAAGCCGGCACCGGATCGCCGAAGGCCTGTCGGAATTTGCCACTGTAGACGTGCCGGCAGCCGGTGCGGATTCTTTGCTGTTGTCCTACGAAGTACGAAGCGAGCAGGCTTCCGACGGCGAAGCGCGCCAACTGCCCATCCTGCCCCTGGGGACTCAGGAATCCAGCGGCCAATTTTTGATACTGGAAGCCGATACTACCGTTACGCTGGCTTTCGATCCCGCTCTCGGCCCGGTACAAGTGCAAGTTCAAAACAACGCAATGGACCTGCTGCTCGACGACATCCGCTTTCTGCGCGACTATCCCTACGATTGCAACGAGCAGATTTCGAGCCGCTTGCTGGCTTTGTTGCTGGAGAAAAAACTGGCGGCTGCGCCGCAAAACTGGCTGAATATCCCGCCTCAGGACCGCTCCAAAAGCAATACCCAACGCGAAAAAGAAATCCAAATCTGTCTCCAAGGGCTGCACAAAGCCCAACTTCCCGACGGCAGCTGGGGCTGGTGGTCCGGTGGGCAACCCAACGCCTGGATGACCCGCTACGTGCTGCGCGCTTTGCTACAGGCCAAAACCGACGGCTATGCCAGCGAGGCCAGCGAAAAAGGCCTGATCTGGCTGCGCCACGAAATCGGCGCTTTGCCCCTGCGCGAACAAACGGATGCCCTGCTCGTGCTGCGCGAGGCTGGCGTCCAATTGGATGCAGCGCCCTTTTTGGCACGGCTGGATACGCTGCTGCACCAAAGCCTGCACGACCGGCTGCTGTACTGGAGCCTGCGCCAGCGCTGCGGCCACCCTGTACCCGCCGATTCTCTGCGGGCAGTTTTACTTCCCACCACCACCGGCGGCTTGTATTGCGGGCCGGAAAACGCAGACTGGTACGAGCGCCGCGCCGTGACCACCTTGTTGGCTTTCGATCTTGCCGAACAAGCCGGCTTGCCAGACCTTACAGCAGGTATCCGGCGCTTCTGGCTGGAAAGCCTAACGGCAGCCCGGCAACGAAATACCGTCGAAACAGCACAGGTGCTCCAGCGTTTGTTGTTTGGCAGTAGCAGTGGCAGTGGCAGTAGCAGTGGCAGTAGCAGTGGCAGTAGCAGTGGCAGTAGCAGTGGCAGTAGCAGTAGCAGTAGCGGTGGCAGTAGCAGAAGCAGCGGCGGTGGATTTAAGGTTAATGCAATGGATTTGAATACATTTCCGCAACGGTTGACCTTTCCGGCAGGCACCTCTTCGTTGCAACTAAGCAAATCCGGCGGCGGCCCTTTGTATGTTGCCGTCTGGCAAAATTGGCAAAATCCGCAACCGACGCCCAGAGAGGACTTGTTTGCCGCCACCACCTGGTTTGAACAAAATCATACCCGAAGCGAGCATCTCCGCCAGGGCGAAGCCGCCGAGTTGGTGCTGGACCTCCGGGTGCGCCAATTGGCCGAATACGTGTTGCTGGAGGTCCCCATTCCTGCCGGTTGTACCTACGGCGATAAAAGGCCTTTGACGCTGCCAGAAGTACACCGCGAATATTTCCGGGACCGGGTTGTCCTTTTTTGTGAAACGCTGCCGGCAGGGCAATACCAGTTCCGCGTGGCACTGGAGCCCCGGTTTTCGGGACAATTTACCCAGAACCCCGTCCGCGTGGAGCAGCAATATTTTCCGGTATTTTTTGGCAGGAATGCCGTCAAAAACGTACAAATCGGGCGGGAATAACCGTTACCCTACAAAAAAACGCCAGGGCTGGAAAAGGAACTACACGGGTTTTGTGTAATCGCAGAAAAAAAACATCCTTTCCATACCTTTGGCGGGACAAGACCCGCACCGGCGGACAACCGGCCACAGGCATGCTTACATTTTTTCGCTCCAACCCACCCGAACAGTGGTCCGACGAGGAACTACTGGCCCAGTACAAGGCCGGTGGCGACGCGCGGCATTTGGGCTTGTTGTACGAGCGGTACATGCCGATGGTGTACGGGGTTTGCCTCAAAATTTTCCGCGACGCCGGCAAAGCCGAAGACGCGGTGATGGGTATTTACGAAGAACTAACCCGGAAAGCGCGCGACCACGAGATCGGTGCGTTTCGCGGTTGGCTGTATGTGTTGGCACGAAATTATTGCCTCATGGAATGGCGGAAAAACCACCGCCGCCCGACGGATTACCACCCGCCGGAAAACATGGTGCATTTTGACGCCGTGGAACCTGTGTTTGACGTGGAATTGTCTGTTGATCCGGACAACAAACCCCTGGAAAAATGCCTCGACGCACTGCCACAACAGCAGCGCAGGAGTGTGGAAATGTTTTATTTTGAAGAAAAATCATACAAAGACATCGCCGATCTGTTTTCGGAAGAAGTGGGAAAAATCAGGTCCTACATCCAAAACGGTCGACGGAATTTAAAAATTTGCCTGGAAAAAGCCGGCATCCACGGGGTCTTGAAAGACGAACATTAAGCCCCGTCACCGGCTCAAACTAAGCATACCAAACCCGACAGGGATACGATGAACCCTTCTGTGCAAACAAACGACGAGCGTTTCCTGGAACTCCTGGAACGCTGGCTTGCGGGAAACTTCACCCGCAAGGATGAACGGGAATTGCACGCCCTGACGGAAAGCGACCCTTTCCGCCGCGAAGCCTGGGAAGGATTTGCCAGTATGCCCGAGGGCGACCACCAACAGGTGCTGGAGCAACTGCGCCAACGCCTGTTTCCACGCCGCCCGCAAGCCTATTTCAGTCCGGGTAGCCGCTGGCTGGCCGTGGCAGCCTTGTTCGTATTCGTACTGGCAGCCTTGTATTTCATACCCAACTGGACAGCTAGCGAAGCCGGCCCGGTTGCACAAAACACTCCGGCAGAACAACCGGTTGCCACGCCGGCTGCCCCGGCCCCGACCACCAGCGCCACTGCGCCCGACGACGAGGGCGGACGCCCTAATCTGCCACCCCAAACCCGCGACCGCAGCAACACGCCAGCAGCACGCGCCGACGACGCCGCTCCTGCTGCTGAAGACATAGCCACCCTCGAAATGGAAGCCCCGGCGCCAGTAGCCTCCAAACCCTTCCAAGATATAGCGGTCAAACGGGATGCCCAGTCGCCAGCGCAAACCGGGCCTGCCTACCCTGCCATCGGCGGCCAGGAAACGATCAGCAACGCTGCGCTGCCGGTACAAAGCCCACCCGAGTCCACCGCCAAAACGCGTACAGAACGTGCCGATAGCATTGTCAAAAAAATGGAGGACCAGTCGAAAGATAAATCTTCCGCCGCCCCCAAAAAGGCGCCTGAACAAGAGGCCACACCCGAGGGTGGCTGGGACAATTTCCGGCAGTACCTCCGCCAAAATGCCCGTCTGACCGTCCAGGCCCGCAACAACAACATCACCGGCACCGTACGTGTGCAATTCCAGGTGGACAAAACCGGCAAGCCGGAACAGATAAAAGTACTGCAATCGCTGGGCTATGGCTGCGACGAAGAAGCCATCCGGCTGCTGCGCGCCGTGCAGTGGACGCCGGCCGGCGCCGGGCCGGTGTTGGTGGACGTGCCGTTTGTCCGGTAGCGCTTTTCAGCAGTTCACTCCCTTTCTTCAACAGTTCAGGTCAAGCCGTTTGGCAGCAGTGCTGCGGCATGGTTCCTTTGTGTCAGTCATTAAAAAAAACTGTCGCTGTGGAAATCCTGTCGCATACCTCCTTGTTTGTTCACATCCTCGCCGGGGCCCTGACCCTCCTGGCCGGCCCGCTTGCCATTTATTTCAACACCCGCCACTTGCAGCGGCACCGCCTGGCGGGCAAGGTGTTTTTTTATGCTATGCTCGTGG
Organism: Saprospiraceae bacterium; assembly: GCA_020846655.1. Taxonomy (GTDB): domain Bacteria; phylum Bacteroidota; class Bacteroidia; order Chitinophagales; family Saprospiraceae; genus M3007. Next base: position 4,703 of record JADLDL010000145.1, on the reverse strand, counting down.
TGTGCATCAGCGCCGTTGGCGGCTACCTGAAACAACCTGAACAGGTGTTTTACCAGTTTTTAATGGGCATTTCAGCCCTCGTACTGGCCAACATCCTGCGTGGCGTGCGGGCCATCCGACTGATGAAAGGCGGCCGGATAGGCGTTTTTGATTGGGCCGGTGTCGGACTGTTGGCCCTGATCGGCCTTTGGATGAGCGGCATGGCCCTGAGCCTGAGCCGCGAGGGAGCAGCCCTCGCGTTTACCCTCCTGTTTGGCGTATTTGGCGGGGCATCGCTGCTGGATGTAGCCGGGCATCTGCCCAAACTGTTGCGTCCGGAGCGGCTGCACCGCCTGGATTGGCTGCGGGTGCACGTAGCCTCGATGCTGGGCGCCTTTATTGCCTCCACTACAGCCTTCACGGTCAACGCAGCGCCGTTTCTGCCCTGGTATCTCCAGTGGTTTGGCCCGACCTTCCTGCTGGTGCCGCTGCAAGTCTATTTTGGACGAAAACTACAGGCCCAAAAAAAGCAGGCCTTGCATGGGGCGGTACTGGCTGGGTAAGAAAGGCGCCTGGCCTTGCAACAGATGTGCGGCTTTGGCTGTTATAGCGCTTTCGGTAAATTCACCTACTTTTGCCGTTCATTTTATCACTACGTATGAATCGCCAGGCCGAAGCGCGCATTCCCGCACAAGTGGGAAATTTTACCATGATTGCTTATGCGGACAATGCCGACGAGCCGATGCCGCATATTGCCTTTCTGGCCGAAGGTTTCGATCCTTCCAAACCCGTACCGGTGCGGATTCACTCTGAATGTATGACCGGCGATGTGTTCGGCTCGCGCCGCTGCGATTGTGGCGACCAATTGGAGGCCTCCCTGAAAATTGCCGCCGAACGAGGCGGCGTGGTGATTTACCTGCGCCAGGAAGGCCGGGGCATCGGCCTGATCAACAAATTAAAAGCCTACAACCTGCAAGACCTGGGCTTCAATACCGCCGACGCCAACACCCACCTGGGTTTTGATGTGGATGCCCGACAATACGAATGCGCCATTTTTATCCTGCAAGACCTCGGCATTTCGGCCGTCGAACTGATTACCAACAACCCCGACAAAGTGGAAGCGCTCCGCCGCTCGCCACTCACGGTGGCTGCCCGGATTCCGCTGGTCATCGCACCGCACGCCGACAACCGGGGCTACCTGGAGACCAAACAAGAACTGATGGGCCACCTGTTGGGCTTGTAAACACAGCCATCGGTGCTGCAATTCCAGCCACAACCCGCTTTTTAACATGCCAACAAACAACGACCTGACGGTAGATTTTTGGGAAACCCGCTGGCAAAACGGCCAAACCGGTTGGGACTTGGGCGCGCCCTCCCCTGCCTTGAGCACTTACCTGGACCAGATACCACCCGCGCAACGCCATCTGCGCGTCCTTCTGCCCGGCTGTGGCAACGGCCACGAGGCCCTGGATTTGTTGCAAAAAGGGTTTTCGGATATCACCATGCTCGATATTGCGCCGACGGCGGTCGAACGACTTCGCCAGCGGCTGGATGCCGAAGCCCCCGGTTGGGAAAACCGGCTCCGGGTGGTTTGCGCGGATTTTTTTGAAATCGAAGGGCCTTTTGATCTGATTTTGGAGCAAACGTTTTTCTGTGCGCTCCCACCGGCGCTCCGCGAAGATTATGTGCGGAAAATGCACGAACTGCTGGCGCCGGGCGGCAAACTGGCCGGCTTGTTGTTCGACCGGCATTTTGACGGCGGGCCGCCGTTTGGCGGAAGCCAGGACGAATACGTGGGGTTGTTTCAGCCCTCTTTTCACCTGAAAACGCTGGAACCTTGTTACCACTCCATTGCCCCACGGGCCGGATCGGAAGTGTTTTTTATTTTTGAAAAAAAATAGCCGCTCTCATTCCATTTCCATCACCCGAACCCCCAGCAGCCCCCGGCGCACGGGCAGCAACACCTCGTCGCCTGGCTTGGACAAGGGGAAATACGGCTGGCTTTTGTACTGAAAGCGCAGGAGGCGCTGGCCCTCCTTCACCTGGAGGCGATAGCCGCTGGCTTTGATTTTTTCCCCTTTCAGCAGGCCGTAATTGGAGGAAATGTAGGGTTGTTCAGAGACGAATACAAACGATTCGTGGGCAACTTTTCCACCAGCCCGGTTGAGCAAACTGGCCAGCAAGGGCATGGATAAAATACTGAAAATCAGAATGGTGAATACTTCCGGCAAATGAAGATCCCAAGGCGTGAGGCGCCGGCGGAGGCGGTAGAGCATACCCGCGCCGGCCAGGGCTCCGACCAGCAGCGATCCCCACAACAGGCCGCGCATGCCGATGGTATTGGTAAACACCCGAAACTCGCGGGTATACAGCCACACCAGGGCAAACAGCAGCAATACGCCGGCTACGGCGAGCAATCGGCTGGACAAAGGCAATTGTTTTTGCATAGCGGCGACAGTGAAAAGCGGGGAATTTAGCCCAATTGCTCGGCAGCGGTTTCCCATTCGGCATACACCTGCTCCAGTTCTGCCTTGCGTTCGTTGTATTTTTTCAGGATGTTTTGCGACTCGGGTTTCTGGTAAAAATCCGTCTCCGCCATTTTGGCTTCCATCGTTTTGATTTCTACCTCCAGTTCACTGATGCGTTTTTCGGTGCGTTGCACGACCCGTTGGAGTTGTTTTTTTTCTTCCGGGTTGAGCACTGCGGCTGCGCCGTTGCCACCGGCAGTCGGCTTGGCGACTTCGGCAGGGCGGGCGCCATTGGTGCGCATTTCGACCTGGCGCATGTTGTCGAGCCGGCGTTTTTCGAGGAAATAATTGACGTCGCCGAGGTATTCGTTCAGTTTGTGGTCGCGAAACTCGATGGTGCGGGTGGTCAGGTCGCTGAGAAACTCGCGGTCGTGGCTCACCACCAGCAGAGTACCGTTGAAATTCATCAGGGCCTGTTTGAGCACGTCTTTGGAGAGCATGTCCAGGTGGTTGGTCGGTTCGTCGAGCACCAGCAGGTTGAAGGGGCGCAGCAGCATGCAGGCCAGGGCCAGCCGCGCGCGTTCGCCCCCGGAGAGGGCCACCACTTTTTTGTCCACGTCTTCGCCGCTGAACAAGAAGCCGCCCAGGATGGAGCGCAGTTTGGTGCGCATCTCGGGCGGGCTGTATTTTTCCATGGTTTCGAGCAGCGTAATCTTGGGGTCGAGGGTTTCGGCCTGGTTTTGGGCGTAGTATCCGATCGAGACGTTGTAGCCCAGTGTGGCTGTACCGCTGGTGGCGGCTTCGCCGCCCACGAGTATTTTGGCCAGGGTGGTTTTGCCCTGTCCGTTTTGGCCCACGAAGGCTACGCGTTCGCCGCGCAGCAACTCAAAATCGACATTTTCCAGCACTTTGAGGTTGCCGTATCGCTTGGTCAGGTGTTCGGCTTTGGCGGTTACTTCGCCGGAGCGGGGCGCTTCCGGGAAGCGCAGTTTCATGACGGCCGTGTCCTGTTCGTCAATTTCGATGCGCTCCAGTTTGTCCAACTGTTTTTGCATGGACTGGGCCATCTTGGTTTTGGTGGCTTTGGCCATAAACCGGGTGATCGTGCGTTCGCGGTCGGCGATCACGCGCTGCTGGTTTTCGTAAGCGGCGGTGAGTTTTTCGCGGCGTTCGCTGCTGAGTTCCACGTATTTGGAGTAGGGCACTTTGTAGTCTTCGAGTCGGCCGAGCATGATCTCCACGGTACGGGTGGTGACGTTGTCGAGAAAACGCCGGTCGTGGCTGATGACGATGGCCATGCCGGGGTAGCCGGTGAGCCAGTCTTCGAGCCCGAGGATGCTTTCGATGTCGAGGTGGTTGGTCGGTTCGTCGAGCAGCAACAGGTCGGGCTGGCGCAGCAGCATTTTGGCCAGTTCGATGCGCATTTGCCAGCCGCCGGAAAATTCGTCGGTGAGGCGGGTCATGTCGCTGTGCTGAAAGCCGAGGCCCGAGAGCACCCGCTCTGCATCGGCCTGCGAAGTGGCGTGGCCGAGGTGGTGCAGGTGTTCGGTGATGTCGCCCATATCTTCCAGGAGTTTGTGGTAGGCATCGGATTCGTAGTCTTCGCGGTGGGCCAGTTCTTCCTGGATGTCGTGCAGTTGTTTTTCGAGCGCCAGTACCTCGGCGAAAGCGGTCATGGTTTCGTCCATAACGGTTTTGCCTTTGGGCAATAGCATGTCCTGGTGCAGATAGCCAATGGTGAAGTGCGCGGGTTTTACCACGTTGCCCTCGTGGGGCGACATTTCATCGGCGATGATCTTTAACAGGGTGGATTTGCCCGCGCCGTTTCGGCCAACGAGGCCGATGCGTTCGCCGGGTTTTACCACCAGATTCACGTGGTCGAGCAGGGTACGGTCGCCGTATTTAACAAAGATATTACCGAGGGTCAGCATAGCGGGCGCAAAGATACAATTTGTGCAGGGTTTCTGGTTGGAGCGTTTGAAGGTTTCTGGTTGGAGCGTTTCTGGTTTGAAGGTGTCTCTTCTTTCTGAAATGATGTGTTAAAGTGTTGAAGCGTATTACCTTGTGCCAACTTTAATAATGGAAGGAATGCCACCACTACATGTCTGATCCGGTTTACCGCCTCTCTTATTTTTTCGATGACTTCGCCGGCGGCTGTCTATGGCCTGCCGACGACGCCACCTGGGAGCGATTTGGCGCTGGCCCAGTCGATACCGATAGCCGGATAAACCTGCCAGAACATTTACTTCGAAAGCG
>JADLDL010000144.1 GCA_020846655.1 Saprospiraceae bacterium | reverse complement strand
CTCAAGCACCTCGAAAGCGCTGCTGCCGGCGGCCAGGATGCTGTTCTCGACATTCAGAACCAGGCGGTCCATTTTGCGCTCGATAAAGGGTTTGCGGGCCGAAACAGTGACCTCGCCCAGGTCGGTAGCCAGGGGCAGGAGCCGGATGGCGTTGAGTTGTTGCCGGGATTCGTGTTCCGGAAACCGGAAAACTGGGCTGTTGGTCGTTTGCAGGCCGAGTTGGCTGGCCCGCACAAAATAGGTGTCGGTTGGCGTGCCGCCGGGCAAGCGGGATTCAAGGGCGAACTGACCTTTTTCGTCGCTCAGGCCGGCTTTGACCAAGCTGCTGTCGGCGGCGCGGTGCCAGGTGACGGTGGCGAATGCCAGGGGCGCGCCGCTCTCGTCGGCTACGGCGCCCAGCACGGCGTGGTTGTCCGATGTTTGAGAAAAAGCAAGGGCATAGAGCCCCGCAACCAACAAAATCGTTGCAGCTAGTTGTTTCATTTTCATAGACTTAAATGCAATCTCTCCAAAAAAGGCGCCCTTGCCGGGCCAGCAGTTTTTTGGACAACGAATAGATTGCAAATGTATCTGCCGAGGCTGCAGGTGGCGCAAAACATGGACGGCCGGGGGCTTTCCGGGAACTGAAAAGCAACTTTGGGGCGGAGAACGCCAAAGCCGGTGTGGCTAAGCAGGGGCCTTTACAAAACAAAACCCGTCGAGCGGCCTGATGCCACCCGACGGGTATGTGTAGCGGTAGGAGGATTATTTTTTGCGTTTATTGTCTTTGCTCTTTTTGTCTTTGTTGCCGCCAAATTTATCCCACACTTTCCAGTCTTTGACGGTTTTGCGCTCGCGTTTGGCCAGGATGTAGCGCACGGATACAGAGGCGCCGTTCCAGCCGAAGGTTTCGGTGCTTTCGCTCAGGTGCAGTTCGGGTTTCCAGTCGAGGGCGACGTTGAGCCGGCCCAGCGACAATTCGGCGCCGCCGATGAAGGACAGGCCGTACACGTTGTTGTCGACGATCGGCTCCGTACCCCGGGGCTCGTTGTGCCAGTAGTAGTGGCCACCGATACCGCCGTAAATATTGAAATTGCGGAACAGGAGTTTGGTGTGTTTTTCGGCCAGTAGGGTGAGGCCCAGGTCTTCGGAGCCCACGGCGGTGTGCACGATGCCTTCGGCCGTCCAGCCCTGGGCAATAAATTGTTGCACGGTCAGGTGGACGCCGTTGTCGATCCGGATACCGGCAGCGGTTTTATAGGATTGGGCGGAGAGGGTTTGCTGGAGGGAAAGCAGAACGATAGCGAGCAGAGAAAAACGGATGATACGCATAAGAAGTTGGCGTTTTGTTTGTGAAACGAACGACTACAAAACGGGGGCGGTTTTCAGCGTATTTCCGGCCCCCCCGGGCTTTAATTGTTTTTTAACCGAAGGCCGGACAAGCCTTAACACTTTATTTTCTCCGGGACAGAATCCTGCTTATTTTCGCCGCCGTATTTTATTTCCAAACGATTCTTTTACAAGACTTTGCAACAACTCGCTTACCGCATCCGGCAATTTTTGCGCTTTTACGCGGCTGCCGATACCCGCTACCAGGTACACTCGCCGCTGGTGTTCGATCTGGCCAATGCCTTGCTGGAGGACCGGCGCTGGTTTTATGCCTTTCGCGATGTGGAAGCCATTCGCGCCCGGATGTTGAAAAGTACGGTGCAACTCGATATCGAAGATTTTGGCGCCGCCAGCGACGGCGCCACTCCCATCCGGCGCCGGGGTTCGTTGTCGGAACAGGTGCGAAAAGCGGCCAGTTCGCCGCGCAAAGGCCGGCTTCTGTTTCGCCTGGCCAACTGGCTGAAACCGGAGCGGATGCTCGAGTTGGGGACCTCTGCCGGCATCGGCGCCCTCTACCTGGCCAGCGCGGCGCGGCAGGCGCGGTTTATTTCGCTGGAAGGCAGCGAGGCGCTCGCCCAGGTAGCGCGCGCCAACCTGGGCATCCTCGGGCTGCACCACCGCGCAGAACTGCGCACCGGCGCCTTTCGCGATACCCTCGAACCGGCCTTGCAACAACTGCAACACGTGGATCTGGTGTATTTCGACGGCCACCACCACCGCGAGTCCACGCTGGCCTATGCCGAACAATGCCTGCGCTACGTGCGCGACCACAGCGTGCTGGTGTTCGACGATGTGTACTGGTCGGCCGAAATGACCAGTGCCTGGCGGCAAATTCAACAGCACCCAAGGGTGACCCTGACGGTGGATTTGTTCGACCTGGCCCTGGTGTTCGTCAATCCGGATGTCAAGACCCGGCAACATTTCCGGCTCGTGCCCGGCTCTTGGAAGCCCTGGAAAATGCGCTAAGCCCTTGGCGTCGTGGCGCACCGAAAACCACTTGCCCGGAAGTTTCGTATATTGCTGTTATGAAAAAAATACTGCTCCTGTCCCTTGCCTTGCTGGCTACCTTGGTGATTTGGTTCACCTGTTCCAATTGCCGGGCCATTCGCCGCAACACCGATGCCAAGCCGGTTACCCACGAATTGTGGGACGGTTTGTTGAAAAAATACGTCCGGGCCGATGGCTTTGTCAACTACAAAGGATTTCAACAAGACACGCTGGCCCTCAACCGCTACCTCAAAGTATTGGAAAGCGCGCACCCCAACGACAAAAACTGGTCGCGCGACGAGCAAATGGCCTATTGGATCAATGCTTACAATGCCTACACCATCCAGTTGGTATTGCGGCATTATCCGGTAGCCAGCATCAAGGATATCAAATCGGGCGTGGCGTTTATCAACTCCGTTTGGGATATCAAATTTATTCATATTCAGGGCTTTACCTACGACCTGAACAACATCGAACACAATATCCTTCGGCCGGTGTTCAAAGACGCGCGGGTGCATGCCGCCATCAACTGCGCCTCCTGGTCTTGTCCGCGGCTGTTGCCGGAAGCCTACACCGCCGGGAACCTGGAAGCCCAATTGGACGCCGCGATGCGCGGGTTTGTCAATGACCCGCTGCGCAACCGGATCAGCAGCAGCCAAGCCGAAATTTCAGAAATTTTTAAATGGTTCAAAGGCGACTTTGAACGCGACGCCGGCAGCCTGACGGCCTTTTTGAATCGTTTCGCGCAGCAAAAAATCACGGACCAGACGCCGCTCAGCCATATCGACTACGATTGGCGGCTGAATGAGGCGCAGTAAACATTCACTCAGGGCCCGGCCATTTGTTCGCCGATTTCTCCGGAAATGGTTCGAATGGCCGCCGCCAGTTTTTCCGTATCTGTACCGCGGGTCCCACTCCGTCTATGGTATTTGTGAAACTTGACAGTTGTTTTTTGTCGCTGTAAATCAATGAATCAGTAGCCCGGAAACGGCCAAATTTGCACTGGAAATCCGGTATTGGTACACCCCGGCCGGGAGCTCCGCCAAGCCGCCTATAACCCGGTTTTGCAAGCCCTCCGGGGCATCCAGCCGGCGTTCTTGCACCAGCCGTCCGGTCAGGTCAAACAGTTGCCAGAGAATCCTTCCTCCCAATGGCTGGTCTACGCGTAGATGTAACTCATCGACAAACGGACTCGGCCATACAGCCGGCCTCGGCGCATTACCAAAATCGAGCCGCAGCCCTGCGCTCGAACCATCTGGCAAGATTCCTTCCGCCGGCAGCCAGTTTTCATCCAATTTTAAAAAATCAGCAACAGCGCCAGGCGCCAGGGTAAGCACCCGAACCGAAAGCACTGGGTCGCCCGGTTGAAAAACAGCCTCCCGGTCGCCAAGCCAAACCATTCGCAACGCACCATCCGGCGTTTGGTGCACATCCTGCTCCGAAAAGCCCGGTAAGCCGTCGGCGTTCAGGCCGAGCAGGCGGGCTTTCTCCGGGTCGACGCGAAGGGCCAACTGGCAACCCTGGAGCCGCATCGCCTGGCTGGCTGTCAGCGGAATTTCTATTTCCACACCAGCCGGCAACACCCGGTCGTCTGCCTGCAGGGCCCATTGGCCGCGCGCTTCGGCGGCCGCAGCCAGCCCAACAGGATCGGCTGTTTCATTGACATCGCCTACCTTGACGCCTACAAAATCGCCCTGATAGGCCCAGCCGACCGCGCTTCCAAAATGGGTCGGGATCGTATCCTGCGGCAAGCCCGGAAAGGGATGCGCCGGATTGGCAAATACATGTTCCTTCGGAAAAAAGCGCCAGGACGTATTGTTCGGCAAACGATCATAAATCCCCAGGATCAATTTTTTTAGTTCCAGAATATCCAGCATTGTCACCTGGCCGGAGCGGTTGGCGTCGGCAGCAATAATTTTGTAGGGAGAATTGAAGGGCTCTGTGCCCAAAATATGTTTGTTGATCAGAATGAGGTCGAGGGTGGATACACCGTTGAGCGGGTGCTTGTTTTTGGACAACGCGATAAACCCATCGCCGGCAATGGAGAAGAAACGACATTCATCCACCGTTTCATCGCGAAACAAATGCAGGGAGTCGTGAGCGTTCCAGCGGTAGCCAAGGTTCAAGGAAAAGCGATGAACAGGCTGCCCTGATTCGGTTTCGGCGCAGGCGATGCCCAGGCTTTTTTCAAGATAGTACCCGCATTTGTATCCGGGGCCTGGAGGCTCGTCTATGGTAAAAGGCTCGGTGGCCCAACTCGTATTGCCCGCCGCGTCGCGCGCCCAGACCTCCATAAACAAGGTGAGGCCCATGTAGTCGCAATCGTAGTACAAAACGGTTTGCCCTTCCGGGAAGCCGCTGCCGGTCCCGGCCTCCCGGATGCCAAATTCGAGTTGAGCCGGACTGGTACAATTGTCCGTCGCCGATAGCAGCAACAGGTCCGGCTGCACGGCCGCTTGCAGGGTAAACGGAGAAATTGAAGTGCCCGCCATATTGCGGGTGATCAGAACCGGCGGCTCAGTGTCCGGTGCACATGGGTTTTGGGCCGACAAATGGGCAGATAAAAAAGCAAGGGCGGTAAGTGTCCAGGCAAAACGGCGTTGGGTGATGGCCATGGAAAACATTGTTTTTTCAGGAAAATATTTGTTTCCAAATGTAAGAAGCAATAGGGCGTCCGGCTTGTCCATTCCATGAAACGACACCCCGCCGACAAACAAAGTGGGCGAAAGTGGGCGAATTGCCGAGCCAACGGTACTGAAATAACGATTTTAGTTAATTTCTCACCCCAAGTCGTGCAAAATCAAAAGGCAATTCTATTTTTGCCCCAACCCCGGCCAGTCAAACTTTTGCTAAACCGTCTTTCTACACGTGCATACCGACGACTCTAAGTCGCAGCATTGGCTGCGGCGTTTCTGGCATTCCCGCTACCGCAACTGGGTTTTTGCCGGTGCCTTGGCCCTCTCCGCTGCTTACCTCACCGCCGTTCTTTCCAATGATCAAAACCGCCAGGCTGCCGCGCTGATTTTTGCGCAACCCGAACTGGATGCCCTTCCAGTGGTGCCGGCCAATATGCGTTGGGGTTTTGCTATCGATGAATTTCACCTGTTCGAAGACCAGCTCCGCAGCGGCGATGTGTTGGGTGAACTCCTGATGAAACAAGGCATCGCCTACCCAGTCGTCGCCCAACTCGTCGAAAATGCAAAAGGGGTGTTTCAAATCACCTCCATGCGGATGGGCAAACAACTGTATTTCCTCTCCGACAAACAAGGCGACACGCCCCGCCACATGATCTACGAGCCCTCGCCCTACCAATACGTAGTGTTTCATCTGGAAGCGCCGTATCAGGTCGAATTGGTCAAACGGGATGTGACCACCAAAATACAAGCCGCTTCCGGCGTACTCGAAACTAACTTCTGGCAAGCCCTCACCGACAACGGCCTGAACGACGAACTCGCCGACGGCATGATCGATGTGCTGGCTGCCTCGGTGGATTTTTACCACCAAAAAGTGGGCGATCGCTTCAAAGTGGTCTACGAACAACACTACGTGGAAGGCCAGCCGGTAGGCACGGGCAAAATCCTCGCCGCCGAATATGAGCGTGAAGGCAAACAGTTTTACGCCATTAATTTTGAAAAAGAAGGCGAAAAAACGGACTACTACGACTTCGAAGGCCGGCCGGCCCGCAAAGCATTCCTGAAAGCGCCGGTAAAATTCAGCCGTATTTCGAGCCGCTACAGCATGAGCCGTTTTCACCCGGTCCTGAAATACAGCCGCCCGCACTTCGGTACGGATTATGCCGCTCCGCACGGTACGCCCATCCTGGCTGTGGCTGAAGGCGTGGTCGTGGAAGCCGGCCGCCGCGGCGGCAACGGCAATTTTGTCAAACTCCGCCACGGCAATGCCATCGAAACGCAATACCTGCACATGAGCGGTTTTGCCCGGGGCATCCGCTCGGGCACCCATGTGGCGCAAGGCCAAACCATCGGCTACGTCGGCTCCACCGGACTGGCCACCGGCCCGCACGTGTGCTTCCGGTTTTGGCGGAATGGCCGGCAGGTCGATTTCCTGCGCCAAAACCTCCCACAGCCCGACCCGATCACCGGCCCCGTGCTGGCCGAGTTCAAACTCGTGCGCGACAGCATGATCCAGATGCTCCGGACCGTGCAGTACCGCACCCGCGAGGAGATCTTCCGCAACAACGCTGACCTGCAACAAAAAGAACACCTGAACCCCTGATCCCTTCCGGGCGAAATGCCCTGAAACCCCTGCCTTCGGAGACTGCTCCAGGCAGGGGTTTTGTTTTTACATTACCCCTTCGCGCCGTTCCACCAGCCTGCCACGCGCCATGACACCTGATGTTTCACCTCAGTTTCTCTGCATCGGCCACCTCTGCCACGACCGCCTGGCGGAGCGCTTTGTGTTGGGCGGCACCGCCGCCTACGTCAGCCTGCTTGTCCGCCAACTGGGCTATTCCACGGCCATACTCACCAGCCTGGGGCCAGATTTTGCCTTCCATTCGCTGTTCGAAGAGCAAGGCATTCCGTTGTCGGCCAAGCCCGCCGCACACACCACCGTTTTTGAAAATATCTACCACGAAGGCCAGCGCACGCAGTACCTCCATGCCCGGGCAGCCGATTTGCAGCCGGCGGATGCGCCCCTGGCCTGGCAGGATGCCGGCATCGTACTGTTTTGCCCGATTGCCGATGAGATCGACGCCGGTTTGTTTCAGGTATTCCCGAAGGCGCTGAAAGGTGCTACGATCCAGGGCTGGCTGCGCCAATGGGATGCGCAGGGGCGGGTGCGGCCCAAGGCGATGGATTGGGGCCAGTTGGCCGGCCTCGACGTGGTGATCCTGAGCGATGCCGACATTGCCGGCCTCGATGGGGCACTGGAGGCCTTGCGGGCACAGGTACCCTTGCTGGTGCTGACCCAGAGCGCCGCCGGCGCAACGGTTTTTCAGGGCGCCACCGCCCGGCATTTTCCGGCCTACCCGGTTCAGGAACTGGATGCCACCGGCGCCGGCGATGTGTTTGCCGCCGCGTTTATGCTCCGTTTTGCCGAAACCGCCGAGATTGACCAAGCCGCTGGTTTTGCTCACTGTGCCGCCTCGCTGGTGGTGGAAGGCATCGGCGTGGACAAGCTGCATGGGCTGGAACTGATCGAGCAGCGCTTCCGGATGTACCCGGCCGGTTTACCAAAAAATTGAATACAGCGCCGCCAGCACCCCACAAATCAGCACGCCCCCCACCACAAACGCTGGCTCCACCCGGAAGAGTTTGGGGTCCACGTCCACCATGTCGCTTTCCTTTTTTTGAAAAAGAGAAACAACGATCATCAGGATGAAAATCAGGAGAAATACCCAGCCCAGGCGATCGAGAAACGGAATCTCCGGCGCCCAAAATTTAAACGCTGCCGACAAGGGGATGGTCAGCAAGGCTCCGCACAGGGCCGCAATAGCCGTGGTGCGTTTCCAAAACAAGCCCAGCAGGAAAATCGAAAACGCCCCGGGTGTGATAAAACTGGCGTATTCCTGGATAAACTGATACACCTGCTCCAGCGAGCGCAACTGCGGCGCCACCAGCAAGGCCAGGAGCAACGACACCAACACGCTGATCCGGCCCACCTTCACCACCTGCGCCTCTGATGCACTTTTGTGAAAATGCCGTTTGTAAATATCCAGTGAAAAAATAGTGGCAATACTGTTGGCTTTGCCAGCCAGTGAGGCCACCACGGCAGCAATCAGGGCGGCAAACGCCGCGCCTTTCAGGCCCACAGGCAAAAGGTGCAGCAGGGTAGGGTAGGCGTGGTCGGGTTTGATGACACCGGCGGCGTCCGTCATCTCTGTTTGAAACATGCCCGACGAATAGAGCACATAAGCCGAAATGCCCGGCAATACCACCAGCACCGGAATCAGTAATTTGAGAAAAGCGGCAAACAGAATGCCCTTGCGGGCAGTGGCCAGGTCGGCGCCGAGTGCCCGCTGGATGATGTACTGGTTGCAGCCCCAGTAGTTCAGGTTGTTGATCCACATGGCGCCGACGAGCACCGTCAGGCCCGGCAAATCCTTGTAGTACGGGTGTTCCTTCGGTAAAATCATGTGGAAATGCCCGGGCGCCTTTTCCGTCAGCAGGCTCAGCCCGGCCCAGATCCCATCTTTTCCAAAATGCTCGGCTACCATATCGAGCGCGAGGTATACCGTTGCCAATCCGCCCAGGATCAGCACCGCTACCTGGATCACATCCGTGTAGCCGATTACCCGCATGCCGCCGAGGGTAATGGCCAGGGCAAACAAGGCCAGGCCCCCGATGGCTACATAAAAATTGAGGCCAACAGCCAGTTCGAGCGCCAGGGCGCCGAGGTAGAGAATCGACGTGAGGTTGACAAACACATACAGCAACAACCAAAACACCGCCATGAGTGAGGCCACCAGCGGGCTATACCGCTCGTGCAAAAACTGTGGCATCGTGTAAATCCGGTTTTTCAGGTACACCGGAATAAAAAAGATCGCCACCACCAGCAAGGTTGCCGCCGACATCCATTCGTAGGTCGAAATAGCCAACCCAATGGCAAAGCCCGAGCCGGACATGCCGATAAAGTGCTCTGCCGAAATATTGGAGGCAATGAGCGAGGCCCCGATGGCCCAGTAACTCAGCGCGCCTTCTGCCAGGAAATACTCGCCGGCGGTCTGGGCGGCGTGTTTCCGGCGCTGATAAATCCAGTAGCCGTAGCCGGAAACCACAATAAAATAAAGGAAAAAGACGGCGTAATCCAGGAATTGAAGGCCGGAATTGGGCATGCGAAGAGCGGGTTAGTCGTGCTGCCTGAGGTGGAAGACCCCGAAAAATCCAAAAAAAGATTTGTCTCGTATATGTGCTGTAATCTTTCTTTTTTAATTAACATTTAAACTATGTTCTACTTAACAAAATGTTCTGCTCGCTGGTGTTTGCTACTGGCTTTGCTGCTCGTTACAGGCATTCAGGGATTGTACGCCTCCAGCCACAGGGAGGCCCCCCTAATTGCGAACGACCCCTTGGCCGACAACACGGACTTGTATGCTTTTAGGAGCCCGGACAACCCCAACACCATCACCATCATCGCCAACTACATCCCAGCAGAATTGCCGTTTGGCGGCCCCAATTATTATTCTTTTGGGGAAAACATTCGGTATGAAATCCATATCGACAACAATGCGGCCCTGGCCGGCGATGAAATTGTGTACCGGTTTACGTTTCATAAAGTGAACGAAGACCCCAGCACGTTTTTCAATATCCGCCTGGGCAAAGAAAATCTGAAGACTACCTACACCCTCGAGCGGAGCATGGATGGCGGCGTCACATTCAGCACCATCATCAGTAACGGGAAAGTGCCGCCGCCCAACATTGGCCCCCGCTCCATTGAGTCAGGTACAGGCCTCGGCACCACATATGACAATCTGATCGCCGAGTCCATCCAGGCTGCCTCGACTGGTGAACAGGTCTATTGTGGCCCTGCCGACGATCCGTTTTTTGTAGACCTGGGCGGCATTTTCGACCTGGGAGATGCTCCGCGCCAAAACGGTGACCCCCGCGATGGGTTGGCGTTTTATAATATACATTCGATTGCGATTCAGGTGCCGATTTCGACCCTGCTCAAAGCCGGCGCACCGGCTACGCCCACCAGCATCCTCGATGCAAATTATGTCATTGGCGTTTGGGCTTCTGCCAGCCGGCAAATGACCCGCACCCTGCAAGCCAACGGCGCGGCGCCAACGGATGCCGGAAATTGGGTGCAGGTTTCCCGACTGGGTATGCCCTTGACCAACGAAGCAGTGATCCCGATTGGCGACAAAGATTTCTGGAACCGGCTCACGCCCTATGACGAACTAGCCGACAACACACTCGACGAGTATTTCTACAACCCAGAACTGGCCTTGTACATGGACGATAGCCAGTTTGGCGGCGCGGTGCCGGCGTTTTCTGCTTTGCGGGTACAAGGTAGTTCGCTCCAGGTTTTCGATTTTCGCAATGGCCATAACGGCCTCCAGGCACTAAAAGGCAGTGCGGCAGTAGCCGGCACCGCGCTGGATGATGCCGTGTTTGGTACCCTTCTGCTGCCGGGCCCCGGCAAACCGCGCTCGGTCGATTTATGGCCCATTTTCCATACTGGGGTGCCCAACGTTATCCCTTACCAATTGGCAACGGGTAAAAATGGAAACCCCCTTGCCGCCGGTAAACCGTTTATCAACAACTTTTTGCCCAATGGCGGCGACATGCTCCGGCTCAATATGGCCGTGCCGCCCACCGACCGGCAGGATCCTGAATTCAGTCCGATGGGTATTATTCAAGCAGCTGTTCTGGGTCTTATTGACCCGGCTTACAACCAAAATACAGCTATTCAGAATATTCCGAACATGGATGGTTTTCCGAACGGCCGCCGCCTGGAAGACGATGTAACGACCATCGAATTGCAGGCAGTTTCCGGCGTAGCCCTGGCGGCCATCGGCCTTTGGTATGACGATTACACTGCCGGCGGTGCTAATCCGGTTACACCCAATTTGGTAAAGGTGTTGTCGTATCGCACTGGAGTCAACAACAATGATGCACATTTCAAAACTTCTTTCCCGTACCTGGCCAATCCCTGGCAGGGCACAGACGGAGGGCAATAGCCTGAGGCATGAAATGTCAGAAAATAAATTTTTATTTTCCTTATTTTCAAGGATTTACGATATTTTATAAACAAAATTGACAATGAAAAATCATTTCATCTATAAGGCATTGCTGGGCGGCGCCTTTTGGCTGTCGGTCCTAACCGCAGGAGTTGCATCCAGCCATCGGGAGGCTCCTTTGATTTCCAACGATCCCCTGGCCGACAATGTAGACCTCTATGCTTTTAGGAGCCCGGACAACCCCAACACCATCACCCTGATCGCTACCTACGTACCGATGCAATTGCCGCAGGGCGGCCCCAATTATTTTTCCTTTGGGACGAATGTTCGGTATGAAATTCATGTGGACAACGACGCGTCCCAGCCCGGCGATGAAATCGTATATCGGTTTACCTTTTCGCAAACGAACGAAGACCCAAGTACCTTTTTCAATATCCGGCTTGGTAAACAGAACCTGAAAACGACCTATACCCTAGAACGCAGCATGGATGGCGGTGCGACGTTTCAAACCATTGTGCAAAACGGCATAGTGCCGCCAACTAACATCGGCCCGCGTTCTATTGAATCGAATATCGGCCTGAATACGCCATATGCTACACTGATGAGCAATGCCCAGGCGACGGCTACCAGCGGCGAAAAAGTGTTTTGCGGCTCCACTGACGATCCGTTTTTTGTGGACTTGGGGGGGATTTTCGACCTGGGTGATGCCCCACGGCAAAACAGCAAATCTGTCGATGGGCTGGCTTGCCTGAACGTGAGCGCCATTGCGATCCAGGTGCCTATTTCCACCCTGCTGAAAGCCGGCGCACCGGCCACACCAACCTCGATCCTCGACCCTAACTATGTG
Source organism: Saprospiraceae bacterium (assembly GCA_020846655.1). Classification (GTDB taxonomy): domain Bacteria; phylum Bacteroidota; class Bacteroidia; order Chitinophagales; family Saprospiraceae; genus M3007. The sequence continues at coordinate 19,857 of JADLDL010000144.1, read as the reverse complement.
ATCGGGGTTTGGGCATCGGCCAGTCGCCAGCAGATCCGCACCCTGTCGGCTACGGCCGACCCGAGCTATTCCGGCCCTTGGATGCAGGTGTCGCGCCTGGGCATGCCCCTGACCAATGAAGCCGTAATTCCTGTCGGACAAAAAGATTTCTGGAACGCGCTCACGCCCTACGACGAAATTGGAGAAACAACCCTTGATGAGTACTTTTTTAATCCCGAACTGGCCTTGTACATGGACGATAGCCAGTTTGGCGGCGCTGTACCGTCTTTTACCCCCCTTCGTATTCAACGCAACTCGCTGCAAGGGTTTGATTTTGGGAATGGTAAAAACGGATTATATGCTCTGAAAGGAAGTCCTGCCGTGGCCGGTACGGCGCTTGACGATGCTGTGTTCGGCACCTTGTTGCTGCCTGCACCGGGCAAACCGCGTTCGGTAGATCTCTGGCCGATTTTTCATACCGGAGTACCGAATGTAGTGCCTTACCAATTGGCAACGGGCAAAAACGGCAACCCGTTGGCCGCCGGAAAACCGTTTATCAACAATTTTTTGCCTAATGGCGGAGATATGCTCCGGCTCAACATGGCGGTGCCGCCGACGAACCGACAAGACCCAAAATTTAGTTCGCTCGGCATCGTGCAGGCAGCCGTACTAGGCCTGACTGACCCCAACTACAACCAAAACACCGACATCCAGTTTATCCCAAATATGGACGGTTTTCCCAATGGCCGCCGCCTGGAAGACGATGTGACCCGTATTGAATTGCAAGCTGTGGCAGGAGTGGCATTAGCTGCTATAGGGCTATGGTATGATGATTACACGGCGGGCAACCCCAATCCCGTGACCACCGACCTGTTGGAGGTGATCACCTACAGCACCGGAGTGGAAAGCAACGACAAGCCTTTTGGTGCTTCGTTTCCATACCTGGCCGAGCCGCACCGCGGCACAAGTGCTTGCAGCGGGCCGGTGTTTACGGGTACAAAAAGTGTTTTTAATGAAGGCCTGGGTATGAGTGCCAAACCCGTGCTGATGAAAAACACGCCCAACCCGTTCAGCACCCAGACCAATTTTGCTTTTGTGGTGCGTACAGCTTCGCAGGTAACGCTTCGAGTATTTGATGCCCAGGGTCGATATGTAGCGACGCCTTTCAAGGGGTATTTGTCCGAAGGTGAGCATACCTGCCGCTGGGATGCTGGTCAATTGCCGGGCGGTTTTTACATCGCAAATTTGTACGACGCCTCCGGTCGGGTGCTCCAGTCGGGTAAATTAGTGAAACAATAAACCATAGTAGCCGAACAGTCTTTTCATGTTATACGCCGCCTCATAGGTGCCAAAGAGGTACTTGTGGGGCGGCGTTCTCGTAAAAAAGTGGACTGGTATTTCTTTATTCCTACTTTTGAGCGAACGGAAATGCCCGTAGAATACACCCCCTTGTTGTATCAAAAGTAGCCGATTATGAACAGGTATGTTTTGCCAGCCGTCCTTGCGGCAGTGCTTTGCTCCTATTGCGCGCCGGCCCCGGCGCCGGCCAAGCCGGATTTGCTCAGCGCCAACATCGATTCTTCACGCAGCCCCGGCGATGATTTTTTTCTGTGGGCAGAAGGCCGCTGGATCAACAATAACCCGATTCCGGAGATCGAATCGGCTTGGGGCATCGGATACCTGGTCAACGAAGAGTTGTATTTGCGCAAGCGCAACATCAATGAGCAGGCGGTTCAGGATAACGCTCCGGCCGGCAGCATCACCCGCAAAATTGCCGACTTTTGGCTGAGCGCAATGGATACCCTTGCGCTGGAAAAAGAAGGCCTGGCGCCGCTGGACGCCGACTTGAAACGAATCGGGGCCCTCAAAACGGCGGACGAATTGCTCGCACTGGCTTCTGATTTTTCTGCCCGGGGCATCGACCTGCTGCTGAGCGGCAGCGTAAGCCAGGACGCCAAAAACAGCGAGCGGTATGCCTTCTATTTGATGCAAGGTGGCCTGGGCATGCCCAACCGCGAGTATTATTTTGATGCGGACGAAAAAACGGTGCAGGTGCGGGCCGCTTACCAGACCTATTTGAGCGGCACCTTCGCCCAACTGGGCTACCCGCCAGCCGAGGTGGCCCGCTACACCGAGGCAGTGTATGCCCTGGAAAAACGCCTCGCCCAAGCCAGCCGCAAACTGGCTGATCTGCGCGACCCCTACCTCAACTACAATAAAATGAGCCTGGAGGAATGGTCCAGAAAGACACCCCGGATCAATTGGCCCTTGTATTTGCAGCCGCAGGGCATCGCCCGTTTGGATACGGTAATCGTCGGACAGCCTGAATTTTACACCGCCCTGAACCGCGAATTGGGCAGTACGCCAATGGATGTCTGGCAGGCGTACCTGAAATTCCATTTGCTGCGCAGCAGCGCAGAATACCTCGACGCGGCCACCTTCGGGCGCTCGTTTGCCTACAACCAATCCATTTCCGGCGCCAAGCAGCCCCGGCCCCGCTGGAAACGTGTGCTCGACAGCGAAGAGGAGGCCCTCGGAGAGGCCCTGGGGCAGTTGTTTGCCAAAGAGTTTTTTAATGAAAAAGCCAAAAAACGATACAGCGATATGGTGGAAAACGTGCGCGCAGCCTACAAGGAGCGCATTGCCCGCCTTCCCTGGATGAGCGACAGCACCAAGCAACGGGCGTATGAAAAACTGGCCCGGATCACCAAAAAAGTGGGCTACCCGGATACCTGGAAAGATTTTTCACAAATGGATATCCGCCGGCAGGCCTATGTCTTGAACATGCAAAACGCCAACCGCTGGTGGACCCAATACCACAACAGCAAACTGGGCAAACCCGTAGACCGCAGCGAATGGTCCATGACGCCCCAAACCTACAACGCCTACTACGACCCCAGCAACAACGAGATCGTATTGCCCGCCGGCATCTTTGCCGTGCCCGGCTACAAGGACGAAGAACTGGACGATGCATTTGTGTACGGCTACGCCGGCGCGTCAACCATCGGCCATGAAATCACCCACGGGTTTGACGACCAGGGCCGGCAATTCGACGCCTTGGGCAACCTCAAAAACTGGTGGACACCCGCCGACGAAGCGGAATTCAAAACCCGCGCCCAGGTGATTATCCGACAGTTCAACGCGTTCATGCCGGTGGATACGCTGCACGTGAATGGCGAAGCCTCGCAAGGCGAAAACATTGCCGACCTGGGCGGCGTCCTGATTGGCCTGGATGCCTTTAAAAAAACCGAGGCCTACAAAAGCGGCAAACCCATCGCCGGCCTGACGCCCGTGCAGCGCTACTTTTTGGGCTATGCCTACGGCTGGTTGTACCACGAACGCAAAGAATCACTGGCGGCACAGCTAAAAACCGACGTCCATGCGCCCGCCAAAGAGCGCGTCAACGGACCTTTTGTGAATGTGAAAGAATTTTACGAGGCGTTTCACATCACGCCGGCCGACAAAATGCACCGCCCGGACAGCCTGCGGGTGAGCATTTGGTAGTCCTGGCGCCTGCAAACGCCCATTCTTAACCTGTCAAGCGTCGATCGCAGACCATGCTGTACTACACCCAACTAATTTACCTGAAACCCGGCGGGGAAGCCGATTTTTTGGCCTTTGAAGACTTGGTGCTGCCCTTGTTGGAAAAATACAGGGGCCAACTACTGCTGCGCTGGCGCAGTACCCCGGAGGCGGTGATCGAATCCAATTGTGGAGACCCGTATGAAGTACACCTGGTTTCCTTTGAAACGGTTTCCGATTTTCAGCAATACGCCCGCGATGCCGTGCGCCAGCAACACCTGCCCCTCAAGGACCGTTCGGTGGAAAAGATTCTGCTGATCGAAGGGCGGCAATTGTGACGCGGGCTAGCCGGGCACCTTGGCCAGGCGCATCGTAATCAGGTATTTCAGGATTTTCTCCTGGCTGGCGGCATCAATTTTTTGCTTGTTTGCCCGTTTTTCGGCCTTGGCGGCCATACGCGGCACCACGGCGCGCCATTCGGCTTCGTCTCGCGATGTTGGGTTTTTGAGCGGGTGGCACTGGCTGCATTTCGTTTTAAACAACTCCTGGCCCTCCTTCAGTTGGGCCAGGCTGAGGCCTGGGAATTGCCGGGCTCCGCGCTCGGCATCGGCGGCGGTGAGGGCGGTAAGTTTGGCGCCACAGGCGGTACAAAGCGCAATGGCCATCAAAAAGAGGATAGGTTTCATGCTGTCGGATGGGTAAAACCGGTGAATAAAAAACGCGCCGCCCTTGTTTGGGGAGGCGCGTCAGCGTCTTGCGAAAGAACCGCCGAAAAATGGTGGCAGGTGTTCGAATTTCGGACCGGTGTTTACTCTTCGTCCGAGTCGTACCCTTTCAGGCGGTACTTCGTTTTTTCGACAGGTTTAAGTTTTTTCTTCTTGTTGGATTCGGACTGGGCGTCGCGATCGTCCGGGCGGCGGTGGTCTTTTTTGCTTTTTTCCCAATGTCTCATGGCAAAATCGCTTTAGGAAATTTTTGTAACGAATTTGGTGAAACTATTTTTCGGCCATACAAAACGGGTTGCAATCTGCCGATCGGGTACAAAAATAAGTCCATGCAGCGATTCTGCAACACTATGCCTGTTAAATTTTTACTTCGTCCTGCTGAGCCGCTTGGGGTACGGCATTCCTTCGGTTGGACCACATCGACACTCCCACACCGCCCAGAAGCATCAATCCAATCACCGCCAGCGATACAAATTCAGGGATATAAATGCCTTGCGGCAGCAATATCATCTTGATCCCAATGAAAAAGAGGATGCCGACCATGCTGTATTTCAGGTAGGTAAACCGATCCAAAATATTGGACAATACGAAGTACAGCGACCGGAGGCCCAGGATGGCAAAAATGTTGGAGGAGAACACCAGGAACGGATCGGTGGTGATGGAGAACACCGCAGGCACTGAGTCGAAGGCAAACATGATATCGGTCGTTTCGATTACCATGAGCGCTACAAACATGGGCGTAACGGCCCGAACGCCGTTTTCCACCGTAAAAAATTGCCCGCCGTGGTAACTCCGGCTCACGGGATAAAAACGCCGGATAAACCGGACCACCTTGTGGTCGTGGACATCTTCCTCCTCGTCGCCGCTTTTCCACATTTTATAGGCTGACCACAACAGCAGCGCGCCAAAAAAGTAAAACAGCCAGGTAAAATAATGCACCAGCGTGATGCCCGCTCCGATGAGCAAGCCCCGGAACACCAGTACGCCAATGATCCCCCAGAACAAAATGCGGTGCTGGTACATTTTCGGTACCCGGAACTGGGCGAAAACCAGGGCCATGACAAAAAGATTGTCGACGCTGAGGGCTTCTTCCAGCAAATACCCGGTCAGGTATTTTAGCGCGGCTTCGCGCCCGTCCATGGGTTCGAAGGCATACAAGCCCAGGCCAAACCATTTGTTTTCGTAGGCGAAATACACAAAGACGTTGAACAACAAGGCCAGGCCGATCCAGGCCACCGTATTGTACAGGGCCTCGCGGGCAGAAGGAATATGGGCTTTTCGGTTAAAAACACCCAGGTCAATGGCCATCAGTCCTACAACCAGCACTATAAACCCAATCCAGAGATATGATTCCTGCATAATTTTTTTAAATAAAAAATGACTGCTTAGCCGATTTTAGCGGAATACTTAGGCCTTGCACATTCGACAAACCGGTTACTTTTGGAGCACTCTTCTGTAGACGGTGATCAAAACATTGTAGTGACGTTTCCGTTTAAAAAATTCTTCCCGGACCGGCTGGCTTCCCGACCAGTCAGGCCTTTTTTTCGATTAGAGCGTAGTTGCCGTTTTCGGTTGCGGTGGTCCAACACCGGTTTTTTACCCTACCCAAAATGACAACACTGCTTGTTAACCCTTGTGTTCTTGCCATGCGATTTTGTACTCTTTTGCTCCTGCACTTCGTAGCCTTCACGCTTGCTGCCCAACAAGCCCCCCCGGTACGCTTCGATTGGGGCACTGAAGTTTTCCCTGACAATTTTCAAGCCATTCCCGAACACCCCGGTGTGGACCCCGGTGAATTGGTCAATGGATTTTATTTTCGCTACATCCAATGCACAAGCCTGCCGACGGCCCGCGAACGCGAAGCGCTGGAACAAGAGGGGCTGCAATTTATAGGTTATGTTCAGTTTGGCGCGTACCTGGTTGCCATTCCGGAAACATTTGACTTGAAAAAATTGAAAAACCTGCGGGTGCGCAGCCTGCTGCCGGTGCCGGCTGCCTGGAAACTGGCCCGAAGCCTGAAAGAAGAACCCTACGGCGCCTGGGCTGTACACGGACGGGACCTCGACGTGTACCTCCAACTCTACCCCGTGCTGCGTATCGAAGAAGGGGCTGCCTGGTGCCGGCAACAAGGCCTGACGGTGTTGCAAACCGGCAACCAAAACGGGTTTCTGTCCTTGCGGGTGCCTAAGGATCGGGTGCTGGCCCTGGCGGCACAACCCTTTGTCCGGCACCTGGAACTCGCGCCACCGCCCCCTGAGCCGGAAGACAACGGCGGCCGGGCCCTGCACCGCAGCAATTTGCTCGACAGCGAACATCTCCTGGGCGCACACTACGACGGCGCGGGAGTCAACACCCTGGTGCGCGACGACGGACCCGTAGGGCCGCATATCGATTTTCAAGGGCGCATCAATAATATCGACAACACGCCGGCGGCGTTTGGCGATGTACAACATGCCGATGATGTAGCGTCCTGCCTTGGAGGGGCCGGCAACCTCAACCCGCTGGCCCGGGGCATGGCTGCCGGGGCGGCCTTGTACACCATCCACTACAACAATACATTTCAGGACCAAACCCTGGACCTCTGCCTGGCGAAGAACATCACCATTACCAATACGTCCTATACGGAGGGCTGCAACCTCGGCTACACCCTTTCGGCACAAACTGTTGACCAGCAATTGTTTGACTATCCCAATCTGTTGCACGTCTTTTCCGCCGGCAACCGCAATGGCGCCAACTGCGGCTACGGCGCCGGCAACCAATGGGGCAATATTTCGGGGGGGCATAAAATGTCAAAAAATTCTATTGCCGTTGCCAACATCGCTACCGACGGCACCCTCAACAACACCTCCAGCCGGGGCCCCGCCCACGACGGTCGAATCAAACCCGAAATCAGCGCCCACGGCAGCGGCGTACTGATGACCCAGCCCAACAATACCTACGAAACCACCTCCGGAACCTCTTTTTCCGCCCCGGCAGTAGCCGGCTGCTTTGCTCAACTCAGCCAGGCATACCAGTCGCTCAACAACGGCGCCCAACCTTCGGCCGTCTTGCTGAAACTGGCAGCCATGAACACCGCCATCGACCTGGGCAACACCGGCCCGGATTTCAAATTCGGCTGGGGCCTCATCAATACCCAGCGCGCGTTTCAACTACTCCGGGACAACCATTGGGTCGCCGGAAACGCCGAGCAAGGCAGCAGCAGTACCCACTCGGTTTTTGTACCCAGCGGCACCAGCCAACTGCGCATCATGTTGTATTGGACAGATCCACCGGCCGACGAAAGCGCAGCGCGCGCCCTGCTCAACGACCTCGACCTCAGCGTCAGCTCGCCGCTGGGCACCGAAAACCTGCCCTGGAAACTTGACCCCACGCCCGACCCGGTACTCCTCGACACACCGGCCGGCAAAGGCCGGGATTCGCTGAACAACATGGAGCAGGTGCTGATCGAAACGCCAACTGCCGGCACATACACGATTACCATCCGCGGCTATGAGGTGCCCTTTGGGCCACAGCCCTATCTGGTCGCCTGGGCGCTGTTTGACGACCAGGTCACACTGACTTACCCGGCCGGTGGCGAAGGCCTGGTGCCCGGCGAAACCGCCCGTGTCCACTGGGATGCCACCGGCAATACCGCCAATTTTAACCTGCAATATTCCACCGACAACGGCGACAACTGGACGCCGCTGGCCTCGGTGCCCGGCGACCGGCGTTTTTACGACTGGACGGTGCCCAACACCATCAGCGGCCAGGTGCAGATGTTGTTGTTCCGGGGCAGCAAGCGCGATACGACTGAATTTCCGTTCAGCATCGTGCCGCTGCCGGCCAATTTGCAGGTGGAAAAAGTATGCCCGGACTCCATGACTGTCTCCTGGTTGGGCGTTCAGGACTCCCTGCGCTACGATGTGTATGTGTTGGGTGAAAAATACATGGAAATAATAGGCAACACGGATCAGGAAACCTTCAGTTTTCCCATCCAAAACGCGGGAGCGGAACAGTGGTTTTCGGTGCGGGCCAACCATCCGACAGGCCTGACTGGCCGGCGCGCCCTGGCGGTCAATTGGCCCGGCGGCTTGCTGCAATGCCAACAAAACGACGATATCAACCTGCGTCAGGTGGCCAGCCCGCTGCCGGAGCCGGTCATTTCCTGCGCGGCGGTCAGCAAAATAGTGGCCGTTCGCTTGGTCAACGATGGGAAAAATGCCGTTGTTGGCGCCACCTTGAGTTACCAGGCCAATGCACAACCGGTCGTGTCGGAAGCGTTGCTGCCGTTGGCGCCGGGCGATACCCTGGATTTTAGTTTTCAAACCCCTTTGGTCATTCAGGCCAATGGCCCTGTGGCATTGCGCATTTGGTCGAACTACGGGGCAGAGGACGCCTTTTTTAACGATACCCTGCGTGTTTCGTTTTTGGCCACGGTGGTGCCTGGGAAGACCGCTTTTACCACGAATTTTGAAGACGGGGTGTTTCCGCCAACAGGCTGGACCCTGGATAATCCGGACAACGAAGTGGGCTGGGCCTTGGCTAATTTTGAAGTTATCGGCCCCGACAACCAGCCCTCCCGGGCCATTTGGCTGAATTGTTTTGAGTATCAAAAACTGGATCAGGAAGACTACATCTATCTGGAGCCGCTTGACCTCACTAACCTTTCCAATCCCGCGCTGCGCTTCGACCTGTCGCATGCCCGGTACGACAACACCTATGCTGACAGCCTGCGGGTGGAGGTTTTTACCAATTGCGACCTCTCCGTTGCACCAAAGGTAATTTACCGGAAAGGCGGCGAATCATTGGCTACGGCAGCAGATTTTCCGGACTTTTTTAAACCAAACAACAGCAGCGATTGGCGTACAGAGGTAGTTTCCCTGAAAGAATTTGCCGGCCAAAGCATTTTCATTCGCTTGGCATCGGTCAATGATTTTGGAAACAATATCTACCTCGACAACCTGGCACTGGCCGAGCCTCCCGTAGCCGGCATCACAGCTTCAGTCGACACGGTGTGCCGCCTGGATACCATCTTTTACAGTGCCGTTCCGGTCGACCTTGCCGTTACGTATGACTGGTCATTCGGCGGCTCAGCCCAACCGCTAGGCACGGCCACAGGCCCCGGCCCGCATGCGATCCGGTACCTGACGGTGGGCAACAAGAGTATCCGGCTGATCGCCTCCAACGACAGCGGCGCTGACACGACCAACCTGACCATCTGGGTACGGGGCAACCCGACGGCCGGGTTTTCCGGCCTGGCCAACGGCCCTGTCGTTGCGTTTGCCAACAGCAGCCTGGATGCCGACCAATACCAGTGGGATTTTGGCGACAACCAAACCAGCACGGCAGTCAATCCGGTGCACCAATACGCCCTGCCCGGGGTATACACCGTCACCCTCACGGCCAGCAATGGCTGTACCAGCAGCAGTGCCCAACAGACCCAGACCTTCAGTTTGGACTTTGTAGGCACTTCCTATCTGCCTGAAATTCAGGACATTCAAGTGTTGCCCAACCCGGCGGCAGGCGACTTCCGCTTGGTCCTCGACAGCCGCATACCGACGGACGTGTCGGTCCGTTTGTTTGATGCGCAGGGACGTGTCCTGAAAACCCTGCAAACGACCATAGGCACTGGGCCTACCAGCATACCGATGGACGGCCTGGACCTGCCGGCCGCTTGGTATCCTTTGCTTGTACAAACCGCCGGCGGCGTTCAGATGCTCCGGATAGTGGTCCAGAAATGACAGGGGAGCGCATGTTGAAGATTGCCTATTCGCCGGTGTACCGGTACGAGTTGCCGGAGGGGCACCGGTTTCCGATGGCCAAGTACGAATTGATCGCAGAGCAATTGCTGTACGAAGGCACAGCCACGGAGGCTAATTTTTTTCATCCGGGCCAACTGGACCCGGCGCTGGTTTTGCTGACGCATACCCAGAGTTATTGGGATAAGTTGACGCAACTGAGCCTTAGCGAACGCGAGGTGCGGGCGATCGGTTTTCCGATTACCGACAAGTTTGTGGTGCGCGGGCGGCATATCGCCCAGGGGACCGTGGATTGCGCGCATTTTGCACTGGAGCACGGCATTGCCATGAACGTAGCCGGGGGCACACACCATGCGTTTGCCGACCGGGGCGAAGGATACTGCTGTTTCAACGACCAGGCAGTGGCCGCCAATTATCTGTTGCACAATGGTTTGGCGAAGCAAATCCTCCTGGTCGACCTGGATGTACACCAGGGCAATGGCTCTGCGCATATTTTTCGGGATGAACCCCGGGTCTTTACCTTTTCGATGCACGGGGAGCGCAATTATCCCTTGCGCAAAGAACAATCGGATCTGGACATTGGCCTGCCCGATGGGCTCAGCGACGGAGCCTATTTGCAGCAACTGGAAAATACCCTGCCCCGCCTGTTGGATACGGTACAGCCCGACTTTATATTTTACCTGAGTGGGGTGGATGTGTTGGAAACCGACCGCCTGGGGCGTTTGAGCCTGAGCCGGGCCGGATGCCGGCAACGCGACCGCCTGGTGTTGCAACATTGCCGGCAGTATGGCATCCCGGTGGCGGTGAGTATGGGCGGCGGATATTCCACGCGCCTGCCGGATATTGTAGAAGCGCACGCCAACACCTTTCGGGTCGCGCAGGAATTGTTTTTCTGATGAAAAACTTGGCCAACAATTTCTTTTACGTTCGTTTGTAGTTTCAGCCGAATTCATCATACCTTTGCAGCCCGAAATTTTTATTTCAAATCATATCTTTAAAAGAACAAATTACATGCTCATCGTTGAGGTAAAAGACGGCGAAGCCATCGACAAGGTACTCAAGAAGTACAAAAGGAAATTTGAACGCGCTGGTATCCTGAAGGAACTCCGCCGCCGTAAAGCGTTTAGCAAACCCTCCGTGGAACGCCGGACGGAAGTTTTGAAAGCCGTGTACAAAGAAGACATGTACGGCAACAAAAACGATTAATTTTCGGTGTGATTCCGGCTTGTATTCGGCAGGGTAACTTGTTTGCTGCAAACAATCCAATCACATATCTATAATGTTTCACGACGAATCGTTTTATCAGTACCTGGCGCTTGAGCGCCGGTTTTCGCTGCATACCTTGGCGGCGTATCAAAACGATTTGAGAAACTTTATCTCTTTTCTTACCGGAAAGCAATGCCTTACTTCGATCCTCGAAGTAAGGCATTTGCATGTACGCGCCTGGGCTGCCGCCCAAATGCTGGAGGGCCAAAGTGCGCGCAGCGTGAACCGGCGCCTGTCGTGCCTGCACACCTATTTTCGGTTTTTGAAGCGACGGGGCTGGATTGAAAAAGATCCGATGAAAAAGGTAGTGGCGCCCAAAACCGGCAAACGCCTGCCGGTGTTTGTCCAGGAACAACAAATGGCAGCACTTTTTGCCCAGCCGGTGTTTGGGGATGATTTTGTCGGCTGCCTCGACCAACTGGTGCTGGAAACACTCTACGCAACCGGGATGCGCCGCAGCGAATTGACCAACCTGAAAACCTCGGATGTAGACACCGGACGGATGTGTTTCCGCGTCCGCGGCAAAGGCGGAAAGGAGCGGATGGTGCCTTTCGCTCCGTACCTCGCCCAGGTCATGGCCCGTTACCAAAGCCTGCGCAACCAGGCTTTTCCACAGGACAGCGAGCCCTGGCTCTTTCTGAACCGCAAAGGCGAAAAAATTTCACCCCAGGCGGTGTACCGGATTGTGCATAAATATTTGTCGCTCGTCACGACCGCTGAACAACGCAGCCCGCACGTGCTGCGGCATTCGTTTGCGACCCATTTGTCCAACCGCGGCGCCGACCTGAACGCGATCAAAGAGCTCCTGGGCCACGCCAACCTGGCTGCCACGCAGGTGTATACCCATAATTCCATCGACCGGCTGATAGACGTGTACACCCAAGCACACCCCAAAGGCAAAGACGAATAATATTTAACTGGACTGTCAGAAAGAAGCCTTTTGTAAAATTCAATAAGTTCTTCCTTGAACATAAGGCATACCTTCGCAGTTTACAACCGGCTCTTGACCAACTGCTCCCACCACAGCAGAAACCCGGCGCCATTATCCAAATAAAATCATGACACAACCGGTAGAACTCCTGGCCGACAACCTGCAAATGATTCGCGAAAGTGCCCGCGATTTTGCTGAAACCTATATCCGCCCCCATGTAATGGAGTGGGACGAACCCCAGTTTTTCCCCGTCGATTTGTTTCACCGGATGGGAGAACACGGCTTTTTGGGCGTTTTAGTACCGGAAGCCTACCAGGGCGCCGGACTCGGATACCAGGAATACATCACGATTGTTGAAGAAATTGCTAAAGTTTGCGGCTCAGTCGGCCTCAGCGTCGCGGCGCACAATTCTTTGTGCACCAGCCACATCCTGCTGTTCGGAACCGAAGAACAAAAGCAAAAATACCTGCCGCTGCTGGCCACCGGCAAATGGATCGGCGCCTGGGGCCTTACGGAACCCAACACCGGCAGCGATGCCGGCCGAATGCAATGCGTAGCCCAGCCGGACGGCGACGACCATTGGGTGATCAACGGTACCAAATCCTGGATCACCCACGGTATCTCGGGCCATGCAGTGGTCGTCATCGTACGTACCGGCGAATTGCTCGATAGCCGGGGCATGACGGCTTTCATTGTAGAGCGCGGCACACCAGGTTTTCGCGGCGGAAAAAAAGAAAATAAACTCGGCATGCGGGCCAGCGAAACCGCAGAATTGATCTTCGAAAATTGCCGGATCCACAAAAGTCAAATGTTGGGGAAAGAAGGAGAAGGGTTTGTACAAGCCATGAAAATCCTGGATGGCGGGCGCATCTCGATTGCGGCGCTATCGCTCGGCATTGCCAAGGGCGCCTACGAGGCTTCGGTGAAATACGCCAAGGAACGCCAGCAATTTGGCCAGCCCATTTCCAATTTCCAGGGTATCAGTTTCAAACTGGCAGATATGGCGACCAAAATTCAGGCCGCCGAATTGCTTACCCGGCAAGCCGGATTTCTCAAAACAGCCGGCCGCCATTGTACTCAAGAGGCCGCTATGGCCAAATATTACGCCTCCGAGGTGTCGGTGCAGGTCAGCACGGAAGCCGTGCAAATTCACGGCGGCTATGGCTACACCAAGGATTTCCCGGTCGAGAAATTTTACCGCGACTCCAAACTCTGCACCATCGGCGAAGGCACCTCTGAAATTCAAAAGATTGTGATCGCCCGGGAGTTGCTGCGCCGGTAGAACCCTGCACTTCCCCTGTTGCCCTTGCGGAGAGATCCCGCCTGCTTCCTGTGTTGAAGCAGGCGGGATTTTTATTTTCCGGCCAGGAAAACGAGCCACGTATTTTCCGGCAACGGGGAATCAATACCTTTGCGCCTCAACTATTGGTACCTGCCTCGTTTTATGAACATACATACGCTCGACCTGGCGTTTAAAAACCTGCCCCACACCGTAGCGGCATTTGTGGTGGAAGGCCCCTCCGGCTTGCTGCTCGTCGAAACCGGCCCCTATTCCACCTTTCCACACCTGGAAATGGCCTTGGCACAAAAGGGCTGGAAAACGAAAGACATCCGACATGTGCTACTGTCGCACATCCACTTCGACCATGCCGGCGCCGCTTGGGCCCTGGCGCGCCAGGGCGCCCAAATTTATGTGCACCCCCGTGGCCTGCCCCACCTGGCCAGCCCGGAAAAACTGTACAACTCCGCCCGGATGATCTACGGCGATGCTATGGACACGCTGTGGGGCGCTATGGAGCCGATCCCGGAAACACAATTATACGCTCCGGCGCATGGGGAAATACTGGAATTGGCTGGCCTGCGCTGCACGGCCTGGCATACCCCCGGCCATGCGGTGCACCATATCGCCTGGGCCGTGGAAACAGGGCATCCGGCAGATGCGGTGGTGTTCACTGGCGATGTGGCCGGGGTCAGCATCGATGGGCAACTGGTGGTGCCGCCTTGTCCGCCCCCGGATATCCAGGTGGAGGACTGGCAGGCTTCGATCCAACTGCTGCGCGAACTGCCCATTCCCACCTTATTGCTCACGCACTTTGGAAAAATTACGGACAAACAACGGCATTTGGACGCCCTGGACGCCCGGCTCCTGGCCTGGGCGGACTGGATGAAACCGCACGCCGAGCGGCAGGCGCCGGCGTCGGAAGTCGTGCCGCTTTTCGAAGCATTTGTGCGGCAGGAATTGCTGGATGCCGGCATGAGCCAAGCGGCCCTGGCACAATATGAGGCGGCCAACCCGGCTTACATGTCGGTAGCTGGTTTGCTGCGGTACTGGACCAAAAAACAAGCGCAATGAACGCCAAGCAAGTTTTACAACAACTGGAAAATCAACACGTTCTGATCGTCGGCGATGTGATGCTGGACCGCTACCTGCTGGGCACAGTCAGCCGGATTTCACCCGAAGCGCCGGTGCCGGTGGTGTTGCAACAACGGACAGACGATCGCCTGGGCGGAGCAGCCAACGTGGCGCTCAACATTCGCGCCCTGGGCGCCGTGCCTATTTTGTGCAGTGTGGTGGGCCAGGACAACGACGGGGCTGCACTGGGACAAATGCTGAGCGATATGCAGATGCGCGCAGAGGGGCTGGTTTATTCAACCACCCGCAAAACCACGGTCAAAACACGGGTTCTGGGTAACAACCAGCAAATGCTGCGCATCGATCAGGAAGATGACCACGCTCTTTCGGGTGCGGAAGAGCAAGGCATCATCGAACGCGTACGGGGCCTGTTGGACCAGTATCCCATCCGGGCGCTTATTTTTCAGGATTACAACAAAGGAGTGCTGACGCCGGCCGTGATCAGCGCCCTTTTGGAAGAAACCCGGCGGCGGCAGATCCCTACGGCGGTAGACCCGAAAAAACAAAACTTCTTTGCTTACCGGGGCGTCGATTTGTTCAAGCCCAACCTGAAAGAAATACGCGACAGCGCGCCGTTTGAGGTGGCGCCTGAACTGGATTCGCTGCGCAACGCTGCCAGTTTCTTGCATAGCCAGTTGCAACACCGGATCACCATGATCACACTTTCAGAAAAAGGTTTATTTTTGGAGGATCAAACCCATGCCGGGGTATACCCGACAGTTGCCCGGAAAGTAGCAGATGTCAGCGGCGCCGGCGATACCGTCATTAGCATTGCAACATTGGCACTGGCAGCGGGCTTGGCAATGCCCGTGGTGGCTGCGCTTTCCAACCTCGCCGGTGGCCAGGTGTGCGAGTTTCCAGGGGTGGTGCCGGTACAGCGGGATATTCTGGAGGCGGAGTTTGAGCATTGGATGCAAAAAAATAATTCGCTATGAAGACCTTTTTCCTCGTATTTGCACTTTTTTCCGTTTCCGTTTTTGCACAGGGCCAATCCCTTGGCGAACTGGCCGATACCTTGTTGATCCAAAGTTTCACCGTCGATCCTTCCGATACAATGCTATTTGTGCCCAGTGGGAATGATGCGCAATGGGTCAACTGGGATGGCGATGCCCAACCGACACTTTGTGGGGATGACACGGCGGTGCCTGGCAATTGGTTTTGGGAAGAAGATTTGGGTCAGGTCAACCCGGTCACCAACTTTGCCTTTACGAGTTGTTCGTATTTATTCAACGAGTTTCAGCAAAATTTCAACTGGCTGATCACACCGCCCACGTTTATTCCGGACTCCACTACTACCCTGAATTGGAAATCCCTGTCGCTGGAAGGTCCGGGCTTTCTGGACGGCTACAAAGTCTTGTTGTCCACTACTTCCAACGAGCCGTACAGCGGCGATTTTGCCGATACCCTGTTCAAGGCTGCTGAAATGCTGGCTTTTACCGTGCCACAATCCCTGGACCCGGATGATTATGTGTTTTCCCCGGGCTATGTGCATGCCAACTGGTATACCGATACCGCCTATTTCTTTCCGGCGGCTCCAGGCGATGGGGCGTACTTCGGTAAACTCGAGCCGCATACCGTTAGCCTGAAAAAATTTGCCGGCAAAACCGTGTACATCGCGTTTTTGCACGATTCGACCAACGACAATATTTTGCAAATTGATGATATCAGCATCATACAGGAAAAAACCTCGGCCCTGCGACCGCTGGACCGCGACCCGCTGGCTTTCACCTTGTCGCCCAACCCCGCAAAAGGCTTCACGACAGCCAGTTGGAACATGCCGGTACCGCTTGACGTGCGGCTTACCTTGACGGATTACCTGGGAAAATTGCTCTGGGAACGCAGTGTTCCGGCAGGAGAATTGAGTGTTCAACAAATTGATTTACAAAGACTTCCGACCGGCGCCTATACGCTTTCCCTGTATGCGGGAAAAGTTCAGCAAACGCGTTTGTTGGTGAAGCAGTAAGTTTTTTGTTTCTTTGCGGGGCAAATGATCCCCGCTCACACGCAAAACGTCCTTTGAAAGTCTATGTTAAGTCGCCGCAGCGTTCGTATTAAGGTGATGCAATTGTTGTATATGCTCAATCGAGATGAACAACTCACCTTTCCAGATTTGTTGAAAGATTACAACGATGGCATCTGGAAAACCTTTGAGATTTATATTTTCCACCTGCACCTCGTGCTCAAAGTAGCCCAATACGCCGAAAAAGACGCTTCTATTCGGGCCGCAAAATTATTGCCCGGCGACGACGACAGGGCTTTTACCCCCCGTTTGTATACCAATCCAGGCATCCAAAGCCTGGCCAACCACGTCGGTTTCCTAAATCTGGTGGCCAAATACAAAGCGAACGAAAACCTGGACGAAGACCAGATCCGCCGGATGTATCAGGCCTTTACCGATACGGAAGAATACCAAAAGTATATGGCCCTGGAGGCTCCGGTAGACGCTGATCACGCCAAGTTGATGCTTGAATTGTATCGCTTTCTGCAAAACCACGATCTGTTTGTCGAGATGACCGAAGACCGGTTCAACAACTGGCAGGACGACGAATCCCTCGTGGTGGGCGCCATGAAAAAAACACTCAAAGCGATGCCGGTATCCGGCGACTTTTACAAAGAATATGAGCCTTCCGACGAGACGGTGCGCGAATTTGGCGAACAATTGCTGCGCAAAACCTGTCAGGAAGACCAGGCCTTGTTCGAGCATATTTCCCCGAACCTGAAAAACTGGGATGCTGACCGTGTCGCTATTTTGGACATGATCATGCTGAAAATGGCCCTTTGCGAACTGCTCCATTTTCCCACCATCCCAACCAAAGTTACCCTCAACGAATTCGTCGAGATTTCAAAAGTCTACTCCACCGAAAACAGCAAGGACTTTATCAACGGCATTCTCGACCGCCTGATGAAGAAATTACTGAAGGAAGACAAGATCGTAAAAGAGGGCCGTGGATTGATCGAATAGTCTTTTCCCAGCCATTTAAAACAGTGAAGGCGGTGTATTTCCCGAATGGGAAATACACCGCCTTCGTTTTTGGCGCCTGCGCCAGTTTATTTCAACAGGGTCACATCCCCTTTACTTTCAAATACCTGGCCGTTGCCGCAGGTAACCCGCAGGTACCAGCCATAGGAATCCGGCGTGGACGGCTTGCCTTTGTAGGTGCCGTCCCAACCGATATGCTCGGGGTCTTCGGTGCGGTACACCTCTTCGCCCCAACGGTCATACACAATGAAATATATGCTGCTAATGTCGAGGCCCCGCACCCGGAACCGGTCGTTGTTCCCATCTTCATTCGGGGTAAACGCCTTGGGAACGAAAATATAGGGTTCGGCACATTCCGTTTCCATGAAATAAACGGTCACCTCATCGGTGGCGGTACAGAGGTTATCGCCCGTCACCGTGACGGTGTAGGTTTGCTGGCCACTGGGCGCTGCGATGGGGTCCGGCAAGTTCGGGTTGGTCAAGGTTTCTGCCGGCGACCACGAATAGGTGTACGTGCCGGCATTACCGCCGGCAGTAGCCAACAACGTAGTGGTTTGGCCGGCACAGATGGTGTCTTTTCCCGTGATCTCGGCGCTCACCGTCACCGTGAGTACCTGTACCTCCAGGCTTACGACAGCACTACAGCCATATTGATTCGTCACCGTAACCTGGTAGCTGGTGTTTTCAGTCGGACTTACTTCCGGATTCGGAACACCGGGCAAGCCGTTGGACCATTGATACGTGAGGATATCGGATGGATTTAAATTGTCGACACCTAAAATGGCATCGTTGCCGAGGCAAATCAATTGGCTCGCCGGGCTCGCTTCGGCGGCTGCCGGAACATAGGCAACCGTCACAGTGTCGGTATCCAGGCAAGTCTCCAGCAAATTCGTCGCAACGGCAATATAGGTGCCGGGTAGTACTGCATTCGGGTCAATCGGATTGCCGCTCAGGTCGGTCCAACTGATGGTGCCAGGCAGGCTGGTCGTTGCCATTAAATTGGAGAGGGCCAGCGAATCGCAGACAAAAACATCCGTCCCCGTCACCGCAAACACGCTGTCCGTTACCGTGATCAACTGGCTAAACGGCAACACACAGGCTGTGGTGCTGACAAATGTTACCAGGTAGACGCCTGCGCTGTCGTAGGTGTACCCTACACTGTCGGCGGTACTGGTGCCGCTGCCATCGCCAAAAGTCCAAGTGCCGGGGAATCCGCTGTTGTTGTCAAAGGACACAGCAGTACTGTTGCAAGCCTGTTCGATGTCGATCAGCGGACTGATATCAATCGCTGGCAGGATGGAAACCGGGAACGTGAACGACTGCGTACAACCTGCCTGATTGGTGGCCACAAGGGTGACGGTGTATTGCCCGGCTGGCCCGCTGGCGGTAGTGCTGTCGCTTGTTGGGTTGACAATGGTCAGTATCGCAGGGGCAGCACTCCACTGGTACTGGAGCACATCACCAGAATTTAAATTATTGGCTTCGAGCGTGATGGGTTCGCCGGCACAGGCCGTAGGCTGCACGCTGGCGCTCACATTTGCCGGTGGCAACAGCATCACCACCGCCGTGTCGACATCCGAGCATTGTTGCAAATTGTCAATGCCAAGGGCAATGTAGGTGCCCGGCGGTACGGAAGCCGGGTTGACGGGGTTACCGGCCAGGTTGGTCCAGGTTATGGTGCCGGGCAAGTTGGTGCTGGCCGTCAGGGAGGCTGTTGAGTCGCAGCTGGAAATATCGTTGGCCGTGACGGTGAAAAACTCATCGCTGACCGTCAAATTTTGCGAAAACGGCAGCACACAGGGCGCCGAGGAAACGAAAGTCACCGTGTAGGTGCCGGCTGTGGCGTAGGTGTAGGTCACGCTGTCGACAGTGCTGGTGCCGCTGCCGTCTCCAAAATTCCAGGTGCCGGGAAATCCGCTGTTGTTGTCAAAGGTCACGGCGGTGCTGTTGCAGGCCTGGTCGATGTCGATCAGGGCGCTGATGTTGGTTGTGGACAGGATTGTGACCGGGAACGTGAAGGACTGGGTGCAGCCCGCCTGGTTGGTGGCTACGAGGGTGACGGTGTATTGGCCGGCTGGTCCGCTGGCCAGCGTATTGCCGGAATTGGGATCAAGGATGCTTAGCGTCGCCGGAACAGCACTCCACTGGTACTGGACCACATCGCCAGGACTTTGGTTGTCGGCTTGGAAAATAACGGGCGAACCGACACAGGCCGTAGGCTGCACGCTGGCGCTCACATTGGCCGGCGGCAACTGCGTCACTACTGCGGTGTCGACATCCGAGCATTGCTGCAAATTGTCAAT
>JADLDL010000143.1 GCA_020846655.1 Saprospiraceae bacterium | reverse complement strand
GCGGCGATCATCCGGGTGCTGAAATGCACCGACACGCCGTTGAGCCGTTGCACCACAAACGCGATGACCACAGCCACCCACAGTCCGATGCCGGGAAACTGCGGTTCCAGCATCTTTTTCATGCCGTACACGCTCCCCAGCACGACAACGAGGAAGCACAACGAGGAAATAAGGGGAGATAGCAGCAGCCGGAAGCGGCTGTTGAACGCGGCCCAATCTTGTGGGTTTCGACCTGGTGTAATATCCATATTGCCTACTGTTTAGTTGTTCGCTTATTCCTGGTAAGCCGGGGTTTCTTTCATAAAAAACCGGCCGATGTGCTCATCCCCAAAATGGTACTGGTCTGTGGCGCCCTTTACCCGGTGGATGAAAACCGGGTTTTCCAGGTGGCGCCGAATAATGTCCAACACCTCTTGTTCGGCTTTCGCAGCGGGTCGTATTTCGGCGTTAATCAGCAGCGTCGCCAGTTGACGCAGCAAGTAGCCGGGGCCTTGCCGGGTGCGGCGCAGCGTGATCCGGCGGCGCTCGCATTCCTGGCGAATGTGTCCCTCGAAGGCTGTTTTGATGTCCTCCGGCACCTCCAGCAGCCCGGTCATTTCTTCCATCCCGATTTCGTTTCCCTGGCCCACCATCCCGAGCCGGCTGAGCCGATAGGCTTTGGGCAGAAATTCCACCACAAAGCGCGTTCGTTTCGTGTGCGTGCCGGCGCGCTCCAGCGCCCGGATTTCAAATAGCCATTTCCCGGTGGTCCCGGTGCCGCGTATTTCCAGAAACCGGACTTCCGTCCCCTCGAACGTCCGGTCGGCAAAACGCCCATGTTGTTGTCCCATAGCAAGGTTTGAGTGTTGTAATCTGCAAGTTTTTGAGCCTATATAATGTTGCAACAAAGTTACTTATTTAGTCGCCATATATGCAACGAGTGTCGCAAATTTGTTTCTGTAAAATGAAAGATCGCAGGGGAGTCGCTTTCGGGAACATGTTTTCAAAACTTCGAACGATAAGCGGAAAATACCCGGAATACATCCGGCAAAACATGTACACCAATTCGATATATCGATTTTTTGCCGAAATCCTGCCGAGACTTTACCTGAAATCTATCGGAACCTTTCCGAAAATTTACCGAAAATATTCCGAAAAAAATGACCGATAACTCCCTGATAATGAACGGCGAAACAGAAACATCCGTTTCGGCAGATCAACTGACCGGCTGGTTGAAAAACCTGGATCGGCACGGACAGGAATTGCTCGGAGCCATTCAACAGGGGCGGGTGAAGGTGACCTCCACGGCCGGGTTCTCGGAAATCGCCGCCCGCCTACGCGAAAGCACGCGAGCCTATGCAGACGAAGCTTTCAAAGTCAGTGAACTAACAGGGCAAAAAGTCATTCTGACCAACGCCATATTCTATTTGCTCAAATCCTGCGAACGTATCGCCGGCCACGCCGACAAGATCGGCGAACTGATGGCCGTATTGCCCCTCGGCGAAGCCCTCGACGCTAAAACGATCCTTGGCATTCTGCTGGATGGCAAGAAACGGGATACCCTGATCGACAACGGCAAACTGCTTGCCGGCGCGTTCGAGGGTAGTTGGTTGGGCAGAATCGAGGTGAACGCCCTGGCGCCCATCCTGGCGGAAGCCGGCATTGACTTCACGGCTTATGCCCACTTCGTGGAAGTCCTGAAAAAACACCTTCCGGAAGAACCTAAAACCCAACTTCCCAATGGCTAAACGCGGCGGTAAAAACTTCAAGAACACCGTCGTGGCGGCGTTGGATGAAGCGCAGGTAGAGATGCCCGTGCTCGAACAAATCCTCAACGGCATCCCGATTGCCGGCGACGATATCCTCGCCGAACTGCTCGATGCTACCTCGGACCGCACCGTGGAGCCGGCCGCCCTGGCCGTGGCCGAAATCGTGGCCGCACCCGGCGCTGAAACGCCCGAGGCACTGCCCGAAGACCTTGGCGAAGAAACCGGCGCCCAGCCGGAATTCATTGAGCGGGTAGAAGCTATTCGCCAAAAAGGCGCTCGTAGTTTGACGGAAGCCGAAGAAATCGCCAAGCGCGAAATGCCCCAAAATACCCCCGAGGGCCCCGCCTTGCCCAGTAATCCCCCCGTGGAGGCATCGTCAGCCGGCAGTCCGCCGGCTGACACGCCTCCGCTCACAGCCTTGGATTCCGAACTCAACAGCATTGCCGCCCAGGAACTGGTGGACTGGTACGACATCTTGCAGTCCGTGCTGGCGGTGTGGTCTTATGACTTTTTCAGTACGCCCAAGAAAGCCGTGCAGACGGTCGAAGAGTTGTACCCGAAAATCGCCGCAGGCAAAGCAAATCCCGGCGAAAAGGCGCTGTACGAAAAGGCGCAGGAGGCGGTACTCGGTTTCACGAAACGCAAAACCTCCTTTGCTGAGCAGGTAGCCATGAGTGAGGGATTGAAACAGCGCACGATGCGGCTGTTGGATAAAATCCTTGAAGCGCGGCAGGTGCGTATCCCGCCGGAACTGCTGCTGGGTTTTCTACTGCTCACCCCGCTTGTGGTAAACGGCGGTAAAATCCTGCTGGAAAAAATCGGCTTCAACAATGCGGATAGTATTCTGGATAAGTTCACCACGTTCGTAAACACCCAAGAGGCCGGTTACTGGAACGACAAACAACCTTCTGCATAAGCCCCGGGCCAAACCCCAACAACCGACCCCAAAAACCTTTTTTAACCCTTCGCCCATGCAGTCGATATACGATGGACTGGACAACTCAAAAGACCCAAAGCAACGGGATTACTGCTCTATGTGCGTGTTCGGCGACTTGGGCAAGGGCAAAAGCACTTTCATCCGGCAGCAAGCCAAGTTCTATATTGAGCGCACCCGCGACAAAAAAGTGCCCCGCAAAGTATTGATCTGTGACCCTTCGCAGGCTACCGCATTCGACGAGTTCCCGCAGATCACGCTGACCGAACTGAAATACGGCGTGATCAACCCGCAAACGCGCAAGGCCCAGCGTTGGGATCGAGGCATCCGGGTGTTGCGCAACGTGAAATGGAAAGACCCGTCCTGGTTTCAAATCCTGAGCACCTGGTTCCGCAACGGGCTGGTCATCCTGGATGAGAGCCGCAACTACATCCCGCAAAAGAGCGAGATGCCCGAGGAACAGATCGAGTTTTTCACCATCCACCGCAACAACTGCATCGACGTGATGGTCGTGAGCCACGACTTCATGAGTATGAATCTGCTGCTGCGAAAGGCTTTCCGCATTTACATCGTGTTCCGCACCGGCGACAAGCCCAACCACGAAGCCTGGTTCACGGTCCGCACCCTGCCGGAGGAGTTGTACGCCATCTGGAGCACCTTGCAGCGGTTGCGCAGTCCGGCAGCCAAGATGTCGCCTTTTGTGCTGTACGATCGGGAAACCGGGCGCACCAAACTCTACGCGGATCTCGACAAACTGGAAATACTGGTGCCGGATGAGAAGAATCCGGGGATGATGAAGAGCGTGCCCTACACCTATTATTATATGTCCAAAAACAACTGACCATGACCACCGAAACCTTACCCGAAATAACCCCGCTCACCCATCCGGCAGAGCCGCCCTCCTTCATCAACCAGCCCATAGAAGACTGGACTGACGACGAAGTGATCTTTTATTACGATCTCTACCTGGCCACCAGGGCTGTCAGCGACCTCTCTGCTAAAGAACTGCAAATCACCGTCCGATACGGCGACATTGCCAAACAACGCCGCGAACAGGCCGAGCAAACCGGTTTCGATGCGGAAGTGGAGGCCATCCGCCGTCAGGTGTACCTCCAGGTGGAACGCTACGGCATAGCCGCTTTGCTGGAGGAATACCACAAACGTTCGTTTCCCGAAGTGGCCCGTGGGAATGCTTCGGAAGAGGTGCGCCTCATCGTGCGCTTCGGTCAGCGCGAAATCGAACTGCGGGCCAGCGACCTGGCCACGGCCTTCGGTGGATTTGGAAACCCCAAAACGCGGGATTTTACCCGAGCTCTCGATGCCGTGCTGGCGCTGGCCAAAGCAGCGTCCACCCAGCAGCGCAACCGCATCGAACGCTCGAAAGGACGCAACTGGGCTGGCTACACCAAAGACCTGCGCTGGTCGGCGGTGGTGAACAAAATGCGCGCCGAGGACGGCGAAACCCTGTAAAACCTTACGCACATGGAAAACATACCCCGGTGGACCATCGGACTGGCGCTCGCCCTGATCGCCGCGGCCGCCGCATTTACCATCACGGCCAGCCTCCGGCGGCTCAAAAATGAACGCAAAGCCAGGCAACTGCTCGATCAGGGCAAAGTGACCGTGGCGTTGTCGCCCGGTGAAATCCAGCAGATCGTTTCCGAGATCAAAAAATCTATCCAACCATGACATTCGAACTTACTCCGCAAACCCGCCGTATCGGCGCCATTGTTGCCTATTTGCTGCTGTTGGCCTTGCTTGTCACCTGGTTTATCCAGCAAATCCGCGCGACCGCCGCCTACGCCCGTGCCTTGAATAGCATCGCCGAAGCCGCCCGGAAAGGCGAAAACGTGACGGTACAGGTGGCTAACTTCAACTCCAATCCCCAACCATTGAGCGATGGAAAACCTAAATCTGATGCCAAGTCCTGAT
>JADLDL010000142.1 GCA_020846655.1 Saprospiraceae bacterium | reverse complement strand
GGGCAAAATCTTCAACCTGGCGGCTGTGTCAATTGGTACTACGGCACCAATGATACGTTCAACCCGTACAACGGCGAGGGCACCCTGCTTGGTTGTGGGGCCATTCAGGCGCCGCCTCCGAACCCTTGTGTGCTGTGCCCGACGATTTTAGCCATTCAGGTAGACGCTTGCGGCACGGAGGAGAACAACGAGTTCTTGAGCATTTGGTCGGGCAGCGGATTTTTGGTCAACGATGCTACGCTGAACTTTGATTTGGCGAACGACGGCCCCAATGCGGGCGATTTTGACATTGCACCAGGTGGCTGCGGTTGGCAGGAGCCCAGTGCACTGGCGATCTCCAGTATTCAAAACAGTTGCCCAACGGCTATAGTCGTGGGGGCCGGGCCCGGCGAATCCGTTCCGGCAGGCGTTCCGGTGATCGTTTTTACCAGTTCCGGGCTGGACGCCAATTATAATTTCACCAATTTGTGTGCAGCAGCGCCCTTGATTTATGTGATGCAAAACAGCTGTGCCCGGACGATCGGCGCCTTTTCC
Source organism: Saprospiraceae bacterium (assembly GCA_020846655.1). Taxonomy (GTDB): domain Bacteria; phylum Bacteroidota; class Bacteroidia; order Chitinophagales; family Saprospiraceae; genus M3007. The sequence goes on along the minus strand of JADLDL010000142.1, from coordinate 6,155 downwards.
AATGGTACCAGCAGCGGGCCGCGCAATACAATTTTTGGCCTGGCTTGCGGGTGCAGTTGGTCCACTACCTATACTTGTGAGTTGCTGAGTTTCGGCAACGGCGATTACGTGACCGATGCCGGCTTGCCAGCTATTTATGGCAATTCGGGCTGTTCTATCCCACTTTTGCCGGCGGTGGTGCCTGTGCCGGTTCCGGTCACGGTTCAGCCTTTTACTGCAACCGTGACCGCCAGTATGTGCAATGGCGGCCCTTTTTGGGTGGTAGGTGTGGTCAGCCCCCTGCCCGGATCTTGTGCAGAGCCACTTACGAATTATCTGCCTTTCGATGTGGTGTGTGCCCAGCCGAATTTGGATAGCGCTACAGTTTGTCAAAACAGCGGTTTGCTGGACCTGAACAGTTTGGCAGATCCATTGGCGCCAACCGGTACCTGGTCGGGGCCTGGCGTATCGGGCGCCAATTTTGATCCGGGCGGCTTGAATGGCCCACAAGTGTTGAATTTTGTTCCTTCGGACAATTGTTCCCTCCCGGCCGCTACCGCAGTGACGGTTGATGTGCCAACGGCCAGTTTTGACGCGCTGGGGCCGGTTTGCAAAGGGCAACCGACTGATCTGCAACTTCAATTCACGGGCCTTGCGCCCTGGTCTTTTGATTTTTATACAGACGGGGTGTACACCGGCACTTTCTTTGCGGCTACCTCGCCCTTTTCCATACCCATTGCTCCTGTCAACGCCACGACCTACAGCCTGCAGGGCTTTCAGGACGCTCAATGTGCCGGCGCCGATGCCAGTACCACCGTAAGTGTTGTAGACCCTCCGCTGGCCAGTTTGGCTGTGGTGGGCCTGGATACGATTTGCGCCAATACACCCGACTCGCTGGCGCTAACAGTGGTCAACGGTACTCCGCCATACACAGTGGTGTATTCGATCAATGGGGTGGCACAAGCGCCGCTGACGGCAAATGCCCTGCCCTTTGGCTTTATCACGCCGCCACTTTCGGCTGGTCTGGCAGTGGTAAAACTGGATAGTTTGTACGCAAATGGTTGTATCGCGACCGTGTCCGGCATGGATACCATTTTTGTAAAACCCGCCCCACTGGCGAGCATCCCAACAGACACGGTGACCCGTTGCGCGGGCTTGACGGATACGTTGGTGGTGCACTTGTCGGGCCCGGCGCCGTATACCCTTGAGTATGTGGTCAATATGGATACGTTATCCCCGGTTGTCACCTCGGATACGGCCTTCAAGATTCCGGTAGCCGTGGTTCCGGGGCTAACGGTGATCCGGCTGTTGAGCGTTGCCGGAGGCGGCTGTGTAGGGCAGGTTCAGGGGACCTACAGCATTTTTGCTGAGCCCTTGGCTACGGCGGTGTTGTCGGGTGACACCACCATTTGTGGTGGGGAGCCGGCGCCCTTGCTGATCGACTTTACGGGCACGCCGCCCTTTATTTTCAACTACACGGCCAATGGCGTACCCTTGGCCGATACCTCGGTCTTTGACCCCCGGGTTTTGATCGTTTCGCCGGCGGTACCGACAATCTATCAGGCCACGGGGGTGAGTACAAAATCCTGCCCGGGTACCGTTTCTGGGTCCGCGACTGTGAACGTATTACCTGGCCTGACGGCAACGCTTTCGGGCGGCGGCCAGATCTGCCAGGGCGGCAGCGGCACCTCAATAGCTGTGACATTTCAGGGCCCGGGGCCGTACACGTTTGTGTATTCGGTGAAGACCGGAGGGCAAGCTCCGGTGAACCAGCCTCCGATCACGACCAGTTTGAACCCGTATGTCATTGCTGTAAACCCGCCAGTTGGAACCATTTACCAACTTATTAGTGTGACCAATGGCACCTGTACGGGAACAGTAACCGGGCTTGCCGTAGTGGCAGTTTTCACGCCTTCGACGGCCCTATTGTCCGGCGATTTGACCTTTTGCCAGGCTGCCGACACCTCGGTGATGGTGGATTTTACGGGCAGCGGTCCGTTTTCCCTGGTGTATGCGGTTAACAACGTGGCACAACCGGTGGTGGAGACTTTCGACGATCCTTATTTTATCCCGGTAAACATCACCAGCACGGCCACGTATACCCTGGTGAGTGTGGAATCGCCGGGCTGCCTGGGTATTATCAACGGTTCGGCGACGGTGACCATCAATTACCCGCCTACCTATCCCAACCTGGTATTCAACTGCAATTTTGCTGCCGGCACTTATACCGTTGAGTTTGACGTATTGAACGCCCAGTTGCCTTTGACCCTGGTGAATGGCAGCGGCACGTTTACAGGCCTGCATTTTACCAGCAATGCGTTGCCGATCGCACAAGCCTACGATTTTGTATTTCACGATGCTAATGATTGTGGCGATGTGCAGGTCAGCGGTCCGGCCAGTTGCAATTGCCATACCAGTGCCGGCACCATGAACCTGACACCTTTGTCGGCTTGCCTGGGATCGGCGGCCACTGCCACGCACAACAGCAACCAAACGCTCGACCCTTCGGACACACTGTTGTTTATTTTGCACACCAACCCGGCGCTGCCCATTGGCCAAATTCTGGCCTGGAGCCCTACGCCGCAATTTTCATTTGGCACGGGGATGTTGCCCAATGTGACCTACTATATTTCGGCAATTGCCGGCGCGGCCGATCCTATGGGCCTGGTGAATTTGTCGGACCCTTGCCTGTCGATTTCCCAAGGTACGCCAGTCGTGTTTTACGAAGTGCCAACGGCCAGTGTAGACTCTATTGGGCCTGTTTGCCCTGGGGATCTGGTTAGTATTCCGCTGCAGTTCACTGGAGCGCCGCCATTTTCGTTTTCGTATACCCTGAATGGCGTGGCGGCTACGCCGGTGACCAATATTCTGACGACCAGTTTTAGCCTGGATCTTGTGGTGAATGAGGCAACATCGCTGGTCATATCCTCGGTGACGGACCTGCGGTGTACGAGTGGACCAAGTGATTCTTTGAATATCGAAGTGCAAGCCACCCCGGACATTACGGATTTGTTCATTACCTGCGATCTGGTGACGGACACTTACGTGCTGGAATTTGATGCAAGCGGCATCCCGCCTTTTTTGGTCACGGGCATTGCCGGTTCTTTTGTGGGCAACCACTTTACCAGCCTGCCGGTTTCCATAAATTTAGCCTATAGTTTTCAGGTTTCCGACGTGTTTGCCTGTGGCGCAGTACAAGTTGACGGGTTGCCCAATTGCAGTTGCCTGACCGATGCCGGGACCGTAGATACCACTGCGGCAGAGGCTTGTGTGGGCAGTCCCATTTCCGTTTTGAAAAACCCGGACGAAGCCCTCGATGTGAATGACACCCTTGGGTATATGTTGCATACCGGCGTCGGGTTGGCTGGAAAAATTTCTTTGCAAAATCACCCCGAATTCAATTTTGACCCGGCAACCATGACACCTGAAACGGTCTATTATATTTCGGCGGTAGCCGGAGACAATACTGGCTCAGGTATGGTGGACACGCTGGATCAGTGCTTTTCCGTCTCGCCTGGTATGCCGGTGGTGTGGCACGCGATACCGACGGCAAGCATCGATGCGGCCTCCGACATTTGTCCGGGCGACAACGTGCTGATCCCCGTTAACATGACCGGTGTGCCACCGTTTACGCTGACGTACACTGAAAACGGCCAATCCAACACGGTGATAGCGGTGCAAAACACGTTTACCCTCAGTGCTACCTTGTTGCAAAGCACCATATTCGAGGCCGTCTTGGTTTCCAACCAGTTTTGTCCGGGCACGGCCAGCGGACAGGCGGTCATTACGGTGCATCCGGCGCCGCAAATCACTGGCGTATCAGTCAATTGTTTGCCGGACAACCTGTTTTATACCGTGGAGTTTGACGTGCTTGGGGCAGATTTTTCGTCGGTGGCGATTACAGGCATTGCATCCGGGACCTTTGATCCGGTGACCGGGCATTTTACCAGCAACCCCATTTCCACACAATCCGGCTACACGGCCGTGGTTTCCGATGCTTGGCTGTGCGGGCTGGACTCCATCAGCGGCGGCGCCAATTGCAGTTGTACCACCAGTGCCGGCACCTTGTCGCCGGGTACCTTGTCTCTGTGTTTGGCCGATACGGCTACAGCGGCGCCGGCCAATGGGTTTTTCCTGGGCGTCGGCGATACCCTGTTGTATGCCCTGGTAACGAGCTCTTCGCCCTTGAGTTGGACGATTTTGGCAACAAGCACAACGCCGGCCTTTGCCTTTGATCCGGCGAGCATGTCGCCGGGTGTGGTATATTTCATCGTTTGCCTGGCCGGAAATAAAGCCGCCAATGGCGTAGACAACAACGACCCCTGTTTATCCTATGCGGTTGGGCCGAATGTTTCCTGGCAAGTGCCTGCTGTGGCAAGTGTAGGGTTTGACACCGACATTTGCCAGGGCGACTCTGCCAGTTTACTCGTTTTGTTTAGCGGAAACGCTCCGTATCAGTTTGTTTATCAGGTAAATGGACAAAGTCAAGCGCCAATTACCAGTTCCGCCTTGCAATATTCACTAATGGTTTCGCCGACGGCGACAACTACCTATTCGCTGGGCAGTTTGGTGGCCAATGGTTGTCCCGGCGCGGTTCAGGATACGGCTCTGGTGACCGTTCACCCGAACCCGCAAATTTTGAACCTGCTGACAACTTGCGACCTGGCAACAGAAACGTACACCTTGCAATTTCAAATTGACAACGGTGTGGAGCCCAACACAGCGTATTCCGTCAATGGCCTAGCGGGCACGCTCCTGGATTCCACGTTTACGTCCGTGCCCTTGTCCAGCGGACAACAATATTCGATAGTCGTATCCAGCACATTCGGCTGTACGGCCGCCGTCAGCGGAACCGCCAATTGTCAGTGCGTATCGGATGCCGGCACCCTGGATCCTGCGCCGCTGAGTATTTGTTTGCCGGATCCGGCAGTTGCGCAAGCCAATAATGACGCCACTCTGGACGCTGAAGACAAACGGCAATACATTTTATATCAGGATGTTACGATGTTGCCGGCTGGAATATTGGCTGTTAGCAACACGCCTTCGTTCAATTTCCTGCCGGGCATGGTAACCGGACAAACCTACTTTATGGCCTCCATGGCCGGCGATGGCTTGCCCACCGGGGATGTGGATGTCAATGACCCCTGCTTGTCCATTTCACCAGGTCTTCCGGTAGTGTTTCATGATCGTCCGACGGCAACGATTGCCGGCGACACCACCGTGTGTGCCGGCGGCAGTGTCCGGTTTAAAATTCAATTTACCGGAGTAGCGCCGTTTTCGTTTTTGTATTCGGTCAATACGGTACAGCAGGCGCCGATCACCTCGCCGCAAAACAGTTTCACTATTATTACCAATAACGTACAGGGAAGTCAGGAGTTTGTCCTGGTGTCGGTCCAGGATGCGTTTTGTGCGGGAACGGTTTCTGGCATCTATACCGTAGATCTCCAGCCAGCGCCCCAAGGCGCTGTTTTGGCGGATACGACCATTTGCGCTGGCGGAACAGCCACGCTGACGCTACAGTTGAGCGGCGGCACTTCGTATGACCTGAGCTTGGTGGGCGGCCCTACTCCTTTGGTATTTTCTGGTATTCAGACGGGTACTGTTGTGCCGGTTACGCCGGGTGCCACCAGTACGTATAGCATCAGCAATCTGAGCGCCGTTGGCAATGTTTGTCCGCCAGAAATTGGCCAGGATGCAACGGTTACGCTTGCTCCACCTATTTCAACGACAGCGCAAATTACGGATTTCGGGGGATTCAACGTCAGTTGTCCCGGCGAACTGGATGGTTCTATTGCCTTATCCACTTCAGGCGGCGTTCCGCCATTGGGCATCCTTTGGAGCACGGGAGATGCTGGCTCGTCCATTGCGGATTTGCCGGCCGGCGACTACGCTGCAACCCTCACGGATGCCATAGGCTGTCAACGGGTCGATTCGTTTTCGTTGACAGCGCCGGCCGAACTGACGATCAGCACCGCCTTGCTTGCACCAACCTGTGCCGGCGAACGCAATGGCGCCATTACGATCACAAACATCGAAGGCGGCGTAGGGCCTTTTGCCATTTCCCTGAATGGTGTGGCGCAACAAACCACCGATGTTTTCCCGGTCGTGTTGGCCAATTTGGCGGCAGGCCAGTATGATATTGCTGCGGCAGACCTCAATGGTTGCGAAACGCAACT
>JADLDL010000141.1 GCA_020846655.1 Saprospiraceae bacterium | reverse complement strand
TTCTGGTGGATGCTCTCGGCGCTGGGGCACCCGCAGGTGCAGGTGCTCGACGGCGGCTACCAGGCGGCCATCGAGGCAGGCTTTCCGCTGTGTGCCGGAGCCGAGGCAGATGCCGGAGCGGCACCGTATCCGGCCAAAGCCTGGCAATGGCCCACCGTGGGCATCGAAACGGTGGAGCGGGCGGTGCAAGATCCCGGCGTACTGGTGATAGATGTGCGCGACGCCGACCGCTACGCCGGTAAGGTGGAGCCGATCGACCTGGTGGCCGGCCATATTCCCGGGGCCGTGAATGTGCCCTTTTCCGAAAACCTGGATGCTGCCGGCTTTTTCCACTCGCCGGCGGAGCTCCGGGCCAAATACACCGCACTGCTGAAAGACCTGGAGCCCCGGCAAGTAGTGGTGCATTGCGGCTCGGGCGTAACCGCCTGCCACACCCTGCTGGCGTTTGTGCAGGCCGGCCTGGAAGTGCCCAAACTGTACGTGGGTTCCTGGAGCGAGTGGTCCCGGACCAACCGGCCGATTGGTACAAATTTGTAAAACGCTGGTTTAAAACATGGAGCAACGACTTTCCTTCATAACGCTGGGCGTACAGGACCTCGACCGCATGAAACGCTGGTACACGGAGGTGTTCGGTTGGACGCCCCTGAAAAACAGCGACGGCATTGTTTTCTTTCGCCTGAACGGATGTATACTGGGCCTGTTTCCGGCACATGAACTCGCGGAAGACATTGGCGTGCCGGCGGCCGGCCAGGGATTCAAACGTTTTACCCTGGCTGTTTGCTACCGCTCGGAGGAGGCTGTGGATGCTGTTTTTGCTGCCTTGCGGCAAAAAGGGGCGCGGATCGTCCTGGAACCGGAACGGGTCTTTTGGGGCGGGTACCGGGGCTATATTGCCGATTTGGAGGACAACTACTGGGAAATTGCCTGTAACCCGTTTTTGGATCTGGATGCCGAAGGAAACGTCATGACGCACCGGTAGGTGTATCTGTTTAACTACGGACAACACTTGGAGCGTTGACGCCCAAAACGGTTCTAAAAATAGCCTGCCTAAAATTCTTTCTGCCGCCGGCAAACGGGAACTGCCGGGATTTCGTTGTATTCCAACACCAACCTGATCCGAAATGACGAACGCCCGTGTAGTATCCAAGTGCTGTTCCGCCTGGAGCGCTGTATTGTTTTTGTTTTGTGCTGCGGCGCCGGCCCGGGCTCAGGTGGTAAGTGTGGTCAGCAATGAATCCTACGCCGATTTTACCGTATTTTTAGTGAGCAACGAGGCTTATGCAGACCTGTTGGTTTACAAAGAAAGCAGCCCCAATTTCGCTTCCGGAAACAAGGGCTGGTGGTATTTTGAAAAGACCCCGTCGTTTGCAAAAAAGAAGATTTTTTTTGCAAGCAACGAGGCCTTTGCCGATCTGAAAATATACTACGTGAGTTCCTCCAATTTTGCCGGCTGGAAAAACCCGAAAAAGAAAGCATTGCTGGACTGAAAACCCCTCTTAGCCGGCGTTTTTAAAATCCCAGTTGTTCAAAAAGCCGGTGTGGAAGTCGCCTTTTTGGAAGGCTTCGTTGCGCATCAACTTTTGGTGGAACGGCACCGTCGTTTTAACGCCTTCGATGATAAATTCGTCGAGGGCGCGTTCCATTTTAAGGATGGCTTCTTCCCGGGTACGGGCCCGCACGATCAGTTTGGCGATCATGGAGTCGTAGTAGGGCGGGATGGTATAGCCGCCATACACATGGGTATCCACCCGCACGCCGTGGCCCTTGGGCGAGTGAAACGAGGTGATCTTGCCCGGGCTGGGGCGGAAATCGTTGAAGGGATCTTCGGCGTTGATCCTACACTCGATGGCGTGCATTTCCGGAAAGTAGTTTTTGCCGGAAATCGGGATGCCGTAGGCGATTTTGATTTGCTCTTTAATCAGGTCAAAATCAATGACTTCCTCGGTCACGGTGTGTTCCACCTGAATCCGGGTATTCATTTCCATGAAATAGAAATTCCGGTGTTTGTCGACCAGAAATTCCACGGTACCCACGCCTTCGTAGCCAATGGCGGTGCAGGCTTTGATGGCGGCTTCGCCCATTTTGCCCCGCAGTTCGGGGGTCATGAACGGCGAGGGCGATTCTTCCACCAGTTTTTGGTGGCGGCGTTGGATGGAGCAGTCGCGTTCCGACAAGTGGCAGGCTTTGCCGAACTGGTCGCCGGCCACCTGGATTTCGATGTGCCGCGGCTCTTCGATAAATTTCTCCATGTAGATGCCGTCGTTGGCAAACGAGGCTTTGGCTTCGCGGCGGGCGGTTTCCCACTGGCTTTCGAATTCGGATTCTTTCCAGACGATCCGCATGCCTTTGCCGCCGCCGCCGGCGGTGGCTTTCAGGATGATAGGGTAGCCGATTTTGTTGGCCAGTTGGAGGCCTTCTTTGAGGTCGGTGAGCAGGCCTTCGGAGCCGGGTACGCAGGGTACGCCGGCGGCGAGCATCGTTTCTTTGGCGGTAATTTTATCGCCCATAGCCCGTATTTGCTCGGGTAGCGGTCCGATAAATTTGATGCCGTATTCGCGGCAGACTTCGGCAAAGGAGGCGTTTTCGGCCAGGAAGCCATAGCCGGGGTGCACGGCGTCGGCGTCGGTGATTTCGACGGCGGCCATGATCCGCGGTACGTTCAGGTAACTTTCAGTGGAAGACGGAGGGCCGATGCACACGGCTTCGTCGGCAAAGCGGACGTGCAGGCTGTCGCGGTCGGCAGTGGAGTAAATAGCCACGGTTTTGATGCCCATTTCTTTGCAGGTACGGATGATCCGCAGGGCAATTTCGCCTCGATTGGCAATCAATATCTTCTTGAACATAGGTATGATAAACCGTTGAGTGGATAGCGGGGCTCATGCCTGCGGGCCTTGCCCAAGGTAGGAGCGGATAGCCAAGCGACGGTTGTGGATTGAGATGTTAGAAGAACAAAATAGAAACGGGGGTTCTATCAGGCCGGGTCTACCAGGAACAGGGGCTGGTCGTATTCCACGGGAGAGGCGTCTTCCGCGAGCACTTTCACGATTTTGCCTTTGATGTCCGATTCGATCTCGTTGAACAGTTTCATGGCTTCGATGATGCACACAGTGGTGCCGGTATCTACGGTATCGCCAACTTTCACAAACACGGATTTGTCGGGGCCGGGGGAGCGGTAAAACGTGCCGACCATGGGGGATTTGATGGTCAGGTAGTTGCCGTTGCCTTCGGCGGGTGCGGCGGCCGGGGCTGCCTCTGCTTTGGCGGGCGCCGGGGCGGCCGGAGCGGCGGCGGCGGGCGGAGCCATGTTGACCATGGGTTGCGGGGCGGGCATGACCACGGGTGTGCTCACAAGGGGCTCGCCGCTGCCCTGGTTTCGGATAATGAGTTTAAAATCGCCTTCTTTCAGGATGAATTCAGCCAGTTTGTGTTTACTGACCATTCGAATTAATTCTTGTACCTGGGAAAAATCCATATCAAAGATCGTTTAGCAAGTGGGCCAAAAATATAGGGGAGTAAAGAAAAAATGTTTCACGCAGAAAACTTTTCTTTACTCCCCTTAATTTTAAAATTTGTGCAGCAGAGTAACTGGGTCCTGTGCAAAGGGCCTGCCTTTGCGTTGCCGGATGGGGCGAAGGGCCAGCATTATTTTTTCACACGCTCCATGTAAGCACCGGTCGCCGTATCAATTTTGATCAGGTCGCCGGCTTCACAAAACAGAGGAACACGTACTTCCGCACCGGTTTCCACGGTAGCCGGTTTGAGGGTGTTGGTGGCGGTGTCGCCGCGCACGCCCGGTTCGGCATAGGTAATTTCCAGGATCACAGTGGCCGGCAATTCGACGGACAGCATGGTTTCCTTTTGCGAGTGGAACAGGACGTCTACGGTGTCGCCTTCCTTGAGGAATTTGCCGTTGTCCAGCATTTCATTCGGAATGGTGAACTGCTCGTAGTTTTCCTGGCTCATCACGACATACCCATCGCCATCCGGATACAGGTATTGGTATTTGCGGCGTTCCACGCGCACCTCGGTGATGTTGTGGCCACTCTGGAACGTATGCTCGATCACTTTGCCGGAGGTGGTGCTTTTGAGTTTTGTCCACACCTTACCACTACCACGACCCACCTGAAAGCGTTGAAAATCGATTACTTTGAGGATGTCGCTGTTGAGCTCGATGCAAAGGCCGTTGCGAATATCTGCGGTCGTTGCCATGAAATTTATTTCGTTTTAGTTGTCAATTAAAGTGAGACTGGTTTTTCGGCCCTATTGCAAAAAGGCGCGCAAAGGTAAAAACATAATTTGGAAAAAGTGGTAAATCTAGTAGGCCCATTTCAAGTACAGGGAGCCCCAGGTAAACCCGCCTCCAAATGCCGTGAGCACGATATTGTCGCCTTTTTTAAACTGATTTTCATACTCCCAGAGGCAAAGTGGCAAGGTGCCTGCGGTGGTGTTGCCGTATTTGCTGATGTTGATCGTGATCTTTTCCATCGGCAGGTGCAGGTGGTCGGCTACGGTGCTGATGATTCGCATGTTGGCCTGGTGGGGCACTACCCAGTTCAAGTCGTCGACGGTCAGTTTGTTGCGGCGCAACAATTCGGACACGGTACTGACCATGCCTTCCACGGCGTATTTGAACACGCGTTTGCCATCCTGGTACACATAATGCTCGCG
>JADLDL010000140.1 GCA_020846655.1 Saprospiraceae bacterium | reverse complement strand
TCTACGAACACCCGCTCAAATTTGCCGGCGCCAGCCGGAAAGAAAAACTCGCCCGCATCCGCGAAGCCCTGGAGGCCAAAAAAGCGGACTACACCGTGCTGTCGAGCCTCGACGATATCGCCTGGACCTTCAACCTGCGCGGCCGCGACGTGCCCTACAACCCCCTGTTTGTGGCCCACGCCGTCGTCGGGCCCCGCGAAGCCGCCCTGTTCGTTGACCTGGCCAAAAGGCCGGCCGCCCTCCGCAGCAAACTCACCCGCGACGGCATCAAGGTATTCCCCTACGCCACCGTGACCCAGTACCTGGGCCAGTTGCCCGCCAAGGCCAGCGTCCTGATCGACCCCAAACGCATCAGCCAAAACCTGCCCGGCGCCCTGCCGCCCGGCGTCAAAATCCGGGAAGATATCAACGTGACCGCCTGGCTCAAGGCTTGTAAAACCGCCGCCGAAGCCGCGCACACCCGCAGCACCATGGCGAAAGACGGCGTGGCGCTCACGAAGTTTTTTTACTGGCTGTCGCAAAACGTCGGCCGCCAGCGCCTCAGCGAACTGGAGGTGGAACCCATCCTGCACGCCCTGCGCCTCGAACAAAAAGACTGTATCGGCGAAAGTTTCGGCACCATTTCGGCCTATGCCGCGCACGCCGCCATGCCGCACTACAGCGCCAGCCCCGAGAGCAACGCCGAACTCCGGCCCGAAGGCCTGTACCTGCTCGACTCCGGCGGCCAATACCTGGGCGGTACCACCGATACCACCCGCGTCATATCCCTGGGCCAGATCACTGAGCAGGAAATGACCGACTACACCCTCGTGCTCAAGGGCCTGATCGCGGTTTGCCGCATCCAGTTTCCCCGGGGCACGCGCGGCTACCAGATCGATGTGCTGGCCCGCACGCCGCAGTGGGAGCGGGGTATCAATTTCGGCCACGGCACCGGCCACGGGGTGGGGTATTTTCTCAACGTCCACGAAGGCCCGCAAAGCATCAGCCCCACGCCCGGCGCCACCGCCGTGCTGGAAGCGCCCTTGCTGCCGGGCATGATCACCTCCGTGGAACCCGGTATCTATCGCCCGGGGCTGCACGGCGTCCGGCTCGAAAACCTGGTGCTGTGTGTGGAAAAGGAAAAGACCGCCTTCGGCGAATTTTTGGGCTTCGAGGTGCTGACGATTGCGCCAATTTTTACCAATTTGGTAAAAAAATCGCTGCTCACGCGGGAGGAAATCGCCTGGCTGCGCCAATACAACGCGCTGGTTTACCGCAAAGTAAGCAAACAACTGACGGAAGCGGAGCGCCACTGGCTCAAGGAGAGCACCCGCTTGTAGCAGAAGAGCCCTGAGATTTGAAGTATACTTGCTGTGCCCCCCGGAATATGCCCAAGTACAATATGCCGCGAATACTACTTTTGATTTGCATCGCAGTGCCCGGTTGGCTGTTCGCACAGACTGCCCGCTACAATTTTTTGCGCTTCGATACCAAACAAGGGCTCTCCCACAACCAGGTCAACTGCTTCCTCAAAGACAAAAACGGCTTCGTCTGGATCGGCACACAGGCCGGCCTGAACCGCTTCGACGGCTCGGCGTTCAAGGTATTCCGCAACCGCCGCGCGGATTCCACGTCTCTGGCCAATGATGCCGTGTACAACCTCATGGAAGACCCCCTGGGCAACATCTGGGTCAGCGACCGACAGCAGTTCTGTGTCTTTGAACCCCAAACCGAACGCTTTTACGCCGACGCCGACGCCTGGGCCCGAAAATTTGGACTGCCCAATGCCCGGATCACCAAGTTCCTCAACGCCCGCAACGGCGATTGCTGGATCAACCACACCGAACTGGGGCTGTGTCGATACAACCCCCAAACAGGACGCCTGCTCCGCCTCAGCCAGGCCCAGCCCGACAGCAGTACCCTCCGCCTGGAGCAAATCGCCGATTTTCAGGAAGACGCCCAGGGCCGCCTCTGGGTGATCCACCGCAATGGTATTCTCGAGTGCCTCGACCCGCTCAGCCAGAAAGTATGTTTCCGGAGCTTTCAACTCCGCCACCTGTACCCGGAAGAACCGGCCAACTTCAGGATGTTTATCGACCGCGACGACGATATTTGGCTGTTTTCGGAAGACATCAAAGGCGGTCAGTTTTTCGACAGCCGTTCCAGGCAATTTCAGGCCTTCGGGACCAACACGGCGGCGTTCCGGCTCAGCAACGACCTGGTGCGCGCTATTGCACAGGACGACGCAGGCCTGATCTGGGTGGCCACCGATCATGGCGGCATTACGCTGCTGGACAAGCCCGCGCGCCAGGCCAGGTACCTCGTCCACGATCCCGACAACGACAACAGCATCAGCCAGAACAGCACCATTGCCCTGTATAAAAGCGCCGACGGCGCCATGTGGGTGGGCACTCACAAAAAGGGCTTTAACCTGTTTCACCCCAGTATTTTTCAATTTCCGCTGTACCGCCACCAGCCGAGCGACCCCAACAGCCTGCCGGTAGACGACATCAACGATTTTGCGGAAGACCAGCACGGCAACCTCTGGATCGGTACCAACGGCGGCGGGCTCGTGTATTTTGACCGGAAAAACAATCGTTTCACGCGCTACCGCCACCAGCCGGGCAATGCCGCCAGCCTCAGCAACGATGTCATCGTGTGCCTGTTTATCGACCACGAACAACAACTCTGGATCGGGACGTATTTCGGCGGGCTCAACCGGTTTGACGGCAAAACCTTTACCCATTTTACCCACCAGCCGAACGACCCCAACAGTTTGTCGGACGACCGCGTCTGGGAAATTTTTGAAGATGCCCAACAACACCTCTGGGTAGGCACCCTGCGCGGCGGCCTGAATTTGTTTGACCGAAAACAACAGCATTTCCGGCGCTACCGCTCACAAGACGCCAACTCCATTCGTGCCGAATACATTTCCACCCTGGCCGAAGATCGCGAAGGGAACCTCTGGATCGGTACCGACCGCGGTGTCGACGTGCTCGAATGGCGCTCCGGCAACTTTATGCACTATGAAACGGCCTCGCACGGCCTGAGCAACAACCTCGTGACCTCCATCCTGGAAGACGGCAGCGGCCACATCTGGGTGGCCACCATGCACGGCCTGAACCTCTTCGACCGCAAACAACAACGCTTCCAGTCGTTTGGCAAAGCCGAAGGATTGCCCGACGATGCGGTCGTATCGCTGGTCGAAGACGACCAATACGGCCTTTGGATGGGTACGCCCAACGGCCTGGCCAACTTGCAGGTGACGGCCTGGGCCGGCGAACGGGTCAAAGACTTTGTGGTGCGGAGTTACAACGAACTCGACGGCATGCAGGGGCGGCAGTTCAACGAAGATGCCGCCTGCAAAACCCGCAGCGGCGAGCTGGTTTTTGGCGGCGCCAATGGTTTCAACATCATCCACCCGCCCCGGATCGACCCCGATCCCGGCAATGTGAAAGTTTTACTGACCGATTTCCAGATTTTTAACCGCAGTGTGCGCCCCCAGGAACGGCTGGATGGCAACATGGTGCTGGAAAAGTCGATCACCGAAACACAGCACATCACGCTGGAGCACAGCCAAAATGTGTTTTCTATCGAATTTACGGCGCTCAATTTTTTCCATCCTGCCAAGAAAAACTACCTCTACACGCTGGAGGGCTTCAACAAGGAGTGGTTTTCGGCCGACAACAATTCCCGCAAGGTCACCTACACCAACCTCGACCCCGGCAAGTATGTGTTCCGGGTGCGGGCCCTGAACGAAGGCGGGCAGTGGATCGAAGGCGCGCGCCTCGAAATTCGGGTTTTGCCACCGTTTTGGCGCAGTACAACAGCCTGGTGCCTGTATGTTTTGCTGGTGGCCGGCGCCCTGGTACTGGCCCGCTGGTTGATTCTCGACCGCGAACGCATGCGGTTTCACCACGAACAGGAGCGCCGCGAAGCCCAGCGTACGCACGAACTGGACCTCCTGAAAATCAAATTTTTAACCAACATCAGCCATGAGTTCCGGACGCCGCTTTCCCTGATTCTGACGCCCCTCGAACGCATGTTGGGCGCTGCCAAAGGCACAGAAACGGAAGACCGCCTGAACCTGGTGTACCGCAATGCCAAACGGCTTTTGCACCTGGTCAATCAACTGCTCGATTTCAAAAAACTGGAGGTGGAAGAAACCGTTTTCATGCCCGAACAGGGCGATATCGTGCCCTTTGTGCGCGAGATATCGGAGTCTTTTGCTGAACTGTCGGACAAAAAGCATATCCACTTTTCGTTCCGCAGCGAGATTGACACGCTCCAGATGGTGTTTGACCCGGACAAACTGTCGCGCGTGATGCTCAACCTGCTGTCCAATGCCTTCAAATTTACGCCTGAAAACGGTAGTGTTTCTGTTCTGCTCCAGCGCTTGCCGGCGGCTTCGGTGGTAGAGCCCGAGCTGCTGGAAATCCGGGTCAGCGATTCGGGCGTTGGTATTCCGGCAGCGGCGCAGCCCAGGATATTCGATCGGTTTTTCCAGCACCAGGTGCCCGAATCGATGGTCAACCAGGGCAGCGGCATTGGTTTGTCGATCACCCGCGAATTTATCCGCCTGCACGAAGGCAGCATTCAGGTACAAAGCGAAGAAGGCAAGGGCAGTACGTTCATCGTACGGCTGCCGGTACGGCTTGCGCGGGCCAGCGCGGCGCTGGAGGAGCCGGTTGCCGCGCTGCCTTTGTCCGACATTCCGCCGGGAGAGGCTGCGCAAACGCCTGCCCCGGGGGGGACGGCGGCCAAGCCCAAAGTGCTGGTGGTGGAAGACAACGAAGACCTGCGGGCGTACCTGCGGGATGCCTTCAGCGCGCAATACGAGGTGCTGGAGGCCGCCAATGGCAAGGCGGGCTGGAGTCTGGTCCTGGAGCAGATGCCCGACCTGGTTGTGAGCGATGTGGTGATGCCCGGGATTGATGGGATGGAACTTTGCCACCTGATCAAACATGACGACCGGACGGCACAGATTCCGGTTATTTTGCTGACGGCCCGCAGCGCAGAAGAGGAAAAATTGCAGGGGTATGAGACCGGCGCGGATGCCTATGTGACAAAGCCCTTCCGGCTGGACTTGCTGACGGTGCGGGTGCAGAACCTGATCCGGCAAAAGGATCAACGGGAAGCGGCCCGGCATTTTGTGTCGGTACAACCGCAGGAGATCGCGATTACCTCGCTCGATGAGCAGTTGGTGGCCCGTGCGGTGGGCATTGTGGAGCAAAACATCAGCAATGCCGAGTTTTCGGTAGAGGAACTGAGCCATGCGCTGGCGATGAGCCGTATGTATTTGTACAAAAAACTGCTGGCGATCACGGGCAAAACGCCGATCGAGTTTATCCGGGTCATCCGCCTGAAGCGCGCGGCACAGCTCCTGGAGAAAAGCCAGCTCACTGTAGCGGAGGTAGCCTACAAGGTGGGCTTCAACAACCCGAAATATTTTTCCCGCTACTTCCGCGACGAATACGGCCTGCTGCCGGCCGCCTACCAAAAGCGTTTTAAAAGCAAGCAGTAGCCGCTGTGGGAGCATTTGCCCCCTGTAGTTTCCGGTATTTTCATGAGTTTTGATAAAAAATAGGCTCGACGGATCGTCTGGCGGCAGAAAATATTGCCATTTGCGAATATTCGCGGATAATTTCCTGTTTACAAATTGGGGACTAATTGTAAACATTCCGTACCCTTGCGTATCTTTACTACGATATTCCTTTGCAAAACATTTTACAATGCACCTGCTTGAGCCAACAAATATCATATGGTAAAATGCAGGCTCTTCAAAAATATGCTGTGAAGAACAAAATCAGACGATGATTATTGTTCAGGATTTACTCAACTGTAAACGCTTTCCAATTGCTCCGTCCGGCGGGTCTCGAGGAGTCCTCGCAACGCAAAACCCACCGGCCTCTCCACCACACTTCAGGAGCAATACTGCCCGCCGGAACGAACCAAACCGTTGTATTTAATCCATTTTTTTCACCATATTTTATTACACTAAACTCTGTTATTGTATGAATCAAAAACCTTACCTGCTCTGTAGATATGCAGGGGTTTTGGTGCTACTGCTGTTTCTGGCATCAGGTTCCCTGTTGGCTCAAGGTCGTAGAGTGACCGGCAAAGTCAACGAAGCACAAGGCTCACTTCCTGGCGCCACAGTACTGGTAAAAGGCACCACCAACGGCACCGTGACCGATGCCGACGGTGATTTTGCCATCCCGGTTCCTGGAAATGATGCAGTTCTGGTGATCTCCGCTACGGGCTACCAATCGGTAGAACTGGCGGTCGGCTCCCAGACCTCGGTCGAAGTGCGCTTGGAGGAATCCGCCTCGTCTTTGTCCGAAATCGTCGTGACGGGTTACACCGTCGACACCCGCCGGCAAACAACCAGCGCCGTTGCCACGGTGAAAACCAAAGACTTGTCGGCAGTACCGACCGGTAACGTGGAACAACAACTGCAAGGCCGCGTTGCTGGTCTGACCGTTATTACCAACGGTCAGCCGGGCACCGACAGCCAGGTGCGGATTCGCGGATTCGGCTCTTTCGGTGGCAACCAGCCGCTGTATGTAGTCGACGGCGTGCCGACGCAGAATATCAACTTCCTGGCGCCGGACGACATCGAAAACACCACGGTTATGAAAGACGCTTCCTCGGCGTCGATCTACGGCGCTCGCGCCGCCAGCGGTGTAATCGTGATCACCACCAAAAAAGGCTCGAAAAAACCGCAGAAAATGCAGGTAAACTACGACGCTCTGGTGGGTTGGACCAACCCCGGTACCGGTGCTGAAATCCTCAACCCGCAGGAACAAGCAGACTGGACCTGGACCGCACTCAAAAACGCCGGCTTGCCCACCTCGCACCCGCAGTACGGTTCCGGCGATCGCCCGACACTGCCCGACTTTATCAACGTCGGTGGCGAAGGCGGCTTGTCGGCCAGCCAGGTGAACCTGGCAGAAGAGCAAAAAAAATACAACGTAAACCCGGATAACGGCTCAGTTTACCAAATCGTTCGGGCCAACAAAGCCGGCACGGACTGGTACGGCGCCATCACACGTACCGCTCCGATGACCCGCCACAACCTGGGTTTCACCGGCGCCACGGAAAATGTGCGCTACTACCTCGGCCTTAGCCTCCAGGATCAAGCCGGTATTATGCTCAACAACGATTTCAAACGGCATACCTTCCGGTCCAACGTTGAATTCGACCTCGGCAAACGCGTACGGGTGGGTGAAAACCTCCAGTTCACGTACCGCCAGGTACTCGGCCTTTCGGGCGGTGGCAACGGCGCCAACGTGTCGCAAGACGAAAACAGTATCCTCGGTGCATTCCGTATGCCGGCGATTATCCCGGTGTATGACGAGTACGGTGGGTATGGCGGTACGGCTGCCAAGGGCTTCAACAACCCGCGCAACCCCGTGGCCGAACGCGACGGTGTGAAAGACAACCGCGCTTTCGGTACTTCCGGCTTCGGTAACCTGTATGCCGAACTGGACGTGATGGAAGGCCTGACGCTGCGCACCAGCATTGGCGGCAACTACGGCAACTTCTACGGCTACGGCTTCACCCGCGTGAGCTACGAAAACTCGGAAAACAACTCCAGTTTCGGCTACAACGAGTTTGCCGGCAACAACTTTTCCTGGGTATTTACCAATACCGCCCAGTACAAAAAGCAATTCGGCAACAACAAAATCGAACTGTTGTTGGGTCAGGAAGCCCTCACGGACGGCAAATTCCGCCAACTCTCCGGCTCCGGTTTGAACCCGTTCTCGACCGATCCGGACTACATCACCCTCAGCACGGTTTCGAACCGCGTGGTGAACAGCTTCAACCAAACAGCCTGGAACTATTTCTCGCTGTTCGGCCGCGTACACTATTCTCTGTTGGATAAATACTACGTTACGGCTCTTCTCCGCCGCGACGGCTCGTCGCGCTTCGGTTCCAACAACCGCTACGGTGTCTTCCCGGGTATATCGGCAGCCTGGCGGGTGAGTGGTGAAGAGTTTATGAAAGGCTCTTCGTGGATCGACGACCTGAAAATCCGCGGTGGCTGGGGCCAAATGGGTAACGACCAAGTGCGTCCGACCAACCAGTATAGCTTGTTTGCCTCCAGTTTGGGCAATGCAGCCTATCCGATCGATGGTGGCAACGGCGGTGTAGCCGAAGGTTTCTACCAAAGCCAGGTGGGCAACCCGAACGCCAAATGGGAGGTCAGCACGACCAGCAACATTGGTTTCGACGCGTTGTTCCTCCAGGGCAAACTGGACGTAGTGGTTGACCTTTGGAAAAAGAACACCGACGAACTGCTCTTCAACCCGCCGCAATCGCAGGTGTTGGGTGGCTTCGCCAATGCTCCGTTCCAAAACGTAGCCTCCATGGTGAACAAAGGCATCGACTTGCAAATCATCAACAAAGGCAAATTCGGCGCCCGCAACGGCTACGAACTGACCCTGACGGCTTCCTGGTTGAACAACGAAATCACGAAAGTAGCCGACAACCTGACGTACTTCGACGTGGCTCCGGCCAGCAACCGCCTGGCTTCCACGATGGTACGCAACCAGGTAGGCTACTCGATCTCCGCGTTCTATGGCTACCAGGTGCTGGGCTTCTTCAAAGACCAGGCTGAAGTAGACGGTGCTCCCGACCAGGAAGGCGCCGGCCCGGGCCGTTTCCGCTATGCGGATCTGAACGGTTTGGACGACAACGGCAACCTCACCGGTTTGCCCGACGGCAAAATCGACGCCGCCGACCGTACCTACATCGGCAGCCCGGTTCCCAAGTTTACGGGTGGTATCAACCTGAAAGTTACGGTAGGTCAATTCGATGTAGAAACCTATCTCTACACCTCGATTGGCAACAAAATCTTCCACCTCGCCAAATGGTTCACCGATTTCTACCCGTCCTTCAAAGGCGCAGCCATCGGCTCCCGGGTGAAAGATTCCTGGACGCCGGATAACACCGGCGCTGATACGCCGATCTTCGAAGACGTATCCAACTTCAGCACCAACACGCAGCCCAACTCCTGGTATGTAGAAGACGGTTCGTTCCTGCGTCTGCAAAACCTGACCCTCGGCTACAACCTTTCCGGCGCCCTCAAAGATCGCCTGAAACTGAAGCGTGCCCGTGTATTCGTCGGCGTGAACAACCTGCTCACGATCACCGGTTACAAAGGCCTCGACC
>JADLDL010000139.1 GCA_020846655.1 Saprospiraceae bacterium | reverse complement strand
GGTACTGCATCTCCGGGCCTTCGATGGCAAATTGAATCCGCTGCGTGGGTTCAAAGGCGGGGTTGTGCAACACAACACTCAGGGTATGCGGCGTGGGTTGGCGGTACAAGCGGTATTGAATATCGGTACTGTGGACATGCCCGTTGCTGGATTTGAAATGGTAATAGTATTTGTTGGCAATGCCCTGTGTCAGGTGTTTCGGGTCGGGATGAAAACGGGCCATGCCGCTTGGAGCGGCGGGTTTGAGGCTGACGCAGGCGCCCAACAGGCTGCTGCAGAGCAGTAAAATCAGGAGTCGATGCATAGGAAAGGGTCGTATTTCGCGAAAGGCAAACATACAGGGATTTTGCCAGGTATATAGGGTCAGACAGGGTAGGGGGCGGGCAGCAGCGGTTTGAAACAGGTCAATGTTCACCCAGTTGGGAACGTGTTTTTTTATCACGACGACTTGCCCCGGGTAGAGAATGCAGATGCTCGATGATGCCGTGCAGGTTGCGGTGTCGCCGCTGCCGTCTTCGTCACCCAGAAAGTGCTGCTCCCCGTTGGCATCCCTTCAAGCAGCACCAGCAAGGTGTCAAGGTTGCCAAAGGTCTGAATTTTGTATTTTTTGGACGACTTAGGTTTGAACAAAAAGTAAGGCGCACCTATGGAACGGTCAACCACATGAAAATATGGTATGGCAGGCATATTCATGTTTTCAAACGCCGGAACAGCCAAAAGACCAGCACGCCGGCGCCCAACAGGCACAAGCCGGGCAGGGCTTGTCCCGGTTTTTCCAGCAGGGTGTTCCAGGCAAATGCCGCCGAGATCAACACAAACACCAGGGGTACCCAGGGGTAGCCCCAGGCCCGCACCGGCCGCTCCGCCGCTTTGTTTTTGTAGCGCAAAACAAAAATTGCCGCACCGGCAAGGCCCATGAAGGCAATATCCATAAAGGTCACAAATGTGATGATCTGGTCGAAGTAGCCCCTGAAAAACAGCAAAACCGCCATTGCCCAAACCACTTGTACGCCCATCGCCACCACCGGTGTGCGCCAACGCGGGTGTACATACGCCAGTTGTTTGAAAAACACCCCGTCGGCCGCCATGGCGAAATAGATGCGCGGCGCCGACATGGTGTAAATGCTGATGGTCCCGAAAATAGACAAGGCAATGGCCACGGCTACCGCTCGGCCACCCCAGGGCGCTACCACAGCCATCGCTTCACCAGCCACCCTTGGTGTGCGGGCGATCACATCCAGCGGCAACAAAAACATGTAGGCCAGGTTGACCAGCAAGTACGTCACCAACACGATCCCGACACCCAGCAGCATCGCCCGCGGTACCGTGCGCGGTGCATCAATGGCCTCGCCGGCCACATACGACGCGTGGTGCCAGCCGCCTACCGAAAACAATACCCCGATCAGGCCGGTGAGCAGCGCCGTGGTCAGGTGCTCCGGCAAGGGGCCGGCCAGCGAAAAATCGATGGGCACCCGCGCCGGGTCGTAGTGGGCAAACCCAATCAGGATGATGACTGCGATGGACAGCAGTTTCAGGCCCGTGAAAAAATTGGACAAGCCCTGGCTGACGTTCACCCCCAGGATATTGACCGCCGTCAGCAGCAGCATCGTGCCGGCGGCAATGAGGGTCTTGGTCTGCTCGTCCATCTCGGGCGCAAAAATTTTCATGTACTCCGCAAACGCCACGCAAAGGCCGGCCAGCGCGCCGGTGTTCACCACCAACAGGATCGTCCATCCATACAGGAAGCCCACCATGTTGCCGTATGCCTCCTTCAGGTACACGTACACGCCGCCCGATTTGGGGAACATGCCGCCCAGTTCGCTGAAGGTCAGGGCGCCCGTGAGGGCAATGATGCCCCCGATTGCCCAAACCAGCAACACCAGGGTCGCATTGGGTACGGCGCTGGCAATTTGTGCCGGCGCCACAAAAATACCGGAACCGATACAAGAGCCGACAGCGATCATCGTCAGGCCGAAAAGGGTGAGTTTTTGCTGTAGTTGTTTCGACATATTGGAAAAAATAAAGGTGAAAACCGGCGTGGCGCCGCCCGGCAGGGGAGTGCCGCCCGGGTAAAGGTAAAAGACGGCAGCAGGCTTCAGAATAATTGCCCTACATTTCCTGAAAATACAGATTTTTGCCATGCGTTCGGGCAGCCGTTGCTTTGCTAATCCCCCCGCTGCCGCGCGCGTTCCCACCGTAGTCTCTGGTTTAAATGATACGTTAATCGTTTTTCCAGGCAAAAGAATCGCCGCTTGCCGGCGTTTACTGCCCGGCCAGAACAACTCATATCCCATTCCATGATAAAACTACTCTACCCGTTCCGGGTGTCTACTGCCCGCCATGCCTTTTCCCTTTTGCTGTTGGCCCTGCCACTGCTCCTCACTGCCCAAACGGTAGCGGAAGATTGCAACAATGGCATTGACGACGATGGCGACGGCCTCATCGACTGCTACGACCAGGACTGTACCTGTACCGGGCAATGCGATAATTTTTATTACACCACCTGCAACGCCGATTGCTTTTTCGTGCCGCCCTGCGACTCCATCACGCTGGGCGTCCAATGGGTCGGACAAGCCGAAACCGGCACCTACTCGCCGCTCGTAGCCGGCGACATGGACCGCGACGGCATTCCCGAGATCGTGACCTACCGCGTCGAAGGCTCCGAAATGTACATCATCGACGGCGCCACCGGGGCTACCAAAGTGCAGATCATCAACCCGACCATCTTGCCCGGCGGCACAGCCCCTGCAATGGCCGATCTGGACAACGACGGTTTCGGCGAATTTGTCATTGTCGGCAACGACCGCTTGCTGCGCTGCTACGACCATACCGGCGCGCTCCAATGGACCGGCCCCACGCAGGTGGGCTATGGCGCCCGGGCGCGCTTCGCCGTGCCGAACATTGCCGACTTCGACCACGACGGGTTTCCGGAAATCAATATCGGCAACCAGGTGTTCAGTGGCCAAACTGGCGACCTGCTGGCCTCCGGGGGCAGCGGCGCGTCGTCGGGCGAGCACCCGTCCCGGGTAGCCAAAAATTTTTCCTTTGCCTCGCCCGTGGCCATCGACGCCCTGCCGGATGCCTTTTGCCCCGACTGCGCCGGACTGGAAATTGTGGCCGGCAACCAGGTACTCTCCGTTAATTTGGTCACCGGAACCGTCACGCCCGTGGTGGCTGCGCCGGCCGGCTACTCGGATGGGTTTACCAGTATCGCCGATTTTGACCGCGACGGCGACCTCGACGCCCTCGTGCAGGGCAAAAAGAATAATTTAAACACCGTGTATTGCTGGGATATCCAAACCAGCGCGGTGCTGCGTGAATACCAGTTGCTGTCGAACTGGGGCGACGGCGCCTCCCGGGTGAACATTGCCGACCTGAACGGCGACGGCCAGTTGGAGATCAGTTTTGTCGGCTACCCCTGGTTGTATGCCCTGAAAAATGATTTTACTCCGCTCTGGACCCTGTCCAACTCCGACGTGTCGTCGATCACCTGCTCCAGCGTGTATGATTTTTGCGGCGACGGCTCCGCTGATGTCATTTACCGCGGCCAAACCAAACTGCAGGTCATCGAAGGCGCTACCGGCCTGGTCAAATGGGAAGACGACTGCTTGTCGGCTACCCACATCGAAAACCCGCTGGTGTTGGATGTGGATGGCGATGGTCAAACGGAAATTGTGATCGAGTGCGGCTCCAACGGTACGCCCAATTTGGGCACCGTGGTGGCCTATGAGGCCGTGGGCTTGCCCGGCATTTCCTCGCGGCGCGTCTGGAACCAGCATGCCTATTTTAATACCAATATCAACGAAGACCTGAGCGTGCCCCGCATTCAGCAAAACCCCAATATCGTGGGCGATAGCCTGCGCATGAACAGTTTTTTGAACCAATATTTCAACCCCACGTTCCCTTCGCCCGATGGCGCTTTGTCGGCTCCTTCGGTCGTTTGTGTGGGTGATTCCATTGAAATTTCCATCACCGTTTGCAATGCCGGCGACAACACCCTGCCGCTGCAAACGCCGGTCTCGGCGTATCGCGGCAACCCCCAAACCGGCACTGCGCTATGGCTGGGCCTGCTGCCGCTGGGCTTTGATCTGGCGCCCGATAGTTGCCGGACCTTTACCGCCCGGCTGCCCCGGGTAGCCAACGACTCGGTTTTCGTGGTGCTGAACGATAACCACAGCAAAGTGGCGCCGTTCAGCCTGGACCAGGATTTTCCGGTGACCAACATCGGCGAATGCGCCTTTCTCAACAACATCACGGCGGTGTATTTTCCCTACAACCCGCCGGTGCTGAACATCGGCCCGGATACCCTGATTTGCGACAATGCCACCCTGCTGCTCGATGCCGCCGGTACCGACCTGATCGCCTGGCAGTGGCAGGACAACTCCGTGGCTCCGGATTTTCTGGCCCCGGATGCGGGCACCTATGCCGTGACGGTGACCGATATTTGCGGGCTCACCCAAACGGATTCCCGCACGGTGGGCATCGACAGCAGCACGGTGCTGCAACTTGGGGCAGATCAGGTGATTTGCCAGGGCGAAACGGTGTCGCTCGGGCAGGGCGGTTTTGATGCTTATGCCTGGAGTCCGGCACAAGCGGTGAATTGTGCGGCTTGCCAGACGGTAGCTGCCGGTCCGGCCAGTTCGGGTGTGGTGGCCCTGACGGCGAGCCTGAACAACGGCTGTTTCAGCGTCGATTCGGTCTATTTTACGGTGTACGACACCTTCAATTACCATATCGATACCACGATTTGCTACGGGCGGACGGTGGATTGGTTCGGTACAGTGATCCCGCCGGATAGCAATGTTACGTTTGCCTTGCAAACCGTGCACGGTTGCGACTCAACGGTGCAGGTGCGCGTGCAGGGTACGCCCATCGGTACGTTCCAGATCACCGTCGATACGGCCGTTTGCCTGGGCGAGGTGCTGCCGTACAACGGTTTTGACCTGCTGCCGGGAGAGTCCAAAACCTTTTTCCTGACGGCTTTTACGGGCTGCGACTCCACGGTGATGGTGCATGTGTTGCCGAAGGATACCTTTTCTACAGCCGAAAACCCGATTATTTGTGCCGGTGAGTCCTTCAGCATTTTCGGGCTACCGCAAAGCGTGACCGGTATTTACCGCCAAACGTTCACGGCCCGCAATGGCTGCGATTCCACGCATACCGTCAACCTGACGGTGTTGCCCCCGATCCAGATCGCCATCGATGCTACGCCTACCTGTCCGGATGAAAGTGACGGCGTACTGGCCGCCACGGTGACGGGCGGTGTGCCGCCGTACAGTTACGCCTGGTCGGTGCCGGGCGATACGCAGCCGGTGTCCGAAGATTTGCCGGCCGGCAATTTCAGCCTGACCATCACGGATGCCCGCGATTGTACCAAAACAGCCGCTGCCACCGTGCCGGCCTATCCGGCCATCGAATTTGTGCCCGTGCCCGATTCCGTGCAGTGCTTTGGCCAGCAAAACGGAGCCATCCGGCTGGAGAGCCCGGACCCCGCCCTGGTGTACAGCCTGGACGGCAACGATTACGGCCAGGTGCTGGAGTTTGATGCCTTGAGCGCTGGCGCCTACACGGTGTATGCGCAGGATGTCCACGGCTGCATCGAAACACAGGCGGTGACGGTATCCGAGCCGCCGGAAGTGGTGCTGCAGTTGCCGGAGGACGCGACTATTTTGCTGGGCGATTCGATTCCTTTGCCCATCCTCCTGCCCAATGCCGATCTGGTGCAGTATGCCTGGAATGACACCCGGTTCCTGAGTTGTATCGATTGCCCGAATCCGGTGGCCCGGCCGCTGGACGACATTCACTACGTATTGACGGTGACCAACGCCAGCGGTTGTTCGGATACGGACGATATGTACCTGAGGGTCGATAAAAAACTCCTGGCCTACGTGCCCAATGCCATAGCGCCCAGTGCTCCAACCGACTTGAACTGGCGGTTCAACCTCAGTTTTGGCCCCTCCGTGGAGCGCATCCGTACTCTGCAAATTTTCGACCGCTGGGGCGCCCTGGTGTACGAATTGCGCGATGGCACCCCTAACGACAACTCACAGGCCTGGAACGGCAGTTGGAAAGGCAAGCCGGCGCCACCGGGCGTGTACGTCTGGTTTTTGGAACTGGAGCTGGTGGACGGCCGATCCGAGCAACTCAGCGGCGATTTGACCGTGTTCCGGTAGAGGGAGCAACAGAAGTGCACCAATTTTTAAACAGTAGGCTTCACAAGAACATGTAAAAGGCAAGCCTGCAGCTACACGCGTGTAGCAGCAGGCTTGCCTTTTTACCTGGGCAAAATTAGATATCGCCCAGGTGCTTCTAGACCATGTTCACGTAGAGTTCAGCTCCGCTTACCACTTTTTCCCACAAATACCGGCTGGAGCAAGCGCCTGTTCCCACTGCTTACCACAATATCTCCAACCGACCCTGGCGGCGTCACTTTTCTGGCCCATTTCCGGTAAATTTTCCCTGCTTTTTCCAAGGTTCCAAGGGTTTCGCTTTGTCAACTACCCGACAGAGACGCAAAAGTCAGCCTTTTGGCGATTTCCTATATTTTGTTTAAACTATTGTTTTTCAAATATTTATAAATATTTTTCAAAAAATGTTTTTCGTGAAATTGAAAAAAGTGTCCAATAGTGGTAAAATGTGGTAAAATGGTTTACATTTGTGGCGTTAATAATGGGTAATTATCTGCCCGTGCAGAAGTGCCTGTTCAAATGTCCCTCATAGCGTGAAACTCATCGGTGAATTCCCGGTAGCCATTGACAACAAGGGCCGGTTGCGACTGCCAACTGCTTTGTTACGTCAACTTGGCGATAAGCCTTCCGACCCGGAGGGCTATGAGTTCGTGCTAAACCGCGGCTTCGAGAAATGCCTCACCTTGTATCCGAAGTCCGTGTGGGACGAAATCACCACCAAACTCAGCCGTCTCAACCGTTTCAACGACCGCAACCGCATGTTCTTCCGTTCCTTTTACCTCGGTGCTGCACCGGTGGTATCGGACAGCGCTGATCGTATCCTGCTGCAAAAACCGCTGATGGATTACGCCAGCCTGGGCACGGAGGCTATTCTCGTGGCGATGGACGACCGGGTCGAAATCTGGTCGCCGGAGCAATACGATGCCATGCTCAACATCGATCCCAACCAGTTTGCCGATTTGGCCAACGACGTGATGGGCGGCGGCGAAGAAGGGGTAGGAGACATCGATCCATAACGCCAAACCGCCAACCATGTACCACGCTCCCGTATTGCTAACTGAATCGCTCGACGCGCTGCTGCTCCGCCCCGGCGGAGTGTATGTAGACGCGACTTTTGGCGGTGGCGGGCATTCGGCAGCCATCCTGGAACGCCTGGCCGGCAAAGGCCAACTCTTGGCCTTTGATCAGGACGACGACGCAGAGGCCAACGCGCAGCACCCGCCCTTTGCCGGCGCCCCGGGTTTTCAGTTCATCCGTTCCAATTTTCGCTATTTGAAACGCCAGTTGCGGCTCTACGGACTTCGTCCGGGCTCCGTCGACGGTATTTTGGCCGATCTGGGCGTCAGCAGCCACCAACTGGACACGCCGGAGCGTGGATTTAGTTACCGCTTCGAGGCCGAACTGGATATGCGCATGAATCCCGAGGAGCCGCGCAGCGCCGCCGATGTGCTGAATACCTATTCGGCCGACGAACTGCAACGCGTCTTCAGCGAGTTCGGCGAAGTGCGCAACGCCCGTACGCTTGCCCAGGCATGTATCCGCCTGCGCGAGCAAAAACGTTTTCGCACAACGGGCGATTTGGTGGGTCTTTGCGAGCCCCTGTCGATGGGCGAGCGCTGGCGCTACCTCTCGCAGGTTTTCCAGGCCCTGCGCATGGAGGTCAACGACGAAGTAGGGGCCCTCACCGATTTTTTGCGCGATGCGCAGGAGATGCTGGCTCCGGAAGGGCGGCTCGTGGTGATGTCCTACCATTCCATCGAAGACCGTTTGGTGAAAAATTTCATCAAAACCGGCAATCCGGAAGGGGTAATCCAGCAAGATTTCTACGGCAACATTGGGCGGCCTTTCGTCATCCTGACCAAAAAACCGGTGGAGCCCGGCGCTGCGGAAATCAAGGAAAATCCCCGCGCCCGAAGTGCCCGGCTCCGGGTGGCCGCCAAGCCCAGGGAGACGGGAAAAAGTAAGAAATAAACGATTCCATCGAGGTTTCGAAACGATAAAAACAGCAGATCATGGCCAAAGGATTGTTCAGCACACTGAATCTCAGTTACCACTCCACGGAGTGGGTGTTTCGCAATTTTTCCTTCCTGTTGTTCCTGAGTTTTCTGGCGCTGCTGTATATCGCCAACGCGCATTTTGCAGAGAAAAACGTGCGGGAAATTCAGGCCTTGCAAAAGAAAATCAAAGAGTTGAAATGGGAGTACACCTCTATAAAAAGTGAAACCATGTACAAATCTATTCAGTCCCAAATGGATGCAAATCTCGAACAATCAGGGCTGGACCTGGCCAAACAGGGGCCCAAAGTGATCGAGATTAAGTAAAATCCGGTTTTGGCTGAATAGAACCAGTAAACAATACGCAACGGCAGTCATGTTAAACATCAAAAACGAAGTTCTGGTACGGGTCTATCTGCTGTCCGCAGCAGTCTTGCTCGTGGCGTTCGTGATTACGGGCCGGCTCTACCAGTTGTCGGTGGTGCAAGCGCCCAAATGGGAGACCAAAGCCGACAGCCTGTTTCTGAAATTTGTAGACGTACGGGCCGACCGGGGCAATATTTACTCCGCCGACGGCAGCCTCATGGCTACCTCCCTGCCGTTTTTTAATGTACATTTTGATGCCAAAGCCGAAGGCTTGTCCGACGAGGTATTTTACCAAAACGTCGACAGCCTCGCCTGGATGTTGTCTACCTATATTGACCAACAATACACGCCCGGCGCCTACCGCGACTGGCTGATTCAATTGCGGCAATCCGATCCGGAAACCCGGGGCATCCGCTACGTGCCAATTGCGAAAGACTTGCCGTATCAGAAAATGCTGATGCTCAAGACCTTTCCTCTGTTCCGCCTCGGGCGCTACAAAGGCGGTCTGATTGTAGAGCAAAACCCCAAACGCGAACGCCCCTTCAAAATGCTGGCGCAACGCACCATCGGCTATGTGCGGGAAGGCGCGCTGCCCGTAGGCCTCGAAGGGACGTTCGACCACGTGCTGGGCGGCTCGCTGGGCAAACAACTTATGCTGCGCGTACCTGGCGACGTGTATATCCCGGTCAATGACCTGGCGGAAATCGAACCGCACTCGGGCGACGATATTGTCACCACCCTGGATATCAACATCCAGGATGTTGCCGAAAACGCGCTCCTGAACGCCTGCAAAACACACGATGCCGATCACGGCTGTGCTATCGTCATGGAGGTCAAAACCGGCGCTATTCGGGCGATTGCCAACATCGGCCATGCCCGGGAAGGTTGGTGGGAAACCTACAACTACGCCATTGGCGAGCGGGTAGAGCCGGGTTCTATGTTCAAACTGGCCTCTTTCATGGCCATGATGGAAGACGGCTTGCTGGACGATTTTAACCTGAAAATCCCGGTCTACAAGGGGAAAGTAAAATTTTACAAAGAAGAA
Source organism: Saprospiraceae bacterium (assembly GCA_020846655.1). Lineage (GTDB taxonomy): Bacteria > Bacteroidota > Bacteroidia > Chitinophagales > Saprospiraceae > M3007. The sequence goes on along the minus strand of JADLDL010000139.1, from coordinate 14,494 downwards.
TTGGTAGATGCCACCCCGCATGGGCTCGACTCGATGACGATACGCCAAGTGTTTGCCCAATCCTCCAACGTCGGTACCGCCACCCTGGTCCAACAGTACTACGGCGACACCCGTAAGGCAGCGGCGTTTATCGATCACTTGCATGATTTTGGCTTGGACAGGGCTACGGAAATAGAAGTCGGCGGCGAAGAACCCCCGGTGATCAAAAACCCAAACGACCCGAAAAGCGAATGGTCGGGTACCACCTTGCCCTGGATGAGCATCGGCTACGAATTGTTGCTGACGCCCATGCAGTTGCTCACCTTTTACAACGCCGTGGCCAACGACGGCCGCATGATGAAACCCTACATCGTGCAGCGGATCATGCACAACGACGAGGTGTCGAAGGAGTTTCGGCCCACCACCATGAAGCGGAACATTGCCAGCCGCAAAACCATTGCAAAAGCACAGGAACTACTGAAAGCCGTGGTGCAGGAAGGTACTGCCAAGAATATCCGCACCGATTTGTTCGAAATTGCCGGCAAAACCGGCACGACACAGTTGAACTACCACAAGTTCAAGGCCCGCTCAGGTATTCGCTACCAGGCCGGTTTTTGCGGATTCTTCCCGGCCGACAACCCGGTGTATTCCTGCATCGTAGTGATCAGCGAGTCGAAAAATGGCTACCACGGCGCCGAAGCGGCTGCCCCGGTGTTCCGGGAAATTGCAGACAAATGTTTTGCCCTGAAATCCGAACTGCACGCGCCGGTCAATGCAGCGCCCAAATCAAAACTGGCCAGCGCACAATTGCCAAGCATCGATGCCGGACACAAAGACGATATAAAACAGGCTATGAAATGGCTGGATATGGACTGGTTTGGCGACCGCGAAATGCCCGATTGGGCGGTTTTGCGGGCACGCAACGATTCTTTGCTCCTGCTGCCCCGCGTCATTTCGAGCAAAACTGTGCCTTCGGTAGTGGGCATGGGTTTGAAAGATGCCGTGTTCCTGCTGGAAAACAGGGGCTGTAAAGTAAAAGTAAATGGGGTAGGGAAGGTGGTCCGTCAAAGCCTGGCGCCCGGCACCAAGGCCGGCGGCAATACCTCCATCACCCTGTTCCTCGAATAAGAACCCGAACCGTGAAAACACTAGCCGAACTCATACGCCACTTGCCCGCGCTGCGGGAAACGACCGGAGACACCGGGCGGGTGGTCAAGGCCATTTGTTTCGACAGTCGGCAGGTACAGCCGGGCGACTGTTTTGTTGCAGTACGGGGCGCCAGTTCAGACGGGCATCAGTTCATTGACAAAGCAATAGAAAACGGCGCAACGGCGATTGTCGTTGAAACCCTGGAAGGCAAACAGGTGCCGCAGAGCATCACTACCATCCGCGTCGACAACAGTGCCGAAGCCCTCGGCTTTCTGGCTGCGGCCTGGTATGATTTTCCCTCCCGCGAACTGGCCGTAGTGGCCGTGACCGGCACCAACGGAAAAACCACCACCACCACGCTGCTGCACCAACTGTTCAGCGCCCTGGGCCACAAAGCCGGGCTGATCGGAACCGTGGAGAATCGCATTGGGCAGGACATCGTGCCCAGCACCCACACTACGCCGGATGCCCTGCGCCTGCAACATTTGCTGCGCCAAATGGCCGAAGCCGGCTGCGCCCAGGTGTTCATCGAAACCAGCAGCCATGCCATCGACCAGCACCGGATCGCCGGCCTGGAACTGGCCGGCGCAGTGTTTACCAACCTGACGCACGACCACCTGGACTACCACGGCACCTTTGCCGGCTACCGCGACGCAAAAAAAGCCCTGTTCGACGGGTTGCCTGCCACAGCCTTTGCGCTCACCAATGCCGACGACCGAAACGGCCAGTTTATGCTGCAAAATACCCGGGCGCAAACGCATACCTACGGGCTCAAAAAACCGGCGACTTTCAAAAGCAAAATCCTGGAAAATGGCCTGACCGGCTTGTACCTGCAACTCGACGGCGAGGCGTTTCACGCCCGGCTGATCGGCGAATTCAACGCCTACAACCTCACAGCCGTGTACGCCACGGCCCGTTTGCTCGGCGCCGATAAACTGGAAACCCTGACCGCCCTCAGCGACCTGCGCGGCGCCGAAGGCCGTTTTGACGCCATTGCCCACCCCAGCCAGCCGGAGTGCATCGGCATCATCGACTACGCCCATACCCCGGATGCGCTGGAGCAGGTGTTGGAGACCATTGCCAAATTGAAAAAACGCCACTCGCAGGTCATCACGGTGGTGGGGTGCGGTGGCGACCGCGACAAAACCAAACGCCCCATTATGGCCCGCACGGGCGCCCGGCTCAGTGATCAATTGATCCTGACCAGCGATAACCCGCGCACGGAAGATCCCGCCGCCATCCTCCGCGACATGGAGGCCGGCCTCGAAGCCCAGGACCTGCAAAAGACATTGATCATAGAAAACCGCGAGCAAGCCATCAAAACAGCTTGCCGCCTGGCCCGGGCTGGCGACGTAATTCTGGTAGCCGGCAAAGGCCACGAAAAATATCAGGAGGTGCAAGGAGTAAAGCACCCTTTTGACGATAAAGAGATATTAATGAGGGAGATGCGTATAGGCACATAGCGTATCGCTGATCCCTTCTAAAGAGTATAATAGTGGAGGGACTATTATTTTGAACAGTCGGCTGTGGGGCGATGGAAAATCGCCCACAGCTTATTTCGAAACAAACAGCAGCATCATATTCACCAACTTATGCTCTATCATCTTTTCAAATGGCTTAAAGACGCGTATGACTTCCCGGGAGCAGGGCTGTTTCAATACAGTTCTTTTCGGGCAGGCGCTGCGGTGATTTTGTCGATGGTCATTTCCCTGATCATTTGCCGACGCATCATCAACGGCCTGCGTCGTTTGCAAATCGGCGAAACGGTTCGGGAACTGGGCTTGCAAGGCGAAAACCTGAAAGCCGGTACACCTACGATGGGGGGCGTGATCATTATCGCGGCTACCCTGATCCCTTGCCTGTTGCTGGCGCGCCTGGATAATGTGTATATCCTGCTGATGATTTTTGCAACGATTTGGATGGCGACGATTGGGTTTATTGATGATTATATCAAAGTATTTAAAAAGGACAAAAAGGGCCTGAAAGGCATTTTTAAAATACTGGGGCAAGTAGGCTTGGGTTTGATTGTTGGCATCACGATGTTGCTGAACGAAGAAGTGGTAGTGCGGATGGAACCTGAAATCGCCGCCCAACACGGATATGAGGTGATGAACAGTGTTTTTGTGAAAGAAGGTGAAAACTCGTACAAAGAACTCGTACACGTGAAAGCCCCGATCACGAATGTGCCGTTTTTTAAAAATAATGAACTGGACTATTCGCGGGTGCTCTGGTTTATGGGTGACAATGCCGCCAAACTGGTTTGGATCGTTTTTCTGATCATGACGATCCTCGTCATCACGGCTGTCAGCAATGGCGCCAACCTGACCGATGGCCTGGATGGCCTGGCCGCAGGTGTCTCAGCGGTAGTGGTGGCGGCCCTTGGGGTGCTTGCTTTTTTGAGCGGCAACTCGGTGGCGGCCGATTATTTGAATATCCTGTATATCCCCTACACCGGTGAGTTGGTCATTTTTTCGGCCTGTTTGTTGGGTGGCTGTATCGGTTTCCTGTGGTACAATGTGTTTCCGGCGCGGGTTTTTATGGGCGATACCGGCAGTTTGACCCTCGGCGGTATCATTGCAGCGCTGGCTATCGTGCTGCGCAAAGAACTGCTGGTGCCTTTGCTGTGCGGAATATTTCTGATTGAAAATGTATCCGTGATGGCGCAGGTCTGGTATTTTAAATACACCAAGAAAAAATACGGCGAGGGCCGCCGCATTTTCAAGATGGCCCCGCTGCACCACCACTACCAAAAGGCTGGCTACCACGAAGTGACGATTTCTGTGCGGTTTTGGATTATTCAAATTCTGTTGGCTGTAGTGACCATTATTACCCTGAAAATCCGGTAAACGAATTTTTATCATGAAAAAAAATATGCGCATAACCATTTTAGGCGCTGGCGAATCGGGAACGGGCGCCGCGTTGCTGGCCAATTGGCTGGGTTATGCCGTATGGGTGTCGGATAAAAGCCCGATCAAACCCGCTTTCAAATCCGAACTGGAGGCCCAAGGCATTCCCTACGAGGAAGGCCAGCATAGCCTGGACAAGATTCTGGCCTCCGGCGAGGTCATTAAAAGCCCCGGTATCCCGGAGAAAACAGAAGTGATGCAGGCGATCCGCCAACAAGGCATTCCGGTGATCGGTGAAATTGAATTTGCCTGGCGGCACCGGCCGAAGAGCTCCCGGATCGTGGCCATTACCGGCAGCAATGGCAAAACCACAACGACCGGCCTGATCCAACACCTGCTGCAAACCGCCGGCCTGCCCGCCGTAATGTGCGGCAATGTTGGCCTGGCCTTTGCCCGTGCCGTGTTGGCCGACCGGCTCGCCGAAGCACCCGCCAAGCGGGTATACGTGGTGGAAGTCAGCAGTTTTCAACTCGACGATATCGATCAGTTTCGGCCGAATATCGCCTTGCTGCTCAACATCACGCCAGATCACCTGGACCGCTACGGCTACGAACTGGCCAACTACGTGCAGTCCAAATTCCGGATCAATAAAAACCAGAAACGCGGCGACGTCTTTATCCTCAACGGGTTCGACCCCGTCCTGCGCGACTATTTGACTCAGCACGCCCTCGCTCCGGCCCGCAAAGTGGCCATCCGCAAAGGGTTTTTCAAAAACGGCCTCATCCGGATCGGCCGCAGCCAGGCCTTCGACCTCACACAGGGCCAGTTGCGCGGTCCGCACAACATGTTCAACGCCGCCTGTTCTATTCGGACAGCGCTGTTGCTCGGCGCCGATGCAGCCCAGATCCAGCAGGGGCTGAATTCGTTCCGGCCGCCGGCCCACCGGCTCGAACTCGTGCCCACGCAGGACGGCATCCGCTGGATCAACGACAGCAAAGCCACCAATGTGGACGCTGTTTATTATGCCCTGCAAGCCATGGACCAACCCACCGTTTGGATTGTCGGCGGGCAGGATAAAGGCAACGACTACAGTCCTTTGCAAACCCTGGTGCGCAAAAAAGTAAAAGCAATCGTGTGCATGGGGCTGGATAATGAAAAGATCATCCAGGCATTTAAAAAGCACAAAAAAACAATGGTCGAGACGCGCAGTGCCCGGGAGGCGGTGGCTGCCGCCCGGCAATTGGCCAGTGCAGGCGACACAGTTTTACTGAGCCCGGCTTGCGCCAGTTTTGATTTATTTAAAAATTATGAGGACCGCGGCGCCCAATTCCGGGAGGCGGTGCTTGCTTCGCTTCAACCTACAAACGGATAATTATGTCATTTGGCAATCGTATCGCAGCAGAACTTCGCGGAGACCGCACCATCTGGATGATTATCGCCGTGATGAGCATCATCAGCATCCTGTCGGTCTATTCCGCCACCGGCTCGCTGGCCTGGCAGGCGCGGGGCGGCAATACTACATCTTATCTGCTCCGGCATTCCCTGATGTTGGGCTTTGGGTTGTTCCTCATTTATGTGTGCCACTTGTTGCACTACCGCCGCTACCAACAGATGGCGCCCATGCTCCTGCTGATTGCGGTGCCCTTGTTGTTGCTCACCTTGTTGTTTGGCCAGACCATCAACCAGGCGAGCCGTTGGATAGAAATTCCGATTATTTCCTTTAGTTTTCAACCGTCTGATTTCGCCAAACTGGCGTTGATGGTCTATATCGCCCGGGCGCTGACAAAGAAACAAGAGTACATCACCAGTTTTAAAGATGCTTTTGTTCCGATTATCGTACCGGTGTTGATTATTTGCGGCTTGATTGCGCCGGCCAACCTTTCTACGGCGCTGGTGCTGTTCAGTACCTGTATTGCCCTCATGTTTGTGGGGCGGGTAAGTCCGCGCTATATTTTCCTGCTGGGCTTGCTGGGGGTGGTGGTCTTTGCCCTGCTGATCGTAATCGGCCGGTTTCAGCCGGATCTGGTGCGGGTGGATACCTGGGTGTCGCGGGTGCAGGATTATCTGCACAACCCCGACGGTGGCTACCAGGTGCAGCAAGCAAAAATTGCAATTGCCCGGGGTGGGCTTTTTGGCGCAGGCCCAGGCAATTCCATTGCCCGGAATTTTCTGCCCTACTCCCACGCCGACTTTATTTATGCGATCATTTGCGAAGAATACGGCTTTGTGGGGGGCGTTTTGGTGCTCGGGCTCTATGTTTTGCTCTTTTTTCGAACGGTTAAACTGGCGACCAAAAGTCCAAAAGCCTTCGGGACCTTTTTGGCCATTGGCCTGAGCCTGATGCTAACGGTGCAGGCCCTCGCTAACATTGCCGTTTCTGTGCATTTGGTGCCCTCTACAGGGCTAACCCTCCCGATGATCTCGATGGGGGGCACGAGTTTGATGTTCACCTCTATTGCCTTGGGGATGATCCTGAGTGTGAGCAAGTTTATCGAAAGTTATGAATCGGGAGCCGGCTAAGGGCTGCAATAGTGTAGAGATTGTTTTTTAAATAAAAAAATAAGCCCGTTGCAACGGGCGCAACCATGAGTCAACCCTTGCGCATATTAGTTACCGGAGGAGGAACAGGCGGACACGTCTTCCCGGCCATCGCTATTGCCGATGCGATCAAGCGCCAGCAGCCGAATGCTGAGTTTTTGTTTGTCGGCGCCCATGGAAAAATGGAGATGGAGCGGGTGCCGAAGGCAGGATACCCGATCGAAGGCTTGAATATAGCCGGCTTTCAGCGCGGGTTTTCGCTCGAAAGCCTGCGGCGCAACTTGAGTTTCCCATTCAAACTGATCAGCAGTGCCGTTCGGGCCCGGCTGCTGGTCAGCCAGTTTGCACCGCATGTGGTGATCGGCACGGGCGGCTATGCCTCCGGGCCGGTCATGCGGGCCGCCCAACAGGCGGGTATTCCGACCCTCATTCAGGAGCAAAATTCATATGCTGGCGTCACCAACCGCTTGCTGGCCAAAAAGGCAGCCCGTATCTGTGTGGCCTACGACGGTATGGAGCAATATTTCCCGGCAGAAAAGATCGTTTTCACCGGCAATCCCGTGCGGCAAGACCTCCTGGAGGTGCAGCAAAAACAAGCCGAAGGGCTGGCCTACTACGGCTTGTCGCCGCAAAAGAAAACTATCGCCATTATCGGCGGCAGCCTGGGTGCCCGTACGCTCAACCGGGCGATGACAGAAAATACGGCGCTCCTGCAGGAGCACCCGGAGATCCAGGTGCTTTGGCAATGCGGGCGTTTTTACGAAGCGGAATACCAGTCCAGCGCGGCCGCGCAATTGCCGAATGTAGTGCTGCGGCCTTTCATCGACCGGATGGACCTGCTCTATGCTGCTGCCGACCTGGTTATTTCGCGGGCTGGCGCGCTGAGTATCAGCGAATTGTGCCTGGTCGGCAAACCCGTGGTGCTGGTGCCTTCGCCGAATGTGGCCGAAGACCACCAAACCAAAAACGCCATGGCCCTGGTGGACAAAGGAGCCGCCCGGCTGGTGCGCGACGCAGAGGCTATCCAGCAAATGCTGCCAGAAGCCCTGAAAGTGCTCCAAAACAACACCCTGGCCTTTAACCTGGGCGAGGGCATTCACCAACTGGGGCGCCCCAAAGCCGCCGACGCGATTGCGATGGTAGCCATAGAATTGGCCGAAAAACACCAAACCGAACGCGCATAATGATACACCATTCAGCACCTTCGAATCAACAGTCGTTTATGAAATTCAGTGATATCCATACCATCTATTTTATCGGCATCGGCGGCATCGGCATGTCGGCATTGGCCCGTTATTTTTACGGGCACGGCGTAGCGGTGTATGGATATGACCGTACCGAAACCGAGCTGACCCGCGCCCTGGTGGCTGAGGGCATGCAGGTCCACTATGAAGACGATGTGCGCCATATTCCGGAAGGCGTGGATTTGGTGGTGTGGACGCCGGCGGTGCCGCAAGACCACCAGGAGTTGAACTGGTTTCGGGAGCGCGGCTATCCCCTGAAAAAGCGTTCTGAGGTGCTGGGTATTATCAGCCAGGGCAAACGTTGTATCGCCATTGCCGGTACACACGGCAAAACCACTAGCAGCACCATGGTAGCGCATCTGTTGCGCGCCAGCGGTGTGGACGCCAGCGCTTTTCTGGGCGGTATTTCTGCCAACCTGGGCAGCAATTTCGTGGAAGGCAAAAGCGATTGGGTAGTGGTGGAAGCCGACGAATATGACCGTTCGTTTTTGCAATTGTATCCTGAAATCGCCATCCTTAACTCGCTCGACCCCGATCACCTCGATATCTATGGGACACCGGAAGCCGTGGTGGAGGCTTACAAACAGTTTGTGCGCCAGATCAAACCCGGTGGAAAACTGATCTACCGCCAGGGCTTGCCGCTGGATGAGGTGGCCGAAGAGCTGCGCCAATCGGGCCGGCAGGTCTTCACGTTTGGGATCGATACAGGCGACTACGAAGCCTACAACCTGCATGTGGAAAATGGCCAAATGGCCTTTGGTATCAAATCTTCGTTTTTCGACTGGAGTAAGCTGCGGCTCAACTACCCCGGCCGGCACAATGTGGAAAACGCGACGGCCGCCTGGGCGGCCGTGATGAGCGCGGGCGCCTTTACGCCGGAGATGCCTGCTGCACTGGCGGCCTTTCGGGGCGTCAAACGCCGCTTCGAGTACATTGTACGGCAAGAGGGCCGGGTGTATGTGGACGATTATGCTCATCATCCCACGGAATTGCAGGCAGTGATTTCGGCGGCCCGGATGATGTTTCCGACCCAACGCATCACCGGTATTTTTCAGCCGCACCTGTACACCCGCACCCGCGATTTTGCCGACGGCTTTGCGGCGGCCCTGGATCTGCTGGATGAATGCCTGCTGTTGCCGATCTATCCGGCACGTGAATTGCCGATAGAAGGCGTACAGTCGGAGATGATTTTGGATAAAATGAATTTATTGCATAAAAAAGTGGTTTCTAAGGCCGAAGTATTGACGGCAATACAAAACCACCCGCCGGAAATACTCCTGACCATGGGCGCCGGCGATATTGACACCCTGATTGAACCGATTAAACAACTGATGGAAATCCCGGCAAACGGATAATTCCGGATGTCAAAATATAAAACATATGCTATCCGATTTACTCTCTTTTCAGATGCCGCGCTTGCGTTATGGCCGGCTCAGTTGGTTCTTGTTCCTGCTGATCACTGGGATGATTCTGGTATCGGCCGTATCGAACAAGAGAAACAGTTTTGCAGAATCTACCATCATAGAAATTGTACCCCTGGAGGACGGCGATAAAATGCTCACCGACAAGGATGTGCGCCAAACCCTGTTGCGCGCCTTTGGCAACACCCTGGAAGGTACCGAAATCGCAAGCCTGGAAGTGGAACGCATCGAACGCGTATTGGAGGAAGACCCATTTGTGCTGGATGCTGAAACCTATGTTGGCCAAAACAATATCCTGCACGTTCGGATACAACAACGCGAGCCAATTCTCCGGGTGCTGGATAACAACGGCGGCAACTACTACCTGGATGCGGCCGGCGCCAAGATGCCCACCTCGCGCAACTATGCGGCGCGGGTGCTGGTAGCTACCGGCAACCTGGCCCCCTATAGTCCTGATTTTCAGGAGAAACGGCGGAACACGCTCAAGGATGTATTCAAACTGACCAAGGAATTGCTGGCCGACGATACCTGGGCTTCGTTTATCCAGCAAGTGCACGTCAACAATGCCAATGAAATCGTACTGGTGCCGCTGATCGGCGATCAGAAAATCCTGCTGGGCAGTGTGCGCAACCTGGAGGAAAAACTGAACAAATTGAAAATATTCTATCAGGAAGGTATGCCGTATGCCGGCTGGCGCAAATACAAAACCATCAATTTGAAGTATAGCGGGCAGGTCGTCTGCCGGAAATAGCTAAGCTAAGTGTTTTAAACAAAATTATCGCATAAAAATTTTGAAGCTAAAAGCTTATAATTTAACTTTGTACCCGGAAAAGTAAAAGCTTGAAGGGTGCAAAGAGCCTAAGGGCAATAAACAGCAACGTTAACCTTTATCTTTGCACACTATGACCGAATTAGTACCGCAATCCCACGATGTGGTCGTCGCGCTTGACATTGGCACCACCAAGGTGTGTTGTCTGGCCGTCCGAAAAAACACGTATGGGAAACTCGAAATCCTGGGTCTCGGTAAGGTGGACAGCGTCGGCGTTTTACGCGGCGTGGTCAGCAACATTGAAAAAACTGTCAATGCCATCCGCGAAGCGGTGGATATCTGCGAGCGTCAAGCCCGTATGAAATTCAGTGTCGTGCATGTCGGTATTGCCGGACAGCACATCAAGAGTTTGCAACACCGAGGAATCCTCACCCGCGAAAGCGATCACAACGAGATCGGCCAGCGCGACATTGATCGCCTGGTAAACGACATGTATAAACTTGTACTGCCGCCCGGCGACAAGATTATCCACGTTTTTCCACAAGAATTCACGGTTGATAACGAACAAGGCATCACCGACCCAATCGGCATGTGCGGCGTTCGACTCGAAGCCAATTTCCACATCATCACCGGCCAAATCACTGCCGTCAACAACATTTTCCGCTGTATCGAAAAAGCCGGCCTGGCTGTAGCGGAACTCACGCTGGAGCCTATCGCCAGCGCCGATGCCGTGTTGTTTGAGGAAGAAAAACAAGCCGGCGTTGCCCTGGTGGATATCGGCGGCGGCACCACCGACATTACCATTTTCCACGAAGGCATCATCCGGCACACCGCCGTGATTCCCTTCGGCGGCAACGTGGTCACCGCCGATATCAAGGAAGGCTGCACCGTCATGCAGGCGCAGGCCGAAAAATTGAAAATCAAATTCGGCGCCGCCCTGGCCAATGAAGTCTACGACAACCGTATCATCACCATACCTGGCCTGAAAGGCCGCGAGCACAAGGAAATCGGCGAAAAGAACCTCGCCCGCATTATCCAGGCCCGTATGGAAGAGGTGCTCGACTATGTGCTCTGGGAAATCCGGCGCAGCGGCTACGAGCGCAAACTGATCGGCGGCATTGTGCTCACCGGCGGTGGAGCCCTGCTCAACCACCTGAGCAAACTGACTGAATTCCACACCGGTATGTCCTGCCGCATCGGCCTGCCGGTCGAGCACCTGGCCCACGGCTACCGCGAAAGCGTCAATAGTCCCATCTTCAGCACGGCTATCGGACTGTTGCTCAAGGGCTTGCAAGATGTGGAAGCCGGGAAAACGCCGGTGCAGGAAGCGCAACCGCGAACCAACGGACAGGAAAAAGAACCCTCCAATGTTTCCGAAGAAAAATCGTCGACCTGGCTCGACAACGTCTTCCGGAAAACAAAAGAGTGGTTCGAAGCCGAACCGGATATGGATTTCAATAAAAAGTAACGTCCTGCGAATGTTTAATTCGCACACGTAGCATGTGCGAATTGAAAATTCGCACTACACCAACCAGATTTTCTCATTTAAAAACGCCCGGCTTATGCTTTTCGATTTGCCGAAGGACGAGCCTTCAATCATAAAAATTATCGGTGTCGGTGGTGGCGGCAGCAATGCTGTTACCCACATGTACAAACAAGGCATTATCGGTGTCGACTATGCCATTTGCAATACCGACTCCCAAGCCATGCACCTCAGCCCGGTGCCCAATAAAATCCCGCTCGGCGCCAGCCTTACCGAAGGCCGCGGCGCGGGCAGCAAACCCGATGTCGGCAAACGCGCCTGCATGGAAAGTCTCGAAGAAATCACCCGATTCCTCGACGATGGCACCAAAATGGCCTTTATCACCGCCGGTATGGGCGGCGGCACCGGTACCGGCGCCGCGCCGATCATCGCCAAAGCCGCCCAGGAAATGGGCATCCTCACGGTGGGGATCGTCACGCTGCCCTTCCTGTTTGAAGGCCGCACGCGGGTTTCCAACGGCTTCGACGGACTGGAAGAACTGCGCAAAAATGTGGATTGCCTCGTGGTGATCAGCAACGACAAACTGCGGCAGATCCACGGCAACCTGAGCATCTCGCAGGCCTTTTCGCAGGCCGACAACATCCTCTGCACGGCGGCCAAAGGCATTGCCGAGATCATCACCGTGCCGGGTTATGTGAACGTCGACTTCGAAGACGTCAACACGGTCATGCGCAGTTCTGGCGTGGCCATCATGGGCACCGCATCGGTGGAAGGCGAAGGCCGCGCCCGTCGCGCCGTCGATGAGGCCCTGAACTCGCCCTTGCTGGAAGACAGCAACATCAGCGGCGCCAAGAACATCCTGGTCAACATCACTTCCGGCAAACGCGAAGCCACGATGGACGAGATCTTCGAGATCACCGAGTTCGTGCAGCAGGAAGCCGGAGAAGGCGCCAACCTGATCTGGGGTAACTGCTTCGACGAACGCCTGGGCGAATGCTTGTCGGTGACGATCATTGCGACCGGTTTCGAATCGGCCCGCAAATCGACTCCAGTGGCCGGCGCACGGGGCAAAACCAACACCGGCGAACGGCAGGTGGTACACCTCGATGAGGATGTAAAAAAGCCCCAGCCTTCTCTTTTCAGCATCACTTCTGAGGAAGCCTACAGCCCGGTAGAAGAGAAGGCCGCTAATTCAATCGAATTTGATTTCGATAATGTCCGGGAAACGATGGAAAAAATCCGCCACGCCAAGTCGGATTCGAACGACCCCTACGTGCACGGCGACGAGGCCGGCGAAATCAGCCCGGAAGAGCGCCGCAAGCGCCTGGAAGAGGCGCAACGCCGCCGCGAAGAAGTGCGCAACCGGCCGATCAATGTGGTGAAACTCAATTCGCCGCAAACGATCATCGAACTGGAAAACCAACCCGCGTACCTGCGCAAAGGCGTCAGTCTGGACAACCTGCCAGATGCTGAAACACCGGGTATGTCGACCTGGACTATCTCCATCGAAGACGAGCCGGAAATCCGGATGACGGGCAACTCATACCTGCACGACAATGTAGATTAGTCCCCACAGGCCCCGAGTGGCCTTCAAGAATACTAATTCGGTTACTAAACCATTTCTTTTTGCGGTTCGGCGTGTGGGACGCCGGACCGTTTTTTTTATGGAAGGAACGCGCCTTGCTGCGGCTGTGTGCGGCTACATCGTGTACAGTTGCTTGACTTGTTCTTCGCTGAGTGCGGAGTCATAGATGTAGAGTTCATCGATAGCGCCCGTCCAGGTGCCGCCGCCGTTCAGTTCAAAAAAGTAGCCCGGAGATGAAATTTCTCCTTTGTGCTTAGTCGAGGCGGCGAATTGCCCGTTTATGTAGGTTTTTATGGTTGTTCCGTCGTAGGTGCCGACGAAGTGGGTCCAGGTGTCCGGTTCAAATGCCGCTTTGGCGCTTTCGGTTTCGGGGATGGAAATGGATATGCCCACCTCGCCGAATTTGGTAAACACTTGAAAATCGCTGCTTCGAATAAAATGCCAGATATTTCCGTTTTCACTGGTTTTGAACCACAGGGAAACGCTTATTTTCTGACTATTCCGGAAGGTCTGTTTGTCGAAGGTGAGCGTCGGACAATTTTCATCCACTAGCAGTGCGACTCCCAGGACACCGGTCACGAAGTTGGGCGCACCGCAGGAATCGGTTGCGGTTATAAAGTTGCTATGATCGTTCAAATTTCCGTTGAAGGACAGTTGCGAGACGAAGCCTGTTTCCAAGGGGTTGAAGCCAGGTTCTTCATCCTTGCATCCATGAAATAGGATGAAGAAGGAGATAGCGAACAGGCCTACGTTTTTCATGATAGCGCTTTTGTGGTAGTAGTGCGGTATAATCATGCCTTGATAAAGTCGTATCGGATCAGGCCACATTGCCGTTCAATGGGGCTTTTTTCAAAGATGAAAAGCCGGACATTATCCCGTGCCAGACTTTGCTGATCACTACTGGACAACACGTTACTGGAGGCTGTCCAGTCAAACTCTGTTTCGATGATTTGCCCATCGTTACCCACGCAAATTTTTAGGGTAATGCTTCCAGGAAGGGATTTTTCTATGCGAAGTACTGGTGGAAGCACAAATTTCCGATCATCAAAACCAATTACGGTGATCTTGGCAACCATTTGTGTAAAATCGGGGAATGCTGATTTGCCTGGGGCACTTTGAGGGTATTGTTGAGCATTTTTTCTTTTTTCTTGTTCGGTTGTTCTCGCCTCTTCCTCCCGTTGTACTTTTTCCGCTACTTCTTGTTTATATCTTTCTCCTTTATTTTTTTCATATGCTGATTGCCTGTCATATGCCTCCAACTGGCGCATTAGCGAAGCTGCATTCCCTCGTTCAAATCGAATTTTAGGGTATTCACTGCGTAGAACTTTAATATCTACGCTTTTGAAATTTCCTTCAAACGCAATAGATTTGAAATGCTGAATATTTGCCAACCCTTTCAACGATTCCCTCTTTAAATCTGGAACTGTTATCCTCAGGTGTTCAGGGCCATTTACCAATGCCAGAGTGGTAAATAATTTGT
>JADLDL010000138.1 GCA_020846655.1 Saprospiraceae bacterium | reverse complement strand
GGCCAGGCAAGCCCCAAAACCGTGCTGGTAGTGCCCCACGAGCCATTTTACCCCAAACAACTGGTATGGCCGCAGTACCGCCCGAAGGCTGTCGGAAGGCTGGTAGTCCACCTGCTCGGGGTCGATTACCGGGAAGCCCTCGCCCGGACTTTCGGGATCGCCCAGCCCGGCTCCCTGGAGCAGGGTGAACAGCGATTTTTTCAGGCGCAGTGCGGCGCCTTGCGTGTCGAGGGCTTCGGCCAGGTCGGCATAGCGGGCAAACCATTCCTCCGGAATCAAAAAGAAGGTATCGTCGGGGAGCGGGAAATAGGCCTCCCGGCGGCGCAAAAAAGGCACGAAGGCTTTGAACGGGAATTTGAAATTGCCCACCTGCACGTCGCCCTGCACATCAAACCAGTCGCCGGCGGCTTCGGAGCGCACACTGATGTCGGCCGGGAGCAGGGCCAGGGTCCGGCCCTCGGTTTGTGGGGCCACCAGGCTGAAGCCCGCAGCCCGAAGGGCCGAGTAGTGGCGGGTCAGCCAGTGCAGGAGTGCGGCCAGGGTAGTGCCGTCGTTTAGCCGGAACAGGCGCTGGTCTTCCAGCAGATCAAATTGGGACAGCAGGTCCAGGCGGGCCTGTTCGGCCGCCGCATCGCGGCAAACGAGGTGGACGGTGATCTCGCCCTCCTCGTTTTCGGGAATATCGAGGCTGGTGACGCGGTCGCGGCGCTCGCCGTACTGAAATTCGACACCGTCGTACACAAAAACGGGCTTGAGAAACCAGGCGTTTTCGAGTACATTTTCGGTGGGGTCGAGTCGAACGGCCAGCAGGCGGTCGGCAGTTTGCACGGCAAAACCCTCGGCTTCGATTTGGGTGCGACCTGCATTTTTGGCAATAAATTGCCGGAAATAGGTCCGCACTTTGTCCGGCGGGATCTGGATCACGTCTTTTTTCCGAAACGGTCGCAGCATATTGCCATTGATGCCGGGTACCCGAAACAAAGAATATTTGGCCACCACCCAGGCCGGGCTGGTATTGGTCAGGGGCAGGGCATCGTATTCCCGGATGTTCCAGTGCTCCGTTTCGGTGCCCAGCCGGAAGCGGTATTCGATGCCGGCTTCCGTTTTGTGGAAGGCCAGGTGCGGGATCAGTTCTTCTTTGGCGGGCTGCAACAAGACATCTTTGGCCAGGGTGCGGCGTTCGGCGTCGAGTGTGAGTGGGTACCGGTGTCGCACGACCTCGCTGAGAAACAGGTCGAGTTCGCGGTGGATATAGGCTTCTACGGCGGTTTTGGTGTCGGCCTGACTGAGCAATTGGGCGAGTGGGGTAGGGCTTTTGGCCTTGCTGGGTTTGAATTTGGCCTCGAGGGCCTTGGGGCTGAGTAGATCGACCCGGCCGAACAGGCGCTGGAGTACGGGCGTCAGTTCAATATCGTAGGGCGGCAGGGTAGCGGGTGTAGCCTTTTGGATCAAATGGGTGGGCAGGCCGGATTTGTCGACCTGGACGAGGTTTGCCGAAGGCAAATACAACGTCTCCGTAACGGGATAAAGATTGAATACAACCTGACAAGACATGGGGGGCCAAAGGTAGTGTGCCAGGCGGGCTCTCTTGAGTAGGAAGGCTTAAAAATATCCCAACACCTCGTGTTGCCGGAGCCGGCTGGCAGCTGCTTATTTTTCGGGAGGCATTGGTTTTTTATGAAAAAAACGGATGTTTGCCTGCGGCATTCCTGCCCGTAACCCTGCCATTTTTCTGAAATTTTTTTGACATGCACCTCTTTCGCCTAGTTTCTATTCTGCTGCTCAGCAGCCAGGCATTTTGGCTTGGCGCCCAAGCCACTCTCAAAAGCCCGGATGAATTTCTTCCGCACAAACTGGGCGAACAGTTTACGCCGCACCACCTGCTGACCGATTATTTCCAGTATTTGGCTGCCAATGCCCCGGCCACCATGCGCCTGGAGCGCTACGGCGCCACCAACGAAGCCCGCCCCTTGCAGGTCGCCTATTTTTCGGCACCCGAAAACATGGCCCGGCTCGAGCAAATCCGGCAGAACAACCTCCGCTTGGCCGGCCTCAACCCCGGCTCCGGTCCGGCGCCCGCTACCGAACCGATTGCCATCGTTTGGCTGAGCATGAGCGTACACGGCAACGAAGCCTCGGGCTCGGAATGCAGCATGTTGCTAGCCTACCAACTGGCCCGCCAAAACGAGCCGGAGGTACAAGCCTGGCTCAAAAATACGGTGGTGATCCTCGATCCCTCGCTCAACCCCGACGGCTACGACCGCTACTCTCACTGGATCCGCAGCGTGAGCAACCAGGTGGCCAATCCGCGCCGCGATGCGCGCGAACACCGCGAACCCTGGCCCGGCGGCCGTACCAACCACTATTATTTCGACCTCAATCGCGACTGGGCCTGGGCCACGCAAGCCGAAACCCGCCAGCGCATCGACCTGTACCAGCGCTGGCTGCCGCATGTGCACGCCGATGTGCACGAACAATACGTGGAGAATCCATACTATTTTGCGCCGGCGGCTGAGCCTATGCACGACTATATTACCCCCTGGCAGCGCGATTTTCAGACCCAAATCGGTCAAAACCACGCCAAATATTTT
>JADLDL010000137.1 GCA_020846655.1 Saprospiraceae bacterium | reverse complement strand
GTTCTGAGAAAATAGGGATGAGGATGAAACAAGGAAGGCAATGGCTAGCGCCAGCAGGAAGACAAATCGGTTCTTCATGTGTTGTACAATTTTGTTCAAGGGAAAAAGGAGGATTAGTTCAAAGTACAGGAAAGATACAGCCAGACGCGTTGGTGCTGCCAACGGGACACGTAAAAAAACAGAAAAAGGTTGGGAAGAAAATTCCACCAGATTGCCGGAGGGGTCCGGTAGCAGGATTTGGTAGCCGTAGCCGGCTGGAAGGGGCTTTGAAACGAATTGCTGAGTGCTGTCGATTAATTCAATTTAAACGGCGCCACCATTTTAAATTCGGGAATTGTGGCCTCGAACATGGATCCGTCGCCCTGGCGGCTCATCAGATAAGTACCGGCCATTTTGCCGATTTCGGTATCCAGGTTGCAAAAAGAAGAATAACCGTGCACGTCGCCTGGCGCCAGCACAGGTTGTAAACCGACGACGCCTTCGCCTTCCACTTCGCGCATGGTGCCGCTCGAGTCAACGATCACCCAATGGCGGCGCAGTAGCTGCACGGTATGCGGGCTGCCGTTTTCAATGGTGATGTGGTACCCAAAAATAAACTTCCCGTCGCGTGGATTGGAGTGGGCTGCGAGGTATTCCGTTTCCACACTGACGGTAATGTTGTTGGTGGTGAGCGTTTCCATCGTATCGTTATTCGTAAGAAGAGCCGGGTACTAAAAAAATGCCACCGCAAAATTGTTTATTTTATGCGAGGTAAAGAAGATAATTAACGAGGGATAACGCACAAACATGAAAAAGCCGAGACCGGACGTTTCCGGCTCGGCTTACTACGAAATTACTAAACACGGGTAAGTCTTAGGATTGGGGCTATTGGGCGCAAAAAACAGTTACAAACCTTTTATAAAGGCCAAAATATCGCCTTCGGATTGGGGTTGAGGCGCAACGGACAATTGAACGTTGCTGCCGATTTCGGTAAACTTGTTGGCCAGCCAAAACTGTCCGCCGGTTTTGCTGACGGCTACGATTTTCACCGGGTACCCGAGCGGAGCTCCGGAAAAGCAAAATTCGGAGGAATCGTCTGTGCCCTGCAATTCGGCTACTGTTCGAATATTGTCAAAAACCAGGAAAACGCGGGTGTTCAACGCACTGAACTGGCCAGGCAATGTAACACAAAACGAACTGGTTTGTTCGATGATTGGCCGGGCACAATTGCTCCAACCCAATGCCGGAACAATCAACTCATACCCCGTTTGCAAGCCACCGCCCGGCAAGGGCCAATCGGCCCAGTACACCGAGGAGCCGGAGGCCTCCCAACCGGTAAATTTGTCGGTATCGTCGAAGGTGCCGGCATACACGTTCATGTTGGATTTTACCTCCGGAGCGGGCATTTGCACTTTGAGGTAGCGGTTGGGCAACAGGTTCAGGTTTTTTCCGGCACAATTGGCTTGCACCCGAACGACGCCCACACTTTCCAGCATCTGGCCGCCAGCCACGGCTGTGGTAGGCAAGCCCCGGGCAGCGAGGTCGCCCTTGCTGAGTACCGTAGTGACTTCTACTTTCAACGAAGGACAGGTGCTGCAAGGCACCGGCGTGCCGGCATCATCGGCAAACAGATGTTCTGTATCTGCCAGAAATACCCGCACGCCGCTTGCAGTAGTAAGTGTTGTGTCCGGGATCGAGCCCCCAAGTGGAAATACCGTGTGGGTGGAATTGTCCGGCGCTTTCAAAAACAATTGCGCCAGGTCTTCCTGGGTAGGTGTGTACGGACGGAAGTCCTCTACATCCTTCCGGCAGCCCCAAGCCAAAGCCAGGGCGCCGAGTAACAAGTATTGATATGTCTTATACACGCGATTCATAATTAGGGTTTTTTGGGGTTTTAGGTTATGGAAGTAAGTGTATTACCGTATGGATACACCCGGATGTTGCTGCGCTGCTTGTTTACGTAAATTTAACAGGCCTCACTCTATTTTTGTCTCCAGGATGCGGGTAAGGCCAAATCGAATCCCTGCGACGCCGTGCGATTGTTCGACGGGATACTCCGGCCGGGTAACGGGGTTCAAAATATGCCGGTAGTAGGGCTCGGCAAAAACACGGGTACGCGGGTCGAGGTGATAAAACCACTGAATACTGCCGATGAGACTCAGGCCCAGTTTGGTTTTAAAAACATCGTATTGTTCTTTTCTGGGGGTAAAAGCCACCGGTTTGCTGCTTTGTTCCTCCAGCATATGGCCGCGCTTCCAGAACAACAGGTTGAGTGAGCCGCCCAGGTTCAGGCTCAAGCCACCGGCGCCGCTGCGCAGTTCCAAGGCTCCCTGGAGCGGGATATCGAGCATGCCGTAGCGGTTGTATGTTTTTTGATAATTGGCGCCGTATTCAATCTTTACAGTATCGGGTACTGACACCCATTGGCCGTTCACGTATTTTTTGATGATTTCGACGGTGTACTTGATGTAGTTGGGGTCGATGTATTCAAACTTTTCGGTAAACTGGTCGTAATGCAACCCGGTTCGCAGGATGAAATTCCCGGCAAACAGATACGAAGCCCGCAGGCCGGCATTGAACCCCAATTGTTGTTTTTCAGTACCCAAGCGGTCCTGCACATAATCGTTGAACTCCGGATTTGCGGCAAACAACGATTTGTAGGCCAGGGTAGGGCCAGCGTAAGCATCCAGCAACCAGGCCTGCCGGTTGGCGTGGAAATCGTAGCACTTGCGGGTCTTTTTGCGGGGGCTAAAGGGCCAGGGGTTCGACTGGAGCACCGGCGCTTGAGCGGTTTTCCACAGCAAAAGCCGGCCCGGCAACAATGCCGGAGCGGCTTTCCCTACTGCTACCGTTGCGTTGGGTAGTGCTGAAGGATCAGGCGGCGATGCTTGCAGGTCAGTGGCGGCAGGTTCGCCGGACGGAACAGGGACTCCCGCTTGTTCAGCAAGGGCCGGTTTGCTCGGTACGGGTGTGGCGCCCGGGCCCTTCGGCTGAAAGCGGGGTGAAGCCGCAGCCGGTTTGGCCAGCGCCGGTTGGCCGGGAACTGTCTCTGGCCGGGAACCCGGCATGCTTGCAGCCATGTCGGCGCCTGCCTGGGCGCCGGGCGCTGCAGTGGAGGAGAACGTGCCCGCTGGGGCCGTAGCAGCTGCCGCGCCTGACGGATGGCCGGCGGCCAGTTCCTGATTTTGCGGATGAGTGAGCGCCGGTTGGCTGGCCAGCGGCGAGCGCTGTTGCGCGCCATACCAGATGGCGCCCAGAGCAGTAGCCGCCAGGCCGGCTCCGAGCAGCCAGATCATCAACCCGCGTCGTTTGCGGCGGCGCAGGCTGCGCTCCACCGCCGGCCAAACAAAGGCTGGGGGCGGTACTTCCGCCTGCTGCAAACGCTGCCGGAACAGGTTGTCTATTGGATTGGATGGATGTTCCATTCTTTTTTGTCGTTTGAATTTTGGGGTGGTAACAGGGTATGTTGTTGATTAAAATTGTGCCACTTTGTTTAAAATAATCAATTGCTCACAGAGCCAGCGCCGGGCCTTGGTCAGTTGCGAGCGAGACGTGCTTTCCTGGATTCCCAGTGTTTCCGCCACTTCTGCATGCGAAAACCCTTCGATCGCCACCAGGTTGAAGACCACCCGGTAACCATCGGGCAGCCGGCTGATCAACCGCAACAGTTCTTCTTCCGAGAGGGTAGAGAGGGCATCCGGGTCCACCGGCGATTCGGGCAATTGCTCGTATCCGCTGGATTCATGCTCAAAGCGCTGGCGCTGGTAGGCGCGCAACGCCGTGTTGACCATGATCCGCCGGACCCAACCCTCAAACGAACCCTGAAACTGGAACTGCCCCAGTTTGGTAAATACTTTGACGAAACCTTCCTGGAGAATATCAGCCGCATCAGAAGAAGTACGGGCATAGCGCAGGCATACCGCGTACATCTTGCCGGCAAACTGCTCGTACAACTGACGCTGGCACTGCGCGGACCCGCGCAGACAACCCTGAATAAGATCTTGTTCGCTCAACTCGTACAGGCGCTTGCGATGAATGGCGATATTCTGGTCTCTTGCGGTTCTACTTTTCCCGAAGGTACGCGCAATTCAGATGCGCGGCAAGGCACTTTTGCTGCCTGTGCTGCATATTTTTTTATCAAAACGGCTCTGCCCCGGGCCTTTGCCTTATTTTGGGCACGATTTATTTCTCTAAAAAAGTTGTTGGAGGGATGTTGCAACAGGCAAAAGAACTCGAACATCTCCGTAAACCTGTTTCCAACCATGCGGCACGCCGAAAAAGATGACGACTACGCCGACCTTTGTCCTTCCTGCAACAAAGTGCGCATGAATGAGTTTTGCCACCATTGCGGCGAGCAACGCCAATACTGGCCGTCTTGGTCGCTGGAGGCCTTCTGGAACCGTTATTTCGCCCCCCTTAGCACACTTGATGCGCCAGCCTACCATACCCTCTGGCGTTTGTTCAACCAGCCCGGTCAACTCACCCTCGATTACTGGGGCGGCCGCCGCAAACCCTATCTCAGCCCGGCCCAGCTCCTGTTTGGCTTCGGCCTTCTTTTCTACTGCTTTTTCCAACAATCCAACCTGTTCTTCGAGCCATGGGCGGTGGCTGGCCAGGCCTTCCCCACGGGCATTGGCATAGCGCCCTTGCTGGCGCAAAAAGCCGCCGCACTGCACCTTAGCCCCGAGGAATTTATTGTCCAGTTCGATGCGACCGGGTTACTGCTTTCCAAAATTTTACTGCTGCTCACGATTCCGGCCTTTGCCTGGGCTCTCTACCGCTTGTACTGGTTTCAGTACCCCTATTACCTGCAACACACCGTGTTTGCTACTCATTTCCTGATCATACTCCTGTTTTGCTGCACGCTGCTCACACCACTGGCCGCCCTGCTGGGCGGGCTGTCGGGCGCAGTTTTCGGAGCCCTGTTGGTACCGGCACTGTCGGTATACCTCTACCGAGCCCTGCGCCGCAGCTACCAGCAAGGGCATTGCCCCGCCGTGCGGCATACCGCCTGGCTGATGTGCTGCTGGATTGGGTTTCTGTTGTTCCTGTTCCGGCCCCTTACCGCCATTCTGGTTGTCCTCGTTTTGTCGTAGCAGGCCATTTGGGGCAATTTCTGTAAAGAAGCAGCCAAAACAAGGCAGCAGCTCGCCGCCCGGCAGCCATCGGTTTTCGTTTCTTTGCCCG
>JADLDL010000136.1 GCA_020846655.1 Saprospiraceae bacterium | reverse complement strand
TGTCGCGCACGAGGTAGGGCAGATGGCGGTAGTCTGGTGTAGCCGAGGCCTCCACTGGCCGCTGCAGCAAGGCGGCAAACGGCACGTAACCAATCTGGTCGTCCGGCACAATGACCAGGCGTTGTGCCTTGGAATGTGCCAGGGGCTCTGCCAGCAGCAGGCGATACAGGGCATGGGAGGAGCGTGCAAACCGTTGAAAATCATTTGCTTTTTGCTGCCCCGTTTGCAGGATGGCCGGATCAAACTCATGAACGGTGGCTCGAAGTGCTGCGAAATGATGCAGCCAACTGGAGTCTGTTTTTTGTTGAAACAGTTGAACCTGCCCTTTTTCAAGTAAAAAGGTAAACAGCACGGAATCGCCAAGAAAATATTCTACCAGGGCATTGCCGGCCGGCAATTGGGCCTGCACCTCGGCGACGGTGGCGATGCGTCGGTCGTATTTCAAGCGGTGGTATTCCGGATACCGCTGCCGAAAAACGAGCAGCAGGGAGTCCTGCGTGGCTTTCAGGTTGAAGATATTGCGGTTCCAGCGGAAGAGGCGCAGCGTATCGGGCTGCGGCTTGGCTTGCTCGTCGAAACTAAATTTTTCATAAAAATCCAGGTCGCGTTTCAATCGTTTTTCATGCGCCAGGTCTTCGGGCCGAAACCCTGCCAATTGCTTGGCTTCGGATTCGCGAAGCGATTCGAGCAGGGCAACGGCTTTGCTTTTTTCGGCGGCCTGCCAGGCCCGGCTCAGGAATTGTGGGTCGCCGTTGCGTTGCCACAAACGGTAGGCGCAGTGGATGCTGCGCTGAAAAATTGCTTTTGCCTTGCCTGAAAATTCGTTTTTTGAACCAGTGCCCCGGTAGGTGTCGCGAATATTGTCGATCAGAGAATCGGCGAGCGCATAGGTTTGGAGGGCGTGTTGGAGATGTGCGGGATCGCCGGTGTGGTCAAACATTTTTTCAAAACAACGGCCTTTCAGTTCCAGCGTCCGCAGGTGATACGGCTGTCGGGAGAAGGTCTTGAGCGGCGGGTTTCGGGTAAAATCGGCGGACTGGAATCCGCCGGCTTCGCGGGCCAACAGTTCCTGAACGGCGGCCTGGGCGCCGGGGAGCGAATCGGCCAGGAGAAGGGTTTCGGCGAGTTTGTGAAAAATGGTAAAACTCAGGTTGCTCTGTTTGCCGCCGCCGCTGCTTTCACTGGCGGCCAGCGATTTCCGAAACCCGGCGATGGCCTCCGGGTACTGTTTCATGGCCGTTTGAAACACTGCTTTGGCATAGAAATAACTGGCGCCAATATCCCTGGTACGGATTTCAGCCTGATGCCGGTAAAACAACTCCTCGCAAATCCGGAGGCAGCGACGAGAGTTGGCGAGATCGCCGACCATCAGGTAACATTCTGTCAATTCGCAATTTTGATAATACACGCTCAGCGGAGCGGGGGTTTGCTCGTTGGCGAGGTTTCTGTACCGGATTGCGTTTTCATAATCGCCGGCATTTTGATAATTCAGGGCGATGTAATGCGGGAGCACTTGTCGCATGCGCGGGTCCATGACCAGTATTTTATCAAAATATTTTGACTGGGTGGCATAGTCGCCTATCTGGCCATAAAAACAGCCGAGCACCAAATTTACATTGATAAAAAAACGGTCATCCTTGGCCAGACAATTTTGAGCGACGGCCTGGCCCAGTTTGTAATACTCCAGGGCCAGGTCGTAGTCCTTGAACAGGTCGCGGGCCATATGCCCCAACCCGAAATAGAACATGCTGCGGGCGATATAATCTTTGGGATAAACACGCCGGTCGATGGAATCAAATTCCACCAAAATGCGGCTGCCTTCTTCTATGTCGCCGAGGTACATCAGCGCCATACCGTATCCACTGTAGCCCATGCCCCAATATTCAAATGTGGTGGAATCATAGCCTTGTTCCAGCAAATGTTCGGCTAGGGGAAACAGTTGATGACAGACCTGCGCCAGCGAATCATACTGCGTTTTATAATAAAACTTCCACGCAGATTGGTACAGCCCGGCGGCCAAAAGCGAATCCTCCCTGGACCGGGTTCCGGCCTGTTTGGTTACATCCGGGAACTCCGGCGGGTACCGGTCGGCGGCTTTGCCGCTGCCCCAGAAGTGCTGGACCTGAAAATCGAGGCAGCAGGCGGCGAGCAAAAAAAGGAGCAGGTGCGTGGTCCAGCGTATTTTCATCGTGGCGTGAATTGGTTTCCCAGACAAGTTTCAAAAAAAATCCCGGAGTAGGGCCCCAATTTACCAAACCAGGGGCAGCAAACGCCAGGTCCTTTTCCGGTATTCCAGGTATTGGTTTCCAAAAATCTCAATCAACAATCTTTCCTCTGCGGCAATTCGAAAAAAGTAGGCGCCAGCCATCGCGACAAGGCAGATCACGAGCCCCCACCATGCTTCCAGCAAAACGGCACAGCCCACAAAAGCCAACACAGAGCCCAGATAACTGGGGTGCCGAATCCATCGGTACGGGCCCGTGGTGATGAGTTGGTGCCCAATAACCTGTTGCACAACGCCGGTGAAATGACGGCCTAAGGCCTGAATCGCAAATATTCTAAACCACAACCCGCCCGTCATCAAGCCAATACCCAACGCCGACCAAAACGTAAAACCGCCATCCCGCACAAAATACCCCCATTCCAGGACCGGAGCAACTACCGCCAAGTACCCCATAAAAAAAATACCGAGCATCGTCCCCCGGTCCGAACGTACATTGCGTTTGCCCTCAGACATCTTGATTTCGGGGTTTGCCCAGGACAACATTACGATACAGGCCAGCATCAAAAGCAAGAGTTTCCAGTGCAGCAACTTCTCGCTTCGGGGCAACAGCGGCAGGATATAGTCTGTAAACAGGTACAACAGAGACAAGCGCAGGTTTTTCATACTTATTTTCGAAATTTTGCCCGGATGTTTCGAGCATGTTTAGGGTGCGTAATGCATTTGCCCTGTTGCCTCAAACTGCCCAATACGTGCTTGGAGGTCCGGTAATCGCTTTGCCACCCCCTCGCCGGATATCATCATCAAGTGCCAGGGATTGCCCGGGAAGGCCGTCGATTCTTGTACGGCCAGCGATTCAAAGCCGTACCGCTCGTAAAGAGCCTTGTGCAAGTGCCGACAGTTCATTAAACCAATTGGGTTGGGATGCGCCGCGCAGATAACAGTCATGGCACATTCAATGATAAATTGGGCAAGTCCCAAGGACCTGTACTCCGGTGCAATAATGAACCGGCCAGGCTCAAAGAGTTCAACTGCCAATCCTGCGCTTCCGCTATGCGGTAGTTGTGCTTCAGTAAAATGCGGGAAATGCGCATTGCTGTTCAGCGGTTGGGGCCGGTCGGGCAAAGCAATGTCTAAATCGTTTGCCATCCCGGACAGCACCCTGTGCATAGCCGGGTTTATGTCTTTTTTGATAATCCGTATGTATCCAACCAAGATATCATGGCCGCCGGTTTCAAACTTGTACACGCCATAATGCCGGGCATACGCATCAAACCCATCCACATCCATGTGCCCGGCATGGGTTGCCAGCAAATGACTCAACGAGGGGTCGTTGTGATACACTTGATAACGCATCTGAAAAGCAGGTATCAGACCGTCCTGGTCCTTGATTTCCCGAAAAGTGAACATGGGTAGCAGGTTAAAATCAGTAAACAAATGCCTTAGCGCCCGCCAGGGGTTTCCAGACGGTTTTTTAAGCGTCGTTGGTGGATGCATTCTTTCAGCGCAGCACCACAAACCGGCGCGTGCCCGCCCGGCGTTCGTCCCACAGCGTTACAACGTACGTGCCCGGCAACAAAGACCGGACATCAATCGACACCGGCCGGGCAAGCGCATCCGGCTCCAGGGTTTGGCGCAGCAACACCCGGCCCGACACATCGGCAACGCTGAGTTGCAGCGGCCCCGAAACGAGGCCATTGTCGGGAAAAACAAGGCTCAGTTGCTCGGAGGCAGGATTGGGGCTGAGCAGGAAGTCCACCGGCTGAGGCGTTGGCGCCTTGACATCCACCGTGCAATCGGCAACGGCGAGCACTTCCACGCTACCGGTGGTCATGGCCTGGGCAGCGCGCCAGCCGCCGCCGACGGCAATGTTGTCGCCCCAGGCAGCGCAAGCGTGTGCCATACGGCTTTTGGTGAGTTTGCCAGGTGTATCCCAGGTACCCTTGTCGGCATTGAAAACATACACGTCGTCAAAACTCTGATCGAAATAGCTGCCCGGCGTGAGGTGCCCGCCCCCCGTGAAATAGGCTTTGTTGCACAAGGTGGCAGTAGCCATAGCGTATCGCTTGGCGGGCAGGGTTTGTGTCGACCAGGCCCCCACCCCGCTGTTGGCTTCGGTATCGAACAGATCCACCTGGTTGGAATACCCCTGCCCTTGGGCATCGCCGCCCGCGCAAATGAGGTATTGACCCACGGCCACCACATTTGGATATGCCCGCGCGACAGATAATTCTGTAGTGTACCACCCTTTGCCTACGCTGTACACATCTACCCGGGCACTTTTGGGGTAACTGTAGTAATCCGTTGAGCCGCCACAAAACCAGGCCGTGTTGCCGATGGAAGCAGCCGCCAGTTCGCCTCTAGCCTGTGATAATTTATCCACCGACCA
This sequence comes from Saprospiraceae bacterium, assembly GCA_020846655.1. Taxonomy (GTDB): domain Bacteria; phylum Bacteroidota; class Bacteroidia; order Chitinophagales; family Saprospiraceae; genus M3007. The sequence goes on along the minus strand of JADLDL010000136.1, from coordinate 1,612 downwards.
TTTGTTGCCCACCGCCTCGGGGTCGTAAATATCCACAACATCCGAAACCCCAATTAAGCCATTGGTAATCGAATACCCGCCTGCAATCATGATTTTTCCATCCACAACCGCGATGGCGCAAGCCGACCGGGCTATGCTCAGGTGCTCCGTCGGCAGCCAGGCATTCGTTGCTACGTCGTAAATATCCACGGCATCAAATACCTGCAAGCCCGGACTGGGCGTCGTCCATTTTTGGCCGCCGGCGAAATACAGTTTACCCTGGTGGGCCACACTGGCAATAAATGTCCGCCCCGCCGACAAACTGCCCGGCGCCGTGCTAATGGCGCCGGATGCCAGGTCAAGGATTTCAAGTTTGTCGTTGTACGCTGCGATGTTCACATACTGGGTTTTCGGGCCTCCCGTAAAATAGACTTTTCCATCCCAGGCAACAGCCGTGTTCAGAAAGGATGCAGTGATGGTTGGAGGCAGTTCTGTCCATTGCGCAGCAAGGAGCATAGGAGAAAGCAGGCAAAAGCAGAGCACGAGTGGTTTCATTTTTTGTCGATGGTGAAAGGATGAACAAATACCTGGTGTTGAATTTCCGGTAGGTTCCCGTTGCCGCTCGTTTCTTACCCGGCCCGGCACTTTTTTTTCTAAAAAAATAATTGCCGGGCAAGCGCCGTCCTGCCGCCTGCGCATCCGGCAGGCGTACCAGAGAATGGTTTACCTTTGCTGCCTGCAAACCCTATTGTCAAATACCGCTTGTTGCATGTTCATCCGCTCCGACAACATCACCTCCCCCCTGGGCTGGACCACCCACCAGCACTTCGAAGCCCTGCGCCAGGGCCGCAGCGGCCTGCGGCTGCAAGAGCGCCCCGACTGGACGGCTACGCCCTTCTGGGCAGCCCTGTTCGATTCCACTGCCCTCGACGAAGCGTTTGAAACCCGCCTGCAGCCCCACGCCGGCCGGCACTGGACCCGGTTTGAAAAAATGGTGCTGCTCTCCCTGAGCGATGCCCTCCAACACAGCCCTGTGCGGCTGGACGACCCCGACACTATTTTTATCCTCTCCAGCACCAAAGGCAACGTGGCCCTGCTCGAACAGCAGTCCGCCAGCCACCCCGACCTGCGGCTGGCCCACACCGCCGCCAAAATAGCCGCGCATTGGGCGGCGCCCAATCGCCCCCTGGTGGTATCGCAGGCCTGTATTTCCGGGCTGGCGGCCATCCTCCTGGCCAAACGCCTGCTCGACCACGGGCGCTACCGCCACGCCGTGGTGTGCGGCGCCGACGAAATTTCCCGCTTCATCTGGTCGGGCTTTCAATCGTTTCAAGCCCTCAGTGACGAGCCCTGCCGCCCCTTCGACAGCCGCCGCAAAGGCCTCAACCTGGGCGAAGGTTGCGCCACGCTTATTTTTTCGGCCACGGCTCCCGATACGCCCGGCGTCCGGGTTTCGGGCGCTGCCATCAGCAACGATGCCAACCATATTTCCGGCCCCTCCCGCAGCGGCGCCGAACTGAGCCAAGCCATCGGCCAAGCCCTCGAACAAGCCCGGTGGAACGCCGGAGAGGTCGATTTCATCTCTGCCCACGGCACCGCCACGCCCTACAACGATGAAATGGAGGCCAAAGCC
>JADLDL010000135.1 GCA_020846655.1 Saprospiraceae bacterium | reverse complement strand
GAAGATGGGACCAAGAAATTCTGGATGGCCGATGCCAACGACGATTTCCGCTTTTACGATGCCGTGGAAGGCAAATGTGATCGCTTTCATTTCAACTCGCCCTACACTGCCGATTGCTACGAAATAGCCGTCAGCGACAAACACGTGTACATCGCCCCGCCCGGCATCAACGTGAACCTGGGGCCCAATTATTTACCCTACGGCGTCTACATCCACGGCGATGACGGCCAGTGGTCGCGGTTTTATGGCGAAAACCATCCGGAATTGAAAAACGGCGACTGCGACAAAAGCATGTGGCGGGTGGCCGCCCACCCCTCGGAAGATAAATTTTATGTGGGCAGTTTTATCGGCGGGCTCGTGGAAGCGACCGATGGCGGCGCCCAGGCCAAATGTTATACGCAGTATAATTCGATCCTTCAAAACGCCGGCGCGTCGGGCAATACCCGTACTGCCATCGGCGGCGTGGCGTTTGATGAAAGCGGCAACCTATGGATCAGCAATTACGACGCCGCGGCGCCCATTGCCGTGCTGAAAGCCGACGGCAGCTTCCGCAATTTTTCGGCAGCCCCGGTCAGCAACCTGCTCCAGGTAGCCATTGATGAAAATGGATACAAATGGTTTGTCGTCGGCTTCAACGGCGGCGTGTTGGTGTACGACAGCGGCCAGGACCTCGACAGCCCCAGCGACGACCGCTACCGGGTGCTCACCACCGCCAACTCCGTGCTGCCCTCCAATAGCGTCAATTGCATTGCCGTGGATCTCGACGGCGATGTTTGGATCGGCACCCAGCAAGGCACCGTCAGTTTTGAGTGCGGCAGCAATATTTTCGATGCCAATTGCAAAGGCTCGCGGCGCATCGTAAACGTGGACGGTTTCAATGGATATTTGTTTGAAAATGAAGAAATTCGGACCATCGCCGTGGATGGCGCCAACCGCAAATGGTTCGGTACCGCAACCGGCGTTTTTGTGCAGTCGGCCAGCGGCGAAGTCCAGGAAGAACATTTTACCAGCACCAACAGCCCCTTGTTCGACAACCTGGTGAACGACATCGCCATCAATCCCAATACCGGCGAAGCCTGGATCGGCACGGCCAAAGGCCTGATCTCTTACCGCGCCGAAGCCACCGTGGGCGGCCGCATCAACAAACCCAAACCCTACGCCTACCCCAACCCGGTGCGCCCCGATTACGACGGCCCCATCGCCATTTACGGGCTGGCCCGCGATGCCAACATCAAAATCACTGACATTTCGGGCAGCCTGGTGTACGAAGGCAAAGCGCTGGGCGGACAGGCCGTTTGGAACGGCCGCGATTACCTGGGCCGCCGCGCCTCCAGCGGCGTGTACCTGATATTCGCCACCAGTTCGGAATCGTTTGACAGCCCGGACGCCGTCATTGCCAAGGTGGTGATCCTGAACTGATCTTCGTTTTTTGCGCGCAGCGCGCCGATTTTTCACCTAAATTTGCACCCCGTTTCCAAAAACCGGAATCGGAAAACCTGCAATGCTCGATAAATTAGTAGCCATCCGCGAAAAATACCTGCACCTGGAAGAACAACTCTCCGACCCGGGCATCGTGTCCGATATGGAAAAATCCAAACGGGTGAACAAGGAGTACAAAAAACTCCAGCCGATGATGGAAGCCCTGGGCAAATACGAAAGACTGCTGGCCAACCTGAACAACGCCCGCGAGATTTTGTCCACGGAAAAAGATCCGGAAATGCGCGACATGGCCAAGGAGGAAATCCTGGACCTGGAGCCGCAGGTGGACGAAATCGAAGAAAGCCTGAAGGTGATGCTGGTGCCCAAAGACCCGGAAGACGAAAAAGACGTGATCTTTGAAATTCGCTCGGGCACGGGTGGCGACGAAGCCGCGCTGTTTGCCGGCGATTTGTACCGGATGTACCTCCGCTATTTCCAGTCGCAGGGCTGGGAGGTGGAAGTGGTGGACGAAAACCCTGGCACCGTGGGCGGTTTTGCCAAGATCGTGCTGGAGGTGTCGGGCGAAAATGTGTACAGCAAACTGAAATTTGAATCGGGCGCCCACCGGGTGCAGCGCATTCCCGAAACGGAAGCCAAAGGCCGGGTGCATACCTCGGCGGCTACCGTGGCGGTGCTGCCCATCCTCGAACCCGAAGAAATGAATATCCGCAAAGAAGACATCCGCACGGATGTGTTTCGCGCCAGCGGCGCCGGCGGGCAGCACGTCAACAAAACCGAATCGGGGGTGCGCTTTACGCACTTGCCCACCGGGGTGGTGGCCGAAAGTACAGAAAGCCGCTCGCAGCACAAAAACCGCGACATCGCCATGGGCCGCCTGATCCAGCAGATTCGCGATGCCCAAATCAACCAGCAACAATCTGCGCTGGCCTCCCAGCGGCGGAGCCTGGTTGGGTCGGGCGACCGTTCGGAAAAAATCCGGACCTACAACTGGCCGCAAAACCGCGTGACCGACCACCGCCTGGAGGGCGATGTCAAAAATTTCAACCTCGATAAAGTAGTGGAAGGCGCCCTGGAAGAACTGATCGAAGCCCTGACGATTGCCGACAATGCGGCAAAATTCCAGGCCGAAACGGCCTCCTAAAATACAGGACGCCTCACTTTTCACTCCAGAAAAACCCCAACCCTGGCCCATGCTCCTCAATGGAGAGGGCTTTTCCGGATGCGGTAATGGAATTGTAAAACGAAGAGGCTGGGGCGGTACTGGTCTCCGCCGGTTTTCCTATTTTTGTCCAATAAACCGGCCAACAGTGACTGAAAACCGCCCACCCCGTTTCCTCAACGACCCGCCCCACCCCGGCTTCGTGACCGGCCGCGAAGGCCTGCTCGCCAATATTCACAGCGCCCTCGAAAGTGGCGAGGCGGTGGCCCTGGTGCGCGGCATCGGCGGCATCGGTAAAACGACGGCGGCGCTGGCCTACCTGCACGATACCGCGTACAGCAACTGCTACGCGCACCTGCTCTGGATCGAGATCAACAGCAGCCTGCCCGAAGCCTTTGCCCGGCAGCGCGACGTGCAGGAGCGGCTCGGCATCCGCGCCGAAACCGACGACTTGCTCCGCCAAAATAACCTCGAAGGCGTGGTGCTGGCTCTACTGGAGGCCCTGCGCCGCCTGCCAGGCCCCAAACTCCTGGTGATCGACAACGCCAACGACCGCGACGAGATCCGGCACTGGAAAAAAATCCTGCTCCACAGCGGCTGCCGGCTGCTGCTTACCTCCCGTGCTGAAATTCCCAACGTGGCAGACCTGCCGGTACCCGAACTGGAGCCCCTGCCTGCCGCTACCCTTTTCTGGCACCACTACCGCCCCGGGGAGCCGCTGCCCGTCGCCGGCCCGGCCGTGTCGGAACTGCCCCTGCTCCTCGACGACATTGCCGGGCACACCCTCCTGATCGAGATGTTTGGCAAAATCGGGCGGCAGGCCGGGCAGGACATCGCCGGCTTGCGCCGGCAGGCCGCCGAGGGCTTTGTGTTCAGCAAAAAACTCCAGCGCAGCGTGCCCACGGGACCCCACACCGAGCGCAAGGGCCTCGACGAAGCCACCCTCGAAGACCTGGTGTTGTTTCTGTTTCGGGGCATCGCGCCGGGCATGAGTGCCCGCGAGATCGAGCTGCTCCGCCAAGTGGCCGTGCTGCCGCCGGGCGCCCACCCGCCGGTCCTGCTGACCCGTATTTTCCAGCTGCCGGAAGCCGACGAAACGGCCTTTTTCGAGACCCTCGACAGCCTGCACCGCCGCGGTGTGCCGCTGAAAAAAGACGGAAACTACCAATTGCATCGCCTGCTGCGGGCGGTGGCCCTGCGCGAACTACAACCCGATGCGGAAAATTGCGCAGCGCTGCTGGCCGGGGTGACGGAACTGTTGAGCATCGACCAATACAAGGACAACCCGGTGGATAAGTTTCCGTTTGTGGGGTATGGGGAGGCGGTGCTGGAAGCTTTGGTGGAAAAGGAAATCCCGGACATTCGTTTATTGCAAAATGAATTGGCTATCGTGTATCGAAACTTGGGGGAGTATATGCGTGCTCGTGATTTGCTGGAAACGGCGTTAGTCACGGCAGTGAAAAATTTCGGTGCGGGCGATCCGAGTGTAGCCGTGAGCCAATCGAATTTGGGCAACGTTTATTACTCCATGGGGGATTATGTGCGTGCTCGTGATTTGCTGGAAACGGCGCTGGCCACGGATTTGAAAAATTTCGGTCCGGGCGATCCAAGTGTAGCCGCTCACCAATCGAATTTGGGCAACGTTTATCGAAACATGGGGAATTATGTGCGTGCTCGTGATTTGCTGGAAACGGCGCTGGCCACGGGTTTGAATAATTTCGGTCCGGATCATCCGAGTGTAGCCGCTTACCAATCGAATTTGGGCAACGTTTATCGAAACATGGGGAATTATGTGCGTGCTCGTGATTTGCTGGAAACGGCGCTGGCTACGGATTTGAAAAATTTCGGTCCGGATCATCCGAGTGTAGCAGTGAGCCAATCGAATTTGGGCAACGTTTATCGAAACATGGGGGATTGTGTGCGTGCTCGTGATTTGCTGGAAACGGCGCTGGCCACGGGTTTGAAAAATTTCGGTACGGCTCACCCGAGTGTAGCCATTCGCCAATCGAATTTGGCCAATGTATATCGAGACATGGGGGATTATGTTCTTGCTCGTGATTTGCTCGAAACGGCACTGGCCACGGATTTGAAAAATTTTGGTACGGATCATCCGAGTGTAGCTGTGAGCCAATCGAATTTGGCCAAGGTGTATGACTCCATGGGAGAATACGTTCGGGCTCGAGATTTGCTGGAAGCAGCCCTGGCCAACGACCTGAAAAACCTGGGCGAAGAACATCCTTACACCAAAATGGACCGGAAAAGCCTGGCTGATCTTTTGGAAAAAATGAACGGCCCGGCAAACGAGGACTAGACCTGGCTGAATCATCTCCAGACTCGCATTTTTGAAGCCACTTCTCAGGCAAGCCTGCGCCGCACACTCGCTAGTGGTGGCACGGAAAATAGACAGGGCGGTTTGGCGTACGCCAAACCG
>JADLDL010000134.1 GCA_020846655.1 Saprospiraceae bacterium | reverse complement strand
TCATCAACGTGGATACCCCCACCGAAGCCGAAAGTTACATCCACCGCATCGGCCGGACCGGCCGGGCCGACCGCGAAGGCGCGGCCATCACACTGGTCACTGAAGCCGAAATACCCGCCCAAGCGGCTATCGAAGCGCTGATGGAGCAACCCATTCCGCTCTTGCCCCTGCCGGAAGAGGTGGCCGTTTCGACCGAACTAACCCAGGACGAACGGCCCGTGGTGGCGGAAAAAAACTACCTCAAGGCTGTGAAGTTCCAGTCGGGCGCTTTTCATGAAAAAAAGGCCAAAAACAAAAAGGTCAACCTCGGCAACGACCGCAAACGGATCATGGCGGAGAAGTACAAAAAGCCGATCAAGAAAGGGGCGAAACGGAAATAGAACAGGCTATCCTCACCAAAACTTCCACCAAGGCTTAGCACTCTCCTGCTCTGTCGGGGCCGCCGTCGGTGTTTCCGGCAGGGGCGCCGAACCAGCCAGTTTTTTCCGTGCCGGATAGCGCTTGCGCGGCGCGCGCGTTAGTGCACCGGCCACTTGCCGGACCTGTGCTTTCAAAGCCGCCCCTTTTTCCGGATCCACCATGAATACATAGTTGGCGTAGCCCTCGATGGCAGCCAAGAGGTTGGGCGTGTGGCCCCAGGTTTTGCCCGCAGGGCCCTCCGTTTCCAATTGGTGCAACAGGGCCCGGAAACGCCGCAGGGTTTTGCGATCGACGCCCGGCTTTTCATTGACTACGATGCCGGTGACTTCTTTTCGGCGGCCGGTGCGCATCACCCGCGTCTTGTCGGGGTGCAACACAAAGCCTTCGTTTTCAATAATTTGCCGGACAAATTTCAACAACAGGTTCACTTTTTTCTCGCCCTCGCCGCTGGCTGAAAACGTCAGGTCGTCGGCATAGCGCGTGTAGGTAAATCCGAGTTTTTGGGCCAGGCCCTGCAAACGCCGGTCCATTTGCCGGCACAAAATATTGGTGATGGCCGGGCTCGTGGGCGCTCCTTGTGGCAAAAACCGTTCGCCGGCGGCGACAAACCAGTTTTCGCCATCCAGCACCACCTCGTCGATCGCTGGTTCGGTACACAACAAGCCCAGCGTGCTGGCAGCGGCATCAGAATACCCCAATTTCCGGAACACGCCTTTCACCCTCGGGTACGTGATGCTGGGAAAGAAATTTTGCAGGTCCGCGTTGATCACTACGCCGGCGCCTACGTGAGGCCGGGCGTTGCTCACAATGGAGCGCGCCGGTACGAAGCCATGCGCCGCTTCGTGTAGGGGTACTTTATCGAGTATTTGTTGTAAAATCCAGTATTGGGCGTCTTTCAGCCGGTACATCGGCGCAGAAATCTGTCGGAAACCGCCAGTTTTTTTCGGGATCAGAAAGCGCCGGTAATGCGAGGTTTTGGAGACCGCCCGGGAAAAGGCCAGGAAGCGCAATTCGCTCACCCGGATATTCATAGCGGCGGCGATGGCAGCCGGGTCGCTCAACACCGGCAACTGCGCCAGGGCCAGCCGTTCTGTATCGGTGGCGGTATCGTTCAGCCCGCCCGAAACGCCTTCACCCAGGTAGTTGATCTCGGTTTCTTTTCGCTTTTCCCAGTTTTCTGCGCGCAAGCGAGCCGCCTCGATCCGGCGTTTTTTGGTCTCTTCCCGTTTGCGGCGCGACTCCGCCATGCGCTGTTTGCGCAATTCCTTGAGCAACTGCTCACGATCTTCCACGCGGCGTTTTTCTGTCACCAGGGCGTTCAGTTCGCGGTACAACTGGCTTTCGCGGTTCAAAAACTGCTCGGGCACGGAAGGCTGATCCTTCGTGTCGGGCCAAAAGCCGAGGCGCTTCATGTCCTGCAACACAAACGAATCCCGGTTGAGCCCGTCGCGGCGCAACAGATCGTAGAGTTCCTGCCGCGTCGTGGGGCGGGCGCCGTCCGGAAGATTGCTTTGTTCAGCCATGAGAAAAAGAAAAAGGTAGTTCAGTACCAAACCTTCGTACAATCATAGGACAGGAATGCTCAACTCGACGCCGGTAGGTATAGTACCGGGAGTCTTGAATTCCTGAATTCACACCGCAAGCCCCGGTACTATATCTACCGGCCATAGTGAAGAGCAAGCCTGTGAAGCAAGATTTGTCTGTGTGCATGGACGGCGAAACACCGCCCGGTTTGCAAGGTTTTGAATTCGGTAACTGAACTACCAAAGGTTTTACAAAATTAAACAAATAATTTTAAACGAGTATTGCTTTGTCCATCTTTTTTATCAATTCAGCAACCAGCGCGACCACCAGTTTTGGCGGTTGTGGGCAATGCGCAGGGCCAGCAAGTGGGTACAGGGCCCCTGGCGCAGCTGGTTTTGCTGATGAAACCAGCAATCGCAGGCAGCCTCGGTCAGGCGTTCGTCGCGGTCGAGCAATAGCCAGGCTTTGTGGTTGCTGTTTTTTTCTTTCACGGTGCCGCTGAGTTTCAGGTGTCCATCCGCTTGGGCCTGGGCCTGCACGCTCACCTGGTTCGCTTCCACCCAGGCTCGGGCCTCGGTTTCCCTCGGGTTTTGGAGGCGCAGAGCATCCAGGGGCAAAGGGTCGCGGCTGAGTTCGCGCAGGCGGTAGGTTTTTTTGTTGAGGTCGTACATTACCAAACCGGCTTGGGTATAGGCCGACAAAGCGCCTTCAACGGTGCGCAAATCCAGGTTCAGGCGTTGTGCCAAATGTGCGGAAGACTCCGTCCAGTTTTCGCGCAAACTTTTGAAAATCATTTCTTTGGTACCAAAATCCACCTCCATTCGCGGCGCCATCAGGTCGAAATTGCCGGCCCGCGACCAGTCGTTGGCTGTCCAGCCCGACAAACCGAGCGTAAAACTCTGGTGCCCCAGGTCGGCGATAAAAAACGACGGCATGCCGTTGCCCAGCAAGTGCACCGTGAGTTTTTGCATGACCGGGATGAGCCGCTCCAGAATGAGCAGGCGCCGGCGCCCCCAAAGCCGTATTTCTTCGGCCGAACGGCCCGTGTACACCGAGCGGCGGCAGGCGATACGGATGTTCCAGGGTTCGAACAGCAGTTCTACCGGCCGGCCGGGCTGGAGGATAAACCGCAGGGAACGGGGGCCCATTTTTTCCTTTTTCCGGCGCAGGATCTGGCAAATGTTGTGCACGTCCATGGGGTGCAACTCAAAACTGGTAGCCGGCAGCGTCATGGCCGAACTGACCTGCAAAAAGCCGCGCACCCAGGAATCGGGCAGGTCTATTTTTACCTCGTGGTACAGGTCTTCGTTGGTCGTTTGAACCTGAAAGCCGGAAGGGTCCACCACAAAATTCGTGTCCTTGTACTCCCGTATTTTTTGAAATTCCTGGTACAAACTGGCGGAATAGTCGATGTTGGTGGTGCCGCAGGCAAACTCGCCGATGTGTTTGAACACCTCGTAACTGCTGCCCAAGCGGCCGTAAGTCGCTTCGTCCTGGCTAAAACATTCAAAGAAAATTTCATCGGGATGCACCGTGATCACCGGATCGAGCGCAAACCAGAGTTCCTTTTCTTTTTCATACAAATAGTTGAAATATTTCTGCCGGGCGGTATAGTACGGCCCCATGATGGTGTTCCGGTTTTTGCCGATCTCCTGCAACTCCGTGCGAATCGCCTGGATCTGTTGCTGCAAGCCAGCCTGGTACCCGGCGCCGAATTCGGCCAGCAGGGCTACTTCTTGTTGGGCAGCCCATTCTTTGTAGGCGGTTTTGTCCTTGGGTTTGAAGCGCAGGTCCGAGACCACCACCTCGTGCAGGGCCGAAATGGCCTCCCGGAAGGCTATGCTTTTGCTCAAAACACCCCGGAAAAACGTGGGCGGGCGCGATACATCGGGCGCAAAAGCCATGTCGACAGCGCTGGCGGAGCCGCTGACGGCGGTGTTGCCGAAGAATTTGTAATCAAACTGCATGATCAAGGGTTTGAGCGGTTCGGGCAGTGACGGGTTTCGGTACCAGCGGGCTCTCGATCGCCGGAAATTGCGCCTGCAAATCGCGCAGGATCCGGATGCAGGCGGCTTTGTCTGCCACGGCGAGCGTGGCACTTTGCCGGCTCAGGATATCAGCCACCAACTGCGCCAGGGTTTCGCTTTTCAGCCCCTCCGTGCGCAAAAAGTGCAGCACCCTGTTTTTGGACACGCTGCCTTTGTTCACCTGCGAGAGGATCGTGATAAAATAGCCTTGCAATTGGGCAATGCGCCCGGGCTGGTCCGACGCGTATTGTTCGAGATAATGGGTGGCAAAATGCTGCATCCGTTGCGAGGGGTGTTGGCTGAGTTGCAGCAAATACTCGGGGCCGTTTTCTTCCTGAAAAAATTTGGTAATCAATTCGCGGCCAAAGGCTTGCACCTCTTCGCGGGTACTGTCGCAAACACTCACCAGCACCTGCGGGCTCCAATGCGCATCGCTGAATTGGTGGCGGAAATACTCGATGGCAAAGGTTCTCGAATCTTCCCAGCGGGCATCGAGCAGGCGGATGGCTTCGCCGGCTTCGGCCTGCATGCGCGGCACCTGGTCCGAAAAAATCTGCCAGGCATAGCGGCGTACCCCGAGCATTTCGTGGTTGGCCAGCCAGATGATTTGCCGGACGCTCAATTCTTCCGGCGGTATGTTTTTTTGCAAAAGGGTAAAACCATATTGCTGCGCAAACGAATGGCTGCTGAGCAGCAGTTGCAGGGCTGTCTCGCGGGGCACCCCCGATTGGAAGCGCTCCAGCGGACCAACAAACAAGTGAAACAAATCTTCGTGCAGCCCTTCGTAGGCTTCGCGCCTTGAGAGGTAGGGCAACAATTCGGCCAGCAGGTTCTGCCCAAACGGGGCATTTTTCCCAGCCAAGTCCTGCACAATCGGCGCAACCGCCTGCCGTATTTCCGGGTAAGGCGACACGCAAAAGGCAGCCAGAAGCGGGTAATTTTCCAGGAGTTGCTGTTCCGGCAGCCGGCCGAACAAACGAACGCCGGCCTGGCGGACCTGTGGCGTGGGCGACTGGATCAGGCTCGCCAACAAGCCTGCCGGCAATTGCTCCGGCGGGGTAACATGATTCAGGAGAATAATCGCGCCGAGGGTTTGCACATTGGGCACCGGGCTGGCCAGCAAGTCTTGGGCGACATCGAGGTGCAGCCCCCGCAAGGTGGGCATCAGGTACTCGGCCAGTGTTTGGGCCGCAGCAGCGGCCCGGGTATCGGCGGCAGCCGCGTCGGCCGGCAGCGCCAGCAGATCGGCCAGGCATTGGAGGACCAGTTGTTGGTTTTCAGTGGCTGAACGCGTCGTTTGCGCGAGCAACTGGCGCGTCCAGTCCTGCACATCCGGGTGTTCCGTAAGGATCAGCGTTGCGACAAATGCGGTGTGCCGGATGAAAAAATCGGGCTGCGCCAGTACCCATCCCCGGGCCATTTCGCGGGCTTCGGGCCGGGCGTGTTGCGCGAGCAGGCGCAGCAGATCGAGATCAGGCTTGGCCGGATCATAACTCTCGCGGGCGATGTGCAGGCTGAGTCGCGTGGTGGAAGCGTAGGGTTGGTTCAGGCAGCGGAGCAGGCTGTCTAAATCGAACCATTGCACCAGATCGGTCCGGTGTTCGAGGGCTTTTACCGCAAAATCATGGACCGGCTCGCAGGCACTATGGCAAAGCAGGCGCACAAGGGCTGCCGGCTGCTGGTCCCACAACCCTGGGTATGCCTCTTCCCGGGTGGCTGGCGCCGTTTGGCCGGGCTGGTAGCCGGGGCGGCAGCGCCAGGCTAATTTGCCTCGGCCCGCCTCGTAGCGCGGGCTGTTTTGGTATAAAATATGGTTGAACAGCCAGTGTTTGGCATAGGCGTCGTAGTGGGTTATTTCTGTGGTGTAGCCCAGATAACGGCCGGTTCCTGGCTCATATTGATAAATCGTTTTTTGTCTGACAACGGGTTTTCCTCTATCGGCCGCGTCGGAATAACAAAGCAGCATGGCTGTTGCCAGCTGGACATAATTGTCCTGTGCGTCTTCGCCCAGGGTGCGGAGGGTACGCCAGGCCCGGCGGTTGAAGTAGGGCTGCGTCCGGTTGGAAAAAGACAGGCTGCTATCCGGCTTTTTCAGTTCGGTAGCCGGGTTTTGATAACTGCGCCGCCGGGTGACATCAAAAATGCCATATTCGCGGCCGTAGCGGGCAAAGCGGAAAGAGGCTTTTTCCTGTTCCAGGCGGTAGGCCAACAGGCCGAAAACAGCAGCATCTTCCCGAAATTCGGCAATTTTAAACAGGTGGCGCAGGGTGCGAAACGTGCTGGTTTCTGATGCCGGCAGGGGCTCCAGTGCGGCTGCGACGCCCTTTTTGGGTTTGGTATCCGGCATCAGCGGGACCTCGCGCAGCACCTGTAGCAAGGCTGCATGCAGATCGGGCCGCTCGGTCGCGAGGAGGTACAGCGGCTCCAGTATCCGGTAGTCCGGTTTTTTACTCAGTTCCGAGGGCAGAAACGTAGCCCAGTCTGTGTCTGCTCGCCAGGCAAGTTGCCATTCGGGCGGGAGCAGTTGGACGATGGAATGGAGCAGGGCCTGCCGTTCGGTCGCGCCATGTTCGAGCGCCAGCCAGGCCACCAAAGCAATCCGGCGCACCATATCTTTTGATGCGGCGGCGCGATACACCCCTTCCAGCAGAGGAATGGCCGCCGGGTCGCCGCATCGACCCAGGGCCCAGCAAACGCCGTACTGCTGCAAAGCGTCTCCCTTGAGCAGCAAAGGCATGAGCAGGGGCGCTGCAGCACGCAAACGCCGTTCGCCAACACGCCAGACGATCCGATGCAGGGGCCAGTCGGGGTCGCCGGCCTGTGGTGGCAGGGCTTCGCGCAGGCGCCGCAACAACCAGGCATCTTTATCTTCCCTCCCACTCTGCACCGCCGCAGAGGATTGGGCGAGAGGGGCGGTTGTTGCTTCCGTCTGAAAATGATCGGTTTCCCGGTAGCCGCCCTTTTTTTTCTCGGCCACCAGTTGGGCCATTATTTTTTGCGCTTCGGCCAAGGGCACCGGCAAGGCCGTTTTGGTACCGTCGCGCAACACAGCGCCCCGGCGGCCGTAGCGAAAATTGACCACGTAGCGCTCAGGGGCAATCTCACACAGGTCCACTTCATACACTTTATCGGCGTTCCCTTCCCGGTTCCAAAGGGCGATTTGTTCAATGAGTTTCATGGTTCGCTGTGCTGTTTGGTGCTATAAACTTCCGTTTTTCCTGAGCGTCGGGATAGATGGTCTTGTTAAAAAACAATTGTTTAAAACAAACAATTTGTATTTATTTACCAGGGTTAAAAATACTAAATGTTTAACCCTGGGCAAATATTTTCAAAAAAATGTTATAAAAAAAAGCGCCCGGCACATGACCGGGCGCTTTTTTTATTGCAAACTGGCAAATCAAACCGGCAGCGATATGGGCTACCTCTGGTATCGAGGTAGCCCAATATCACTCCGTATGGATTGATTTAACGCGTTTGAATCATTTGTTTCACAGCGCTGTGCGTGGGTGTTTCCAGTTTGTACTGGAGCACACCCGAGGTGTTCAGCAGGGCTTTGTCCAGCGGGATGGCGTTGTGCCCTTTGCTGTACTCGCCTTTTT
>JADLDL010000133.1 GCA_020846655.1 Saprospiraceae bacterium | reverse complement strand
GCTTTTCGGCGTACATCATGACTGTGCGCTTGCATATACAGTGATTTATCCAACAAGGTCAATGAACTTCCGGTAATCTTTTATGTCGTTTTTCTCAGGTAATCTTAAGGTCCGACGACAAACCTTCCAACTCTCTAACCTTCCAACCCTCTAACCTTCCAACCCTCTAACCCTCCAACCCCCTAACCTTCCAACCTTTTTGCACATACCAAACCACATAAGCGAAGCAGACAAACGGAACCAGCAGCGCCAGTTTCATGCCGCCGGATTGAGACAACAGGCCCGCCAAGGGGGGCATAATGGCGCCGCCCACGATCGCCATGATGACCAGCGACGAGGCCAGTTTGCTTTCGGCCGGTGGCATTTCTTTGGTGGCCAGGGCAAAAATAGTAGGGAACATGATGCTCTGGCAGAAGTAGGTGAGCATGATACAGACCACGCCGGCAAATCCGCCCAGCAACGCGGCCGCAGCCACCAGCGCCACGGCTGCCAGGCAATAGTACGACAGCACCTGCCGGGGCTCCATGCGGGTCATCAGCCAGGTGCCCAGAAAACGGCCCAGCATAAAGAGCACCAGGGCTGCCGCCGCGTGGAAACCCGCAATTTGGTCGGGGGTCATGTCGGCGGTCACACGGTAGATTGTGTTGACGATACCGAGGTGTTCGTCTTTGGCAAAATCAATTTTAAAATCCACAAAATAGCCCCAAAGCGTGGCTTGGGCGCCCACATTGGCAAACTGCGCCAGCACACCCAGGCTCAGGTGCCGGTATTTGCGCAGCAAATCAAAAATACCCACCTGGCCTTCCGCCAGTTCTTCTTCCCGACCCACTTCCGGCATTTTGGTGAACCAAAACAGCAGGGCTACCAGCAGCACCACACCCGCCACGACGAGGTAGGGGCCTTGCACCGAGAGGGCTTCCTCCACACGTGCGCTGTTGATCTGCTCGGGCGTCATGGTGGCCAGTACTTCCTGGGTATATTCTTTTTTGGAAAAAATAAACAAACTCCCGATCACCGGCCCCAGGATGATGCTGATGCCGTTGAACGATTGTGCAAAATTGATGCGCCACTCAGCGTCTTTTTTGTCGCCCAAAACCGTCACGTACAGGTTGGCGGCCGTTTCCAGGAACGCCAGGCCCGCAGCGATGGTAAACAAGGCAAACAGGAAAAAACCATACACCCGGATATCCGCAGCCGGATAAAACAGGAACGCGCCGCCGGCGTACAGCAGCAAGCCGGCCAAAATGCCGCGCTTGTAGCCGAATTTGCGCATAAAAATACCCGCCGGTATCGCCATGACAAAATAGCCGAAGTAAAACGCCGAATCCACGATGCCCGCTTGCCAGCGCTTCAGGTCGAGCGCAAACTGGAAGTGGCGAATCAGGGAGCCGTTCAGGCTGTTGGCAATACCCCATAAAAAAAAGAGGCTGCATACCAGGGCAAAAGGCAGGAGGTAGGGGTTCCGCTGGGAGGAAGGTGTATTCATGGTGGGTAGTGGTGTAGGGTGCAGGCGTTGCTGCAACCGGTTTACATCTGCTGGAGTACCTGGTCGATCTCGCCAAAACTGCCCAGTTCTTTCATCACATACGACACGGCCCCCGACGCAATGGTGCGCAGGGCGACGCCGTAGTGCTCCTGGGAAGAGAGCATAATAACTTTCAGGTCCGGCGCCTGCTTGTGGATGACTTGCAGGATTTCCAGGCCGTTTTTGGCTCCGGGCACATCCGAGTCGAGGTAGTAGTCCAGGATCACCACATCGGGCTTGTCGCCCAGGTGTTCGAGGCAAGCCTCGCCGGTGTGAAAGGTGCTGACGGTGTACCGGCCCTGGTCTTCCAGGTGGTCGGCCAGCATGGTAGCGAACATTTTGTCGTCGTCCACCACGAATACGTGTATTTTATTGTCTGCCATGACTTCAACTGTTTTCCAGGCGAAGGTAAAAAACAGCCGCACAGGACAAACAGGATTTTTGGGCAGACGTTGTTTTGTTTCCCAAAATCGAAAAAGCCAGGCAAAACGGGAAGAATGTACACTACGGAATCAGGCGCTTCCGGAAATAACTGGGCGTGGTGCCCTCGTATTTTTTGAATTGCAGGGTAAAATAGGCCAGGTTGTTGAACCCTGAGTGGTAGCAAGCGTCGGTCACGCTGGTATCGGGCCGGCTGAGCACCTGTTTGGCGAGTTTGATGCGCTCCTGGAGGATAAAATCGAGCGGCGAAACGCCCAGTTCCTGTTTGAAGCGCCGGAAAAAATGCGGTTTGCTCATGCAAGCCAGGCGGGCGAGTTGCTGGATGCTCAGGTTCTCGGTGAGGTGTTCGCGGATGAATTGAATCACAAACGCGAAGCGGTGCCGGGTTTGGAGGGTACTGGTTTGTTCCAGCAGGGTTGTGCGGGCCTGTGTTTGCAGCAGGCGGATCAGGAGTTCCTGCAAGGTCACATTGGCCAGCATGTCTTTGGCCAGGTTGGGTTCGCTGGGGATTCGGATGAGGCGCCCGACGGCGTCGGCCAGTTCGTGCGAGTTGCGGATGTGGAATTGCGCGCTGTCTACGGCCCAATTGCCGCTTTCTTCGAGGCGTGGAAATTTTTCGTTGAGCAAGTTCAGGGTGTTGCTGATCTGTTGCCGGTCGATTTCCAGGGCCACGCACTGCGTGGGATTTTGCGGGCTCGATTCCGGAAAATCGATCACCATCGGCGAGGCTTCCGGCACCAGGACCGATTCGCCGGGCAAATATTCAAACGGCGCCGCTTGCGGCAAATACATCACTTTTTTACCGCGCAACATGGCGGTGTACACCATTCCCTGAAACCGGAGCAACACCTGCTCGCTGCTTTGGTGGGTTTCAAAAATATTCAATTCGCAGTTGTTAAACGTAAACACCGTGCGGTTTTCCACAAGTGTTTTCAGGTCCCGCTCGGGCGTCAGCGCCGGCGGGCGCAACAGTGCTCCTTTTAGTACGGTGTCCATAACAATATTCGGCAAATCAAGATCGGGTGCTACTTCAGTTGGGTTGGGCGTCGGATGCCCGGTGCCTTATTCGGTCTTTATGGCTCAAAAGTAATACGTTTCCCTCTCCCATACCTGAATCCTCCGGCTTTGGCCGAAAAAATGATACGATCCTTATAAAGTTGGATAGGATTGGGAAAAGGCCGGGCTTAGCAGCGAGATAATTTTGTGTATCAAATTTTTCATAAAATTTTTTAACACAAAATAAGATAAATAAGGATGGAAACACTGGAGAAGTCCAAGGTCCGCGCCGGGTTCCCCGCATTCAAAAACCGCTACGACAACTTTATCGGCGGCCAATGGGTAGCCCCGCTCAAAGGCGATTATTTTGAAAACATTTCACCCGTCGACGGCAAAGTCTTTACCCAGGCTGCCCGTTCCACCAAAGAAGACGTGGAGTTGGCCATCGAAGCCGCCCACACGGCCTTTGCCACCTGGTCCAAAACAGCAGCCGCTACCCGCAGCAACGTGCTGCTCAAAATCGCGGACATCATGGAGCAAAACCTCGACTACCTGGCCCGCGTGGAAACAGTAGACAACGGCAAGCCCATCCGCGAAACCAGTGCGGCCGACATTCCGCTTTGCATCGACCACTTCCGCTACTTTGCCGGCGTGATTCGGGCCGACGAGAGTTCTGTAGCCGAACTCGACGAAAACACCGTGTCCATCAACATCCACGAGCCCATCGGGGTGGTGGGCCAGATCATCCCCTGGAACTTCCCGCTGCTGATGGCTACCTGGAAAATGGCGCCTGCCCTGGCCGCCGGCTGCACGGTGGTGCTCAAACCAGCCGAACAAACGCCGACCAGCATCATGTGCCTCATGGAACTGATCCAGGGCGTGCTGCCGCCCGGCGTGCTCAACGTCGTCACCGGCTTTGGCGTGGAAGCCGGCAAGCCGTTGGCCTCCTCCCCCCGCGTGGCCAAAGTGGCCTTTACCGGCGAGACGACCACCGGCCGCCTGATCCTCCAGTACGCTTCCGAGAACATCATCCCGGTCACGATGGAATTGGGCGGAAAATCGCCCAACATCTTCTTCCCCAGCGTCTTGGATGCCGACGACGAGTTTCTGGACAAAGCCATCGAAGGCGCCGTGCTCTTTGCCTTCAACCAGGGCGAGGTGTGCACCTGCCCCTCGCGGATCCTCGTCCACGAGTCGATTTATCAGCCCTTTATGGATCGCGTGCTGGCTCGCGTGCGCCAAATCAAAATGGGCAACCCGCTGGATGCCAGTACGATGATGGGCGCTCAGGCTTCGAACGACCAGTACGAAAAGATCCTGAACTACCTCGACATTGGCCGCGAAGAAGGCGCCGAAGTGCTGGTGGGCGGCGCGGCGTTTCACCAAAACAGCGGCCTCGAAAACGGCTACTACGTGCAGCCGACCGTACTGAAGGGGCACAACAAAATGCGGGTGTTCCAGGAGGAAATCTTCGGCCCCGTCACCTGCGTCACCACCTTCAAAACCACGGAGGAGGCTATTGAAATTGCCAACGATACATTTTACGGGCTCGGCGCCGGGGTGTGGACCCGCGATGCGCACGAAATGTACACTGTGCCTCGGGCTATTCAGGCTGGCCGCGTGTGGGTCAACTGCTACCACGCCTACCCGGCCCACGCGCCGTTTGGCGGCTATAAAAAGTCAGGTTTTGGCCGCGAAACCCACAAAATGATGCTCAACCACTACCGGCAAAACAAAAACCTGCTGGTGTCTTTCAACAAAAACAAACTGGGCTTTTTCTAGGCCTCCGGGTCAGTTCGCCCTTGCACTTCTTTCGTTCCACCGCTGCTGCCCTGCCGTGCGCTTGCGCCGGCGGGGCGCCAGTGTATCTCAGCAGGGTTATCATGGAAAAAATAAAACGGGTATTGGTTACAGCGGCGGCCGAAGCGGTCATCGAGCGCTTGCGGGCGGCACACGGGCCACTGTTGTTTCACCAAAGTGGGGGCTGTTGCGACGGTTCGGCGCCGATGTGTTTTCCGCAGCAGGAGTTTCGGGTGGGCGCCAGCGACGTGTGGGTGGGCGAAATCGCGGGCTGTCCGTTTTTTATGAATGCGTTTCAATTTGAATACTGGCAGCATACCCAATTGAGCATCGACGTGACGCCGGGGCGCGGCTCCAGTTTTTCGCTCGAAATACCGCTGGGGCTGCGTTTTGTGGTCAAATCCCGGCTATTTGCCGACGAGGAGGTCGACAATCTGGAGCCGGTGCAGGCGGGCGAGGCGTTTCAGGGAGGATGAAATAGCCGTAACCTGTATCTTAGGACAGGTTACGGCCCTCAATAGATCGATAGTACGTTTTACTGCGAATCTTCCACGACGTGGTTACACTGGTTGTCAGCAGTAATATGGCAATCGTTTTCGCCCAGGCATTTGCAGCCTTTGATACCGCCGGAATCGTCTTTTACAAAATCACAACAGGAGCACGGTGCGCCGGTACAGGTATGTTTTTTGTCGTCTTTGAAGACGACCACATCACCATTTTGCACGTTGCGCACATATTCCACCCCTACGGGCACGCGGTTGCCGGTGGGGTTGGTGGCGTAGCCGCTCAGGGAGCCGCTGCTGTAGTCGGCTGCAAAGACCAATTGGATACCCTGATAGCTAGTTGAAACGCCCTGGTTCAGAGCGCTTCCTACCTGTGAGAGGTAAGCGGCAGCCGAACCTTGCGTCACTACCCAGGCGCCCCCGCTTTTGGTGCAGCTCAGGCTAATGGACAATTCATTGTCTTCCAGCACGATAGTTGTCGGTTCGGTGTCGCCGGCTGCGGCGGGTTTGAAGAAGGAAAAACAACAAAGCCCCGCCAAGGCCAGGGAGACGATGGGGAAAAGCATTTTTTTGGACATGAAAAAGAAATGTAAGGGTGAACTGCTTGTGGATTTCTATGGATGTATCCTGCCACAAAAATGCCGGCCCTAGCGCATACTTCCTAAAACCACAGGTTATAACTTATAACCTGTAGTTCTATATTGAAAAAAAGTTTTGGATAGTGGGCACATAGTGAAAATGCGCTGCCTCGGGTCTGAAGACCCTCTGATAGGGGGCTGGCGATTACCCAAAAGTTGTTGTAAAAATTGATGGCTACATTTAAAATGAGTTCTTTGGCAAGACTACTACCGTAAGTGCGCCGGAAAGTTTTGTTGCCGTAGTTGGCGTCCCCGCTAACTACATTCGAGACCCTGGCATGTCCTCGCTCCGCCGTTGCTGTTGGCGGGACGCCAACAGCGGCAAATTTTTTTCAACCTTCTAACCTCTCCAACCTTCCAACCTTCTAACCTCCCTGCAGGTAGGTTTCAAATTCGCTGACGGACTGGCGAATGTCCTCCAGCAGGCGTTCTACCTGCTGCACGGGCAGGTTCGGCAGCGGGGGCTCTTCCAGGATTTGGTTTTCAATCTGTTGTGCCAGTTCGGCCGAGTCGGGCATGCCGATCATCCGAAACTGGGGTTTGATGGTATGCACGGCCCGGCGCAGGGCTTCGCGGTCCTGGGCGGCCAGGGCTTCGGTGATACGCGGGAGGCTCTGGGACGCGGAGTCGAGGTAGAGGCGGAGGTATTTGCGGATACGGTCGGCGTTTTGGCCGGTGTGTTGTTCGAGGAATTGGAGCCGGCTGGTTTGCGGCGCTTCGGGTGGCGGGTTGTCGGGGATATCGGGCAAGACCGTGGCGCCGGGCTGGCGCACGGCGCTGAGGGCGCCGATAAGTTCGGCGTCTTTGAAGGGCTTGGGTACCCAACTGTTCATGCCGCTGGCCAGGCAGTTTTTGACTTCTTTTTGCGTGACGGAGGCCGTGAAAGCGATGATGGGCACGGCGTTTTGGGGCGGCGGCAGGGCGCGGATGGCGCGGGTGGCATCGAGGCCGTCGAGGATGGGCATGGTCACGTCCATGAGCACCACGTCGAAGGTTTCGCTGCGGTACAGGTCGAGGGCTTCCTGGCCGTTTTCGGCGCAGCGGACCTGGACATCCGGGATGAGCAGTTGGAGGGTTTCGACGGCCACCACGCGGTTGAGTTCATTGTCTTCGGCCAGCAGGATGCGCAGGCCGCGCAGCGCTTCGAGGGCCTCGGGGCTGAGGGCGTTGGTGGTGGCGGCGCGGCGTTGGCCGCCGGTTTCGAGTTCGATGGTGAAGAAAAACGAAGAGCCCTGGCCGGGGGTGCTGTGCACGTCGAGGCGGCCGCCGAAGCGCTCCACCAGTTGTTTGGAAATGCTGAGCCCGAGCCCGGTGCCGCCGTATTTGCGGGTGGTGTCGCCGCTGGCCTGGCGGAAACTGTCGAACACCACGGTGAGTTGTTCGGGGGTCATGCCGATACCGGTGTCTTCTACTTCGAAATAGAGCCGGCAGCGGCTGCCGCTGGTGCCCTGGAGTTGGACGCGCAGGATCACCTGGCCTTTTTCAGTGAATTTGACGGCGTTGCCGGCCAGGTTGATCAGGATTTGCTGGAGCCGCACGGGGTCGCCGACGAGCACGGGCGGGATGCCCGGGTCGGCTTCGATGTTCAGGTGCAGGCCTTTTTCCTCGGCGCGGTATTGCAGGGTGGTGCGCACGTTGTCGAGGATTTCGGAGAGCAGCAGGTCGGTGAATTCCAGTTCGAGGCGGCCGGCCTGTATTTTGGAAATATCGAGGATGTCGTTGAGGATCACCAGCAGGGCATCGGAGGACTGCCGGATGTTGTTCAGGTAGCGGAGTTGGTCTTCGCGCGGGTTTTTCTGGAGCAACAGTTTGGTGAGGCCCATCACGGCGTTCATGGGCGTGCGGATTTCGTGGCTCATGTTGGCCAGAAACTGTTGTTCGGCGCGCTCGCTCTGTTCAGCGCGGAGGCGTTGCCGTTCGGCTTCTTTTTTCTCGATTTCGGCCTGTTCTTTTTGCCGCATCAGTTCGGCCGTGCGTTCGGCTACCTGGCGGGTCAGTTCTTCTTCGCGGCGCTGGAGTTGGGCGACGGTTTGGTCGGTTTGGGAGCGGAGGCGCCGGGTGAGCAGGCTCACGATTTTTTGCATGACCGCCGGGGAATCGCCCAAGACTTCGAAAAACACTTCGCGGCCGACGCCGGCCAGCAGGGTAGGGGTGGTGGCGGTGACCGACATGGAGCGCGGCCCTTCGTCGAGCAAAGACATTTCACCAAAACAACTGCCTTCGCCCATCTGCGCCACGGTGTAGTCGTTGTCGTGCACCTTGGCGCTGCCTTCGAGCAGGAGGAACAGCGAGCGCGCGGGCTCATTTTTGTGAAAAACGGTTTGCCCCGCCTCGACCCGCACGATTTCGGCTTTGGCGGCCAGTTCGAGCAAAATATCCGGGGGCACGGACTGGAAAATGTCCATTTGGCCGAGGCGGGTGGCGAGCGTGGCGGTGTTGAGCGTCATGGGCGTGTGTGGTGTTGGGGAGCAAAAGTAGGGCAATGCGGCTGGTTTTAGCGATCGCTGGAGTTTTTCCAGAAAAGCCTCAGCCCAAAATTTGCTCGATGTGTGCCAGTTCTGCCGCTGTGAAATCCAGGTTTTCCATACAGCGCAGCGAATCGGCCAATTGTGCCGGCCGGCTGGCGCCGACGAGCACCGAAGTTACCTGCGGCAGCCGGAGCACCCAGGCGAGGGCCATTTGGGCCAGGGTTTGGTTGCGTTGGCGGGCCAGTTCGTTGAGTTGCTGAATTTGGCTCAGGCGGGCTTCGGTCAGTTCTTTTTCCTGCAAATAACCGTGCGATTTGGCTGCCCGGGAGTCGGCTGGCACGCCGCGCAGGTATTTGTCGGTGAGCAGCCCTTGCGCCAGCGGCGAAAACGGGATACAGCCCACGCCTTCGCGGTCGAGCACATCCTGGAGGCCCTCTTCGATCCAGCGGACAAACATGGAATATTTGGGCTGGTGGATGAGGCAGGGGGTGCCCAGTTGGCGGAGGATGCGGCAGGCTTCGGCTGTTTGCTCGGCGGAGTAATTGGAAATGCCGACGTAGAGGGCTTTGCCCTGGCGCACCACCTGGTCGAGGGCCGACATGGTTTCTTCCAGCGGCGTGTCGGGGTCGGGCCGGTGGCTGTAAAAAATATCGACATAGTCGAGTTTCATCCGGCGCAGGCTTTGGTCGAGGCTGGAAATCAGGTATTTGCGCGAGCCCCACTCGCCGTAGGGGCCTTCCCACATGTGGTAGCCGGCTTTGGTTGAGATGATGAGTTCGTCGCGGTAGGCCCGGAAATCGGCGTGCAGCAGGCGGCCGAAGTTTTCCTCGGCGGAGCCGGGGGGCGGGCCGTAGTTGTTGGCCAGGTCGAAGTGGGTGATACCGGCGTCGAAGGCCAGGCGCAGCATGGCGCGGCAGTTGTCTTGCGCGTCTACGTCGCCGAAATTGTGCCACAAGCCGAGCGAGACGAGTGGGAGTTTCAGGCCGCTGCGGCCGCAGCGGCGGTAGGGCATGGATTGGTAGCGGGCGGTGGCGGGTAGGTAGTGCATCGATGTTCTTTTGGGGGTAAAAATAACTGCGGCAATTGGTTTTTACTTACCAGTTTTGTTCGCGGATGGGCACGATCTGTATGCCGGGCACGCTGCGTTCAAACCATTTCAGGGAGGCCTGGGTTTTGTCGCCGGTTTGGGTATCGCATTTAAAAAACAGGTAGTAGAGTTGGAGGCAGTGGCCGACGCGGGCTATGAGGCTGTCGATGGATTTGTGGCTGATTTCCTGGCCCATATCGCGGTGTTTTTGAGCGAGCCAGGCATAAAACGCGTCGTCGTGGGTTTCGATGATATCGAGCACGATGGGATCGTCACAGAAGGGTTCGAGGAAGCGGCGGGCGAGCAGGCCGTGGTGGCGGGTCCAGTCGCGGGGGCGGTTGCGGTCTTCGGCGAATTTGAAGGTATCGTGGGTCAGGGCCACGAGGCGCAGGCGGCTGCGTTCCAATGCATTGAGGTTTGGGATCAGGTCGATGTTGTCGAGAACTTCGCGGACGTGGAGGGCGACTTTGCCTTCGGGGTGCCCGAAACGGGGTTCTCCCCAGGAGAGGCCGTGTCGGAATTCGGGCAGGGTCAGCAGGTGCTTCTCCAAATCCGATTCCGGGCGCAACAGCGTTTCCAGTGCATGCGGGTGATCCAGCGGGCGTTTCATCCAAGGCGTTTGTCGGTCAACAACGGGGGTTGGTTGGGCAATATTGGTTCGGGCAGACATAAGGTGTGGGTTTTAGCGGTACAAGAGCCGAAGCACGTTTGACCTTCATCACCCTATTTATGTTGGTTAAGGTATGTTAAATTTTTACCAGCCCATCCAGCAAATCAACCGCAAAGAACGCAAAAAAGGGCTGAGCAACGCCGTGGATCTTGTTTCATTGCGCCTGCTGTGCCGGGCAAGGTTCCGGCAAAAATAAGGTACTCGGGCAGTACTTTTTGCGGGGTGGCCAAAAGGTTTTTCGGGCGGCGAAAACGGCGCCAGGTGGCTGAAAAGGTAGCTGCATTGACGCTTGGATGCCAGGTAAGGCGGGTGAAATGGGTGGGGGTGGGGCAGGGCAAACGCACCAAAAACCATAGGACCTCGGAGAGGTCTAACGTTTGTAGCAATATGCGGATAATGATTTTTTGCAGCGAGAAGAGCCGCTCCTAATAATGCTCTCCGCTCTTCTCGCTCTAAAAAACAATTTGCCCTACGTTGCTACAAACGTGAGACCTCTCCGAGGTCCGGCGGCTAACTCGTTACAATAGATTTTACATCAATTTTCTTGGCCTTGCACTGGAATCCGTTCCTTCGCTACGCTCGGAAACGGAACAAAACATTTGCACCCTTCATTTTTGATGCGTTTGCCCTGGTGTGTGTGTTCAGCCGATATGCGGCGTGCTGCTATCCGGTTATGCTATCCGGTCAAATGTTAATCTTGCCGAACGGCAGCGGCTTTCGATGTGTTGCACAAAACATCTATTTTGCATCCGCCGTCAGTTCATAGCTCGTACTCCTCCCCCCGGCCGCGTCCTTTCGCAAAACCCCCTTATCCACCAGATCCTGAATATCGCGGAGCGCCGTATCTGCGGAGCATTTGGCGATGTTAGCCCACTTCGAAGTGTTGAGTTTGCCTTCAAACCCGTCGAACAATGTATTGATCAGCCGGCGCTGGCGTTCGTTGAGTAGGGTGGCCCGGTGCTGTTCCCAAAAGCTCGCCTTGGCCAGCACCCGCGCCAGAATTTGGTCGGTAGCCCTCAACGCGCTGCTCAGGCAATCCAAAAACCACAGCAGCCATTCCGTTATGTCCAGATCGCCTTTTTGGGTGTGTTCCAGGATTTCATAATACCGGTTTCGTTTCAGCCGGATTTGCGCCGACATGCTGTAAAACCGCTGGCTACTGCCGTCGGCCTTCGACATTTGCATGTCCGCAATGGCCCGGGCGATCCGGCCATTACCGTCGTCGAAAGGGTGGATGGTGACAAACCACAAATGCGCAATGGCGGCTTTTATCACGGGATCCAGTTGGTCTTCCTCGTTGAACCAATGGATAAAGGCATCCATCTCTTTATCCAGCAGCCCGGCATCCGGCGCTTGAAAATGTACCCGCTCCCGGCCCATTCCGCCGGAAACGACCTGCATAGGTCCGGTAGAATCATCCCGCCAGGCGCCCACCACGATTTTATACATCCCACTCCGGCCCGTCGGAAACAAGGCGGCGTGCCAGTCGAACAAGCGTTCTGTTGTGAGCGGCTGATCCTTGTGTTGTGTCGCATCCAGCATCATTTCGACCACGCCATCCACATGCCGGTCGGAAGGCACCCATCCGGAAATATCCATACCCAGTCGCCGGGCGATTGAAGAGCGCACTTGCTCCGGGTTCAAAAATTCGCCTTCTATTTCGGTGGATTTCAACACATCCAGCGTCAGGGTTTCCAGTGATGCTTCTTGCTGCAACACAAAACCCAGGGCCGACATTTTTCCCAGCAGTTTCCCCTGCAAATGCCGCACGGTACCCAAGGGGGTAAGTACCGCTTCGGGGGCTAAGCTGAAGTTGGGCCAATCGTGTAATTGATGGATGTATGGCATTTGCCGCAAAATTTGCGGTAAATATACGGATTAATTGCCGCATTTCGTGCGGAGAATGATCTTGTTTTTCGCCGCAATTCGGTTCACCTGGTGCTGTTATGTGATTTTGCTGGAGTACCGGCTCAGGATTTAAAACTTCCACCGGTCCCGATGCAACCGAACATACGAAATGTCGGGGGTAATAGTCTGCATGAACAGGTAAGCGAATTTTTTGACCCGCCAGGCGACGCAGGCTATACCCAGAGTCTGATTCCTGGAAATCCGTACTCACCAATATCCGGTATTCATCCGAAAGCGAAATCAAACCGGAATCAAATGCCGCATGCAGGTTTTTGCATAGTGCCAGACCGTTGGTGGGATGATCGATACCCGATTTCGCGTGATTCTGGATATGACAGGCATCGACCAAGGGGTGCCACCTAAGGCAAACGCATCAAAATCGAACTCAAATTAAAGGCTTTAATTCAGGTAATTGGCTTTGCAGTTGCTTACCGTACCCAATCTCTAAAATCGCCGCTATTCGCTCGTAAGTCTCGTCCATATCCAGCAAAACCGTTATGTTTTCCCAATCCACCGTTCAAACCCACTTTGCTGCGGCTATAACTACTGGTCCTAAATTTGGGGGGAATTATAGTATTACATCCCCAGCCAATCTAACGTCAATGCCGCTGTCCAAGAAAATTGGTTGGAACCGTAACCGCCGTTTGTTTCATCTTCTGGCAGGTTTTTCCAGGGATTGAAATATTCCCAAAACCCATACTGGCGCACCAACTCGAGGGAGTCGGCGCGCAGCCGTTCCGCAATGGTATGACACCCGTAACGGTGCAATCCGTGAAACAAAAGCCAGTTCATATTAATCCAAACAGGGCCTCGCCAATATCGGCGCGGGTCGAAGCCTGGTTCGTCGAGCGCTGTGGATGCACACATCCAGGCAGGCTGAGCCGGAGTGCCCCGAAAAGAAGGGCTTTCCAGCAAGTTAATCATGCGGGCGGCCCGGGTTTTATCCGGTGCACCACAGAGTAGCGGTATTAATCCGCCTGCCGTGGTTATGGGAATCTGCCGGCGCTGTACCCGGTCGTAGGAAACATAGGTCCCCTTGCTTTCCGACCAAAGTTTGTTGTTCATTGCCCGGTTCGTTTGGGCCTGCCATTCACGGAATCTGCCGGTATCACAGCGGAGCCATTCGCCAAGTTCGATAAGCGCTTCATTGCTGTGGCTGAGTATAGCGTTGAACATCGGCTCCTGTACCTGGAAAGGGTAGTTTTCCCAGATTTCAGGTTCCCGATAACGCTGTTGTCGCAGGAGATTGACCAAATAAATGTAGCGGTCGTAGCTTAGTTTGCGGGGGCGGTACAGTGCATCGACGTGTTCCAGGTCCTGACGTTCATAGAAGGGAACTTCCGAATCGTCGAACCGGATGGTGTTGAATACCTCTTCCCAGGTTGGTAAATTATCCATACCGGATTCCCAGGGGTGGCAGATAAAAGCCAGCCCTTCGCCGGCGGGGTCGCGGTATTGGTAATAATATTGATGGAGCAACGATATGCGGTCGAACATACGCCTAAAAAACGGCCGGTATGTCTTCGTTTCGGGCGCGAGTTGCAGTAAGCAGTTCAGGATAAACCCGTGTACAGGCGGCATCGAAATTCCCGATGTGCGCACATTACGGGGTTTACCGGGCACGCCGTTTGTATCCCAAAAACGATAACCGGGGAAGTACTTCCCGACATTTTCAACGGAAAATACAATTTGCGGTAGCATACCGTTTTTCCACTGCCCTCTAAAAAGAGCAGTCATTTCAGAGCAAGCTTGTCGGAAATCGGAACGCGCGTAACCGAGCGCAATAAATCCGGCGTCCCAGTTCCATTGGTGGGGGTACAAGGTGGGCGCCGGTTTGGTGAAGGCGCCGAGAATATTGTCTTTTAAAACATTTTTCGCCGCCACAACCATGTTTGCGGTCGTGGCGGGATTATGGTACGGAGGTACGTCTGTCATAAATATATTAACGCAATTACGCGCTGGTGTAGCGTCTTGCGACCCATTCGATGTTCAGACCTTGAACGATGATGGAGAACGGGACAATGGCATGGGTAATAAAACAATCGTTTTTTAGTTGGAGATTGGGAGTTGATGTTGTATCAATCTTTTCGCCGCCGGATGATTTTTTGCGCTGCGGTCACCGCCATCCGAATGGCCTGTTCATAAGTCGCGGCATTTTTTTTGACGAAGATATTTTCGCCGGGTACATCCAGATTGATTTCGCAAAATTGGTTTTGCCGGTTGCCATTCGCACCTTCAGACAGGGTAACCTCTGCTTTCATGATATTAGAATCCATTTTGAAAATACTGCTCATCTTTTTGCGGGTAAACAGTTCGAGGTGCTCACTTCCGTGGAAGTGTATGGTTTGATATATTAATTCCATGTCGAATTGTGTTTTTAACGGCGAAAAAATTCTCTTTGCGCGCTTATGCGGCTATCCGTATATTTCTGCAATTTCCAACATTACCTGGCCAGAAGGGAAAAGGCAGTTCCAAAACCGGTAAGAAACTTAACTTCACGGCAAAGTAAAAGTGGTGTTTGCGAAATAACTTTAGGGCAGATTTTGTTCGGCCAGGAGCTTGAGCAGCTTGCCCCACACCCGCTTAGTTTGTTCAAAGTCTTCAAAATGCCTTACGACGTTGCGGTGGTAGCGTTCAAATTCGATCAGCACTTTTTCAAAGTCTTTTGTTTTGAAAAATGCGTTCAGTTTGGGGATGCTTTTGTGGAGATTGGTTCGAATGTCCTCCATGATGCCCGCATAATCTTTTCGCCGGGTAATGTAAACCAGCAACGGTTTGTAGCGAATCCAGCCGATGGCGGCGTTGATGAATCGCTTCTGATTGGCCGGAGTATTGCCGTTTATCGCTTCCAAATCGGTAGGTATCACACCGTTCAATAAATTTTTGTAGGTCAAAAAACCGTCGTGAAACGTGTAGCAAGGCACTTTTACCACTTTCAAATCGCTCAGCATGGTACTCATAAACGTGTCTTCGCCCCTTGCCCCGGGCGGATTGTAGAACGGCGGCAGTGCTTTGGTTTTTTTCAGGTTGAAACAAAGGTTTGCCCCTGATATGAATTTCATCCCGCTTACTTCCTCTACTTGGCAGATGGTGGAATCATTTATTATTTGAGCGTCGGCATAAGTGACGCACTTGTGTTGATGGATAAGATTTTTGAGTTTATCCCAGGAGATAATATCGTTGCTGATGGCTTCTATAAACGAACCCAAATCGTTTTCCGTCAAAACATCGTTGAACCGGATAAAGGGTATGGGCGAAATATAGCCGCAATGGCGGCCGTGTGTGATGTGCGCATCATCGTTGTATTTCAGGTGAGTGCCAACGACGCTTTGCCCCATCCAGTAACACTTGCCGGAGGCGTTTTTCAAAGCGGCGACAGGGTATTCATCATCATCGATGAACAAAAGTTTGTCCATCTTATTTTTGAGCGCGAAATACGTCACGATGTTGCGTTTTTTGGCATAGCCCTCTCCAAAGATGCGTTCGGCCTCGTCGTCGTTGATTGCCCCTCCGGCTTTCAGTGTTTTTATTTCCTCCTCCACCTCTTCTGCGCCGTAGAACTGAATAGAATCAATCAGTTGGGCGACTTCCGGCGGGATATTCTTGTAGTCGCTGGCCCTGGTGTTGAAATATTTTAAATCATAGGCGACGAACAGATGGAGCCTTATCCTGGAATCACTGATGAGGCCGTGTTCGAGCCAATTATTGACATACGTTTTCAGCACGTTCTGGAAGTGCTTTCTCCCGGTCACAAAACCGATTGCTACATTGAGTATCATTATAAATTTGCTTAGTTTGTTTAGGTCAGGCCTATTATGCTATGGGCTTTTTTTCTTTCTAAATATTTTCACGATTCTGTTATATTCAATCTCCGATAAATTCCAATTGTGGCCTTCAAAGTCGACCGTATTTGTGAATTGAATTACTACTGCATCGATGTCTTTGTGATATTTAGCAATTGTCTGATAACCTGGAATCAAGCCCGTGTGTTCATACTTGTAAATTGAAGTATAAATTTCCTGTTCTTTTTTGTCCTTAAATACAGAGCCATCGTTTAACGCTCTTATGAATTTACCCAAATCCTCTGCCGTAGCCAACATTGAGCCAATATCATCCGTTTTTAAATCAACATTATAGCCAACATAGTAACCACTCATTACGTCATCCATATTTATATCGTGAATGGAACCATAAGTTTGGATCAAATTCAATGGTATTAAAATCTCTTTTTGGATAAATTTGAATGTATTATATCCAAGCAACTTGTTCATAATACTGCCAAGTAATAAATAATTGGTGTTGCAATATTCATAATCTTCACCGGGTTCAAATTTGGCAGGCATATCCAGAATTAAGGCAAGTTTTTCATCATCGGTTTCTTTGGGAGCAGCCCAATAATTAAATGCGTCTGTGTAATTTGGAATTCCACTTCGATGCTGCACCATCATTCTCAAGGTTATTTTATCAGCATATTCAATTCTGCCTTTCAATTCTGGTAAGTAATCTGCGAGGGTTTTATCTAATGAGAGTTTACCACCACGCACTAATTTTGTAATAGCTAAGGCAGTATAGAGTTTGCCTACGCTGGCTATTTTGAATAATGCATGAGGGTCGGCAGGGATTTTGTTTTCTCTGTTTTTATAACCCGCAGCAAAATAAGCGGGTTTCTTTCTACCCTCATCTACATAAACAATTATTCCGTCAAAGCCCATATCTACGGCAGCATTTACTTGCTCCTGAACCGAATCAGGCAATGGTTTTATCCATGCTTTTACAATGGGCCAAGGGACGAAATACAAGGAGATTACGGTTCCTGCAAGCAATACTATTCTGATGATATTTTTTGCCTGCTTCTTTGTCATGATTTTAATTTATTTTGTTTCTATTGCTGGTCTAACTATTTGTTTATAAAATTTATGACAGATTCTAAATCCTGCGTCAAGAGATGAAGTTGTGTTTTTTCCGTAGCATATACCTCGTGTCGGCAAATTTTTCCTTATATTTATAAAAAACTTTATCATTTCATTGGATTTTAATCCAAATTTTTGCCTCCCTTTATAAGCAGCCATACTGCCAATGACATTTCACCAATAACACTGGGGATAGCAACTAATGCTAAAAATATGGAACCATATTTGTCATAGTTCGAAAGTAGAAAATGCGCTGCTGTATCTACCATATACATAACACCTGCAATCAGTATAAAAATAGCGATTACCCAAGGTTTTTTAATTATTTTACTCAAAAGGATTAAGTGTATTCCAAAAAAGAACAACCCTATAAGCCAGATAGTATTAAATATTTCAACCTGTTTAAGAATTTCATGAACAGTAGTTGAAGATAGGCTATTGACGAGTGCAAATATTGATACTCCCATTATTGCTGCATGCATCATCCTAAAAAGTGTACTAAGGCCGGATAAAATGTTGTCTCTGTACAATTCATATAAAGCCCAGGCAACAACTACATCAAAAACAACTGTAACAAGAAAAGCTATTATTCCAAATCTAACCATCAGTTGATTCTCCTGAATGGTAGCTAATGGTTCTTTCTGTATAGATTCGAGTACTAGGAAATTAGCAAATATTGCCGTAAAGAAAATAATCAGGTAACTTACACCTGCAAATAATGATAATAACCTTGGATTCATGACTTTGCTTTTCATTTTGAGTCGGTTATACAAAATCTTTCAAAATTCAGATCGTTATTTGTTTTTTTAGAGTTTAAATCGTCTTATCGCTCATAACCCCCGTCACCCGCATCACGCCATGTTGTCGTCGAAGATCGGCACGGAGACAGGTACGTCCTTTTCTTCCCTCTTTTCTATATGAAAATTAATGCCGTACAAATCCGCCCGCCGGTCTTTGAGGTTGCGCACGCTGCCCGAATGCCGCAAGTCGTGCAACAGTTCAAGGTCAACGTCGGCCACGACGAGCATCTCCGTATTGGGGGTAGCTTCGGCTTTGATGCCGTTGACGGGGAATGCGAAATCACAGGGCGTGAATACCGCGCTCTGCGCGTACTGAATGTCCATGTTGTGTACTTTGGGCAAATTGCCGACACTGCCGGCGATAGCCACAAAACACTCGTTTTCGATCGCGCGGGCACGGGCGCAGAGTTGTACCCTTGAAAAAGCGTTTTGCGTATCGGTCAGAAAAGGCACAAAAAGAATATTCATACCCTCCTCGGCCAACAGGCGCGGCAGTTCCGGGAACTCCACGTCGTAGCAAATCAGAATACCGATTTTCCCACAATCCGTGTCGAACGTGCGCAGCGAGTTGCCGCCTTTCAGGCCCCAACACTTTACCTCGTCGGGCGTGACGTGTAGTTTTTCATACTGCTCTATGCTGCCGTCACGGCGGCACAGGTAGCCGACGTTGTACAGTTGGCCATCGCGCAATAAGGGCATGCTCCCGCTGATGATGTTGATGTTGTAGCGCAGTGCCAACCCGGCAAATTTATCCCGGATGCGTTCAGTGTATTCGGCCAAAGCCCGGATCGCTTCCCCTTCCGGCAGCTCCGCGTGTAGCGCCATGAGGGGGGCATTAAAAAACTCAGGGAACAAGGCAAAATCGCTGCGATAGGCCGATACAGCGTCTACAAAATACTCCATTTGCTCAAACAATTCTTCCACGGTGCGGTACAGGCGCATCTGCCACTGCACCAGTCCGAGCCGCACGACGGATTTGGAAATATTATCGGCTTTGGGCTTGGCGGGGGTGTAGTAAATGTTGTCCCAACGAAGCAGGGTGGCAAACTCTTTGGATTCTTCGTCGCCCAGTAAATACCCGCGCAACACCTTGCGTACATGAAAGTCGTTGGACAGTTGAAAGTTGAGCGTGGGGTCTTGCAACTCCTTGTTTTTCACCTTTTCGATATAGGCGCGCGGCGAAAGTTCCTTCGCGTGTTCGTGGTAATTGGGAATACGCCCGCCAAATACTATCCCCGACAGATTGAGTCGTTCGCAGAGCTCCTTACGGGCATCATAGAGGCGACGGCCGAGGCGGCGGCCCCGGAAATCGGGGTCCACAAACACGTCTATCCCGTAGAGCGTGTCGCCTTCCGGGGCGTGGGTAACGAACGTGAAATTGCCCGTAATCTCGCGGTAGGTGTGGTTGTCGCCAAAGCGCTCGTATCGTACAATGATGGACAAGGCACAACCGACGATTTGTTCATTGAGCGTTACCACAAGTTGTCCCTCCGGGAAAATGCCGAGCAGATTGCTGATTTGATATTCCTTCCAAAAAGCCTCCGGCATTTGAGTGTAAGCGCGCACCATGCAAGTTTTCAGCCCGTTGTAATCCTCTATTTTGAGTGGGCGTATTTTTACGATATCCATGTTGTTGATTTGTTGAGTCGGAGACGGGGGTTAAACAGCTGCTGCGACAAGACCAGCAGCTGCCGTTGGGGTGGAAACGGTGTTTGAAGGCGCGTTGACAGCAGCAACGGATGACTTCATCAGCGGCACCGCCAACACCGGCACGGGCGAGTTTTCGAGAAAGTAAGGCCCCACCATCTTATTGAACAGCCGTGAAACGAAATTGGCCGGCTCGACGGCAATCGCAATCAGGTCGGAGCCTGTCTGTTTGGCGCGTTGCACCATGGAAGTGCCAAAATGAAAACCGTGTGCTGTTTCAGTTTCCACATCAATCCCAGCTGCACTCAAAGTAGTTGCCATTTTTTCCAGCAAGTGGAAGAGTCGTGTTTTTTCGCCGCTGCCCGCATCATTGGAGGCAAATGCGGAAAGGCACACCTGTGCGCCACAAGTTTTGGCCCAAGTGATCACAACAGGCAGTTTTTGTTCCAGCCCGTCTTTCAGACGCACCGGTACGAGAATTTTTTTGAACACCGCAGGTGGCATGCCCTCGCGCACGAAGAGTACCGGACAAGGACTGTTGTACAACAACACATAGTGTTTGCCCGGAGTGGCTTTGCCTGCCGGAGGCATTCCGGCCACCAACAGGTCGGTATGTTCGTCAGACATTTGTTTCACTAAATTGCGCCAATTCGTTCCCGATTCCAGAAGATATTTGATCGAATGAGCCTGTTGCAGGCTATTCCCCAAATTCAGCAACTCCGACATCGCAGCCTTTAGCAAATTGTTGTTTTCTTTTCCGTACAAGGCCATATATGGATTGGGATCGGTTCCGACAGCCCCGTAGAGCACCAGTTGGGCCTTAAAAATGCCCGAAAATTGCTCCGACCAGGCCATGACAGTATTGTTTTTTAAAGGGAAAGTAGCAGGGGTTATTATTTTGCGAACAGCGTAAATTTTCATAAAAATATGGTTGAGCCATTGCCCCGGGCATTAGGCTTTGTAGCCATTGCAGCGCAACAGAGGTGAAGAGAGGTGATTGATGTGAAGTAGTAACTATCCCGTTTATCGCGGTCTCAACGGAAAATATGCTGTGAGCGGAACGGGTGACCCGTTTTTTAATCGGGTGTTTAAGGGCTGTGTTTTCTTGGCGGCCGTCGGGAGGTTGCCTCACAGGTTATTCCGGTCAGGAATTGCTGATTTTAACCGGTTACATGATCTGGAGCGATTAAAGGAAATTGA
The DNA here is from genome assembly GCA_020846655.1 of Saprospiraceae bacterium. GTDB lineage: Bacteria > Bacteroidota > Bacteroidia > Chitinophagales > Saprospiraceae > M3007. Next base: position 7,562 of record JADLDL010000133.1, on the reverse strand, counting down.
TGGTACAAAGTTAAGGCCGGCTCCGGGCTTAAAACCTGACAGAAATCAGGTTTTGGCGGATGAGCCGAATTTTTTCGGACAAATCAGGGCGCTACGCTTGCCTGATGCAGGACCACCTGGGTGAAAGGAATCGTGATGTTGCGCTCATGAAAAGCCTCAACAATAGCAAAGCGCAGCTGACTTTTAACCGATTCGATGCGGAACATGTTGTCGCTCCAAAATATGAGCTGAAAATCAAGCGATGAACTACCGAAATTCATCAGCCGGACATAAGGCCGGTGCGGGTCGTCTTGCAACAAGGCGTCGTGCCGGCCTGCGCAGTCAAGGAGTGCTTGCTCCACTTTGCGGACGTCGGAAGTGTAATCCACGCCCACATTCAATTCAAAACGCGATGGTGTGGCGTTGTGCGTCCAATTGATGACGTTTTCCTCAATAAACTTGTGGTTGGGAATGATGACCACATTGTCTTCTCGTGTCACCACCTGCGAGGTGCGCAGCGACACTTCCTTGACTTTGACCACCCAACCGTCTATTTCGACCACATCGTTGGCCTTTACTGTGCCTTCCAGCAAGACAATGATGCCGGAAACAAAGTCCTTGAATACGTTTTGCAACCCAAGGCCGATACCGATCAACAAGGCCGCCGAACTGGCCACCAAAAATGTGATATCCACGCCTAATGATTGCAGGCCGAGGATAACGCCGAACGTCCAGATAACATACCCCGTTAGTTGTATGAAAGAGTCCTGGCGCCCTTCAGGCACCAGCCTGGTACTCATGGAGCGGCGCAACACCGTTGTCAGCACCTTCAATAACAAATACGCGCCGGCCAAAATCAGCAACAAAATCACCAGGTTGGCAACCGTAAGGACAAAGGAAGAGAGCTGCAGTATTTCGTAATTCAGAATTTCGTTCATAATGTCAAAGTTGAGGAGAACTGATAACGGCCAGACTTTCGGCTGCTCAATCTCAAATGATGAGCCGCACTCCACCCAACTCCGATACCCGGTAAGGAAACCGGTCGCCAGGCGAGCCGATGAACATGAAGTTTTTGGGAATGTTCCATTTTTGGGAAAGTTCTTCAATGAGTTCAGGACCGAAAATGCCCTCGATTTCCACATATTCGATCTTCACTTCCGGGTAAGCGCGGTCGAGTACTTCAAGGTCGTGTCGCAGGGCTTCGTTGCAGGTTTGGCTGGGTGTCATCACCGTCACGATTTTCAGCAGGCCGGTTTTTTCATTGGTTTCCACATATTGCAGCACCCGGTTGAGCACCGCCACATCGTCGCCTTTGGTAAAAAAGACAAACTCCTGTGTGTTGATTTTTTCCAGCATCTTTTGCAAATATTGACTGCTGACTACGACAAAACGGCGCACAGGGCGGTACAGGTAATCAATCACATAGAGTAATATGCGCACGATACGGCCCCGGTTGAGCATCAGAAAAATAAAGCCCAGTGCGGGTAGCAGATATTGGACAAAAGTGAACAGCGCGCCAGAATTGAGCCGCATATTTCCCCAAAACGCAGCCGCCACGCACCCAATGGCCGCCACAACCGCCAGCGGGTGCGCGCGTACCGGACGCGGCAACTTGGCTCGTTTGATTTTCAAAAGCAGGTTGCCCAAACCGAACAAGGCCATTACTGCCAAAAACGAAAAGGTATACACCCCTGCCAAGGCGCCCAAATCGCCTTTCGTAGCAAAAAGCACCGATACACAAAGGATGAAAAAAGCCACTACGATGCGATAATTAACCCCTCGCCTGTTTTGGGCCAGGAAAAAATTGGGCAAAACACGGTCGAGCGTAATCCGCTCAATCAGGCCGGTAACCCCTACGAACGAGGTGAGTACCGCCCCACTCAGCACCAATACTGCATCTACCGAAATGACCCAGCTCAGCCAACTTCCCCCGGCGATACCGCCCATGAAAGCCAGTAGCGACTCCCGGTGTTCGCCCACCTGCGCCAATGGGATGATGCACAAGACGAGCAACGCGATGAGGGGGTTGAAGAAACTCACCACCGCCCACATATTGCGCAACGTCTTGCGGAATACACCGGGTTGCTGTTCCTCCACAAAATTGGCAGAACTTTCAAATCCCGAAATGCCTAGCATGGCAGCCGAAAATCCCAAAAACAAGGCCATAGAAAACCCGCCTTCCGGCAGCGGCTGCTGCCAATTGAGTGCAAATGTGGCGCCGCCGTGCCAAAGTAGAAACCAACCACCCGCCAAAACGAGCAGCGACAGCGAAACCAGGTGCGTGATAAAAATCGCCACTGCCACCACAGCGGACTCGCCGATGCCCACCAGCGCCAGGCCCATAAAAAGTGCCAACAGCACTACCGTAGCCGTTCCTATGGGCAACCCCTGCACCATGTTGTGCAAGTAGTGCATGGCTTCATTGGCCGAAATGACAGCTGTGGCCATGTACGACAAGATGGTGAGGCAAGCCGCTGCCGATGCCATTTGTTTGGAAGTCGTGTTCAGCAGGGCGTTGTATGCCCCGCCGTTGAGCGGCAGCGCCCCCACCACTTCCCCGTAAATACGGCGAAACAGAAACAGCACTACGGCTACGATAAGCAGCGAAATCCAGGCAAACTGGCCTGCGTAGAGGATGGTCAGCGCCGACACATACAGGCAGGAAGAGCTGATGTCGTTTCCGCAAATGGCCGTAGCTTGCAACACGTTGAGTTTTTTAGGGTTTGAAGCGATGCTCATGGGGAAATTTAAATCGTTAGAAAATGGAGTACCAACGTGTCCATAGGGAAGGAGCCAAAGAACCGGCTGAAAAATCACACGGAAAGATATAGCCCCGTTCGGTGTAATGGTCCATCCAGGTTGCTCAATGTTCTGAAATATAGGTTTGTTAGTATGATTCGGCCTTTAAATGTAAGGAGCTGCGTGATTGAAGGCGGATATTGGGCCACATTGGTCCCTAATCGGCCCGCATTTTTTGCATGGTCCTTTGCACATCGGCAAGTAGTTGGGCTGTACGGATACCGAGTGCCGGCGTCGAGACGTTGAATAACTTTGCAAAGTTCAGACGAGACAAAGCCCCGGGTTGTTTTAGTGTGTACCGCTACGCCAAGTTGATCGGCCACTTGGTCCCTGATTTACCCGAACCTATCCTGGGCCTCGTCGCGCATCAATGTAATCATAGGAACAGCCGCCACCATAGGCACTATGTCAGTATGTTAAAAAGATAGCAAACGCTTGTTGACGACATGCACCGGTGTCAGTTTTGCCCCGTGGCCCCGTGATATCACCGCTGCCGTGTCCATGGCATTGAGCGAGGCCGCAGAAAAATCAACCGGGACGAGTATATGTTTGAAATAGAGCGGGTCCATCTTCCTATGTATTTTATTGGGTGAACCGTTGCCACAAAGTTCAGGGTACGCGAACGGCTAAAACCTGACCCCTGTCAGGTTTTGATGAAATAATGCCTGAAGGCGGCCTGTTTTTATCTATCCGGCAAAACTGCCCCTTTTTAATTTTTTTCACCCGAAACCCCGGCGCCACATAATCCTTCGGCAAATAATTTGCCGGGATGGTGATCATGTTACCGTCGCGCAGGGCACGGTAGTGTGGCGACAGGATTTCAAGTATGCAATAATTAATTTTTTTTGGAAAAAACCGTACGCCTTTGAAATCCTGATTAAAATCAGATTCTTGCTGATCTCGGCTACTTTTGCTGCATCTTAATTTAACTACACCATGACTCACGCGCAAAAAAAAGCCGAACTTCGCAAGTATTTTTTCAAACCTCCACCCTTTTGGGAGAGCATCCCGGCGTCGTTGTGGGCCGAAATACAAGCCATGTCGAAACCGCTGAGTTGCCCCAAGAAAACATTGATATACAGTGAGGGCCATTATCCCCGGTCGCTGTACATCATCCGAAAGGGCCGGGTGAAGGTGTATATCATTAACAATGAGGGTGCCGAGCAGATCATTTATTTTCTGGGAAAAGACGAGGTATTCGGCCACCGCTCCATTGTTTGCGACGAACCCAGCCCGGTGTACATTGAGACCATAGACGATTGTGTGCTGGATTGTATCCCGCGTTATCATTTTGAGCGGTTTTTGAGTGAGTCTCCTGACTTGAACGCGGCTTTTTTATACTACCTGGGACACGAATTCCGGGTGTTTGTGAACAAAATTAGCGTTTTTGCGCAAAAGCCCGTGCAGGAACGGGTGGCGCTGGCGCTACTGGTGTTGAACGAAAAGTTCAACGAACACCCGCAATATGTAATGGTGCTCAACTTTACACGAGAGGACCTGGCTTCCTACGTCGGCACTGCAACGGAGAATCTTATCCGGCAACTTAAAGCCCTGAAAGAAGCGCGGGCCGTCATCATCAGAGGGAGAAAAATCAGCCTTGAAGAAACGGACTTATTATGGGAGCGCGCCAAGGTGCTGTTATATCAGAGTATCTAATCGTCCGTCATTACTGATTGTCGTATTCGGTAATGCTGGGCGCAGTTGCATTGGCCGGTTTCAAAGCCAGTATTTTTGGATGACTGAGCTGAAGCCCAGGCCAGACGCATGAATATAGAGCAGTATTTTAGCATAATTTCCATATGTTTGTTGGGGAAATGAAATAATGGAAATAGAAAATTTGTTGGGCGGTCTTTTGGATCATCTGGCGGAGGTTCCGTAACCCCGCCAGAGTGCTAAAATCTAGTATCCATTGGATGAGATTTTATTTTTAACGATCAGCGCGGTAACCAGCGGATGTTCGGAATGGGATGAGAGCGTCGTATCGGAGAACCGCAGGCCCCGGCACATGATGAGAAAACGGCGGATGGTCTCGTATTCGCTGCTTTCGGATAAAGGTGAACAAGTAGGAGGCGCTACGCGCAGCGGTGGGCAAAATACGGCAGAATATGGCAGAAATAGAACAGTAGGAAGTACTACGACGGGCTAAAGGGCCTTCCCTCGTTAACGAGACGTTAAAGTGCCCAACGCCAACAGCAAACACACCGCAGCATCGTTTTAAATTCGCTTGTTTCAAACAAATTCAGGTAAACCATCACATCCACAAACGAAAAGAGAGCATGAGCAAATTCTGGTCCACACTCCTTGCCGGCGCCACGGGTGGGTTAGTCACCTTCGGTGCCATTTATCTGACGCAGAAGCCCCAAACCAATGCCCCGGCCCAACCTGCGCCGGCCAAACAAGTCAATTTTGAATACCGGGGCGCCCCTGCCCCCTTCGATTTTACCAAAGCTGCCGAACGCGCAATGCCGGCCGTGGTGCACATCAAATCCACCGAAAGCCGCCAAAATGCCGTGCAACGCCAGCGCCAAACCAACCCCTTCCGGTTCTTTTTCGGCGACGATTATTTCTCTCCGGAAGACTACGCCCGGCCCCGGTCCGGTACCGGCTCCGGTGTGATCTTTAGCGCCGACGGCTATATCCTCACCAACAACCACGTGGTGGAATTTGCCGACGAATTTGAAGTTACCCTCTTCGACAACCGCGAGTTCAAAGCCCGCCTCATCGGCGCCGACCCCAGCAGCGATATGGCTGTACTCAAAATCGATGCCCAGGACCTCCCGGCCATCGAATTGGGCAACTCCGACGAAGTGAGAGTCGGCGAATGGGCGCTCGCCGTGGGCAACCCCTTCGACCTGACCTCCACCGTGACGGCCGGTATTATCAGCGCCAAAAGCCGCGACATCAACATCATCCGCAAAGGCGCACCCATCGAATCGTTTATCCAAACCGATGCCGCCGTCAACCCCGGCAATTCCGGTGGCGCCCTGGTGGATGTTAACGGCCGGCTCATCGGCATCAACTCGGCTATCGCAACGCCCACCGGCGTGTTCGCCGGATACTCGTTCGCCATCCCCGTCAACCTGGCCCAACGGATCGCCGACGATTTGATCAAATACGGCAAATACAAACGCGCCTACCTCGGTGTCGATATCGCTACGATGGACAGCAACCTGGCCAACGAACTGAACCTGCCCTATTCCCAAGGGATCTGGGTCAAAACCCTCGATCCCCAAGGCTCCGCTGCCCTCGCCGGTATCCAGGAAAACGATATCATCACGAAATTAAATGGCAAAAATGTGACAACCGTGCCAGAACTTATGGAGTTCGTCGGGCGTTCTAAAGCAGGCGAAACGGTTCAGATTACCCTGGTCCGGAACGGCAAACAAAAAGAAGTTCCGGTGCGGCTCAAACCGCGCGTCGATGAATAACAACACCCCGGCCCCCAAGCCGGTCTAAGATAAAGTTGGTTTTTCGTTTTGTTTTGATGTGTCTGCTCCGCGCAATGCGGAGCAGACTTTTTTTGTGAAAGACACAGCCGCTGCCAGGAACAGGGGATCTGATAAAGAGAGCCCCGGAAGATTGGATTATGTCGGCAAATGTTGTTCTTTTGCTCCCAGTAATCCTTTTTGTCGGCCAAACCCTTGCTGCCGTACCATTCTCAACACACACAATTCTGCTAGCCATGAAACGTACCTGGCTGTTGCTCGCCCTCTTCCTGCTGCTGGGCGCCGGCGCTTTTTACGCCCTCCGCAACAAACAATCCACCACCGGAAGCCACTCCTCCTGGGATATGGACTTTGCCGTAAAAAACCCGCAAACGATCACCAAAATTTTCCTGGCCGACCGCAACGGACAAACCGCCACCCTCGAACGCAAAGACGGCTACTGGCTCTACAATGGCAAATACAAAGCCCGCGCCACCGCTGTCCAGACCCTGCTCGAAACCATGAGCGGCCTCACCGTGCAAGTGATTCCGCCCAAATCCTCCGAATCGCAAATGATCAAAAGCCTCGCGGCGGAAGGCGTCAAGGTCGAAATTTATGGCCAGGGCGACCAAAAACTCAAGACCTACTACGTGGGCGGCGTGACCAACGACGAACGCGGCACCTACATGATTATGGAAAATGCCGAACAACCCTACATCGTACACGTGCCCTCCTTCATCGGCCAATTGCGGGTGCGGTATATGCTGGGCGACGACAACTGGCGCGAACGCACTATTTTTAATGAAAAACTGGATGACATCCAATCGGTCGCCATCGAATACCCCCAACAAAAAAGCGAATCCTTCCGATTGGAAAAAACCAGCGCATCCGCCTACGAGATCAAACCCTACTTCAGCACCACCCCCGTCAGCACAGCCCCCCAACGCAAGGTCATCGCCGAAGGATACCTGGTCGCCTTCGAAAACCTGAGCGCCGAAGGGTTTGAAACCGACAACCCGCTCCGCGACTCCGTGAACGCCCTGGTGCCCTTTGCAATCGTATCGCTGAAAAAAACCGACGGCACCGAAAAGAAAGCCCGGTTCTGGCCCGTAGAAGTGCGGTATAAAAACGACGACGGCTCGCCCTATGTCATCCGGTATTTTACCGACATCAACGACGGCGGCGCGTTTTTACTCACGCAAGACCATGTTTTTGGACCCATTTTCCGGGGCTACCACTTCTTTTTTGGCGAAGCCGAAAAACCCCGGCTCCGCAACTAGCGGAAGAACTGCCGTTGGCAAACCAGAACCCACACCCGGCAAAAGGCCGCTTGACCTGCACGAAGGAGCCGCGCATCTT
>JADLDL010000132.1 GCA_020846655.1 Saprospiraceae bacterium | reverse complement strand
CCGGTATACGTCTTGGGCTTGTAGCCGTTGTTGTTCCCGCCGTTGTTGTTGTTGTTGTAATAATACGAGTTGTTCACCCAGGCATTATTCTGACAGTAGTAGGGGTTGTAGCCGTTGTAGGTCCAATACGGATCGTAGTAGTAGTTGTTGTACACGTTCATATTGTTCCAGGGGCTATATCCCCAGGGGCGGTTCCAGCCGAAACCCCAGCTATTAAATCCATTGCCCCAGTACGGGTCATAGAAGGAATAGCGGTTGTAGCGCTGCCAGCGGTTCCAGCGGCGCCAGGTCCAGTAGTCGTTGTAGCCGCCTACGTAGATGGTAGCGCCCGGCAGGTAAAACGGGTCGTAGTTCCACATGTCCACGTAGAACGGATCGTAGTAATCCACAACTGCCGGCGAGGGGCGGTGAAAGCGGCGAATACGCGAGGAATACTCATAGGCGTATTCATCCTCGTCGTAATAGTCGTCTTCGCGGTACTGTTGGGTGAGGTGGTTCTCTTCCCGGCTCGAATTATCATAGGTCGGTGCGGGAGCATCCGTCGCCGGATCATAATACAAGTCGTCTTGAGCCAGGGCTTGCAGGCTGATCATGGATGCGGCGAGCATCAGGAAACTCCACAGCAAATGCTTATTTCTTTTCATGGCGTGAGTTAGATTTTACATTGTTCCGCAAATCGCGTTTACAGGCTCAAAAATATTACCTTTGCCCGCTTTTTTTGGTTAAAACCCATTTAATTCAACAGTTTGAAGCCGTTAAAGTTGGCTTAAACTGGCAAAGTTGGAACTTAGAATTGTTAAAAAATTTTATTCTTAGACCAAATGGCTTCGGCAAGGTAACAAGCCGAAAGGGTTTTAACCGGAACTTAACGGCAATTTTTAGTTTGTCTTAAAATTCAAATTTCATTTTTATACATGGCCAAAGAAATAACACCTCGCTCGGAAGACTACTCGCAGTGGTACCTCGATATCGTTCACAAAGCCCGCATGGCCGACAATTCTCCCGTCCGCGGCTGCATGGTGATCAAGCCCCACGGCTTTGCCATCTGGGAAAAAATGCGCGACGCCCTGGACGCCATGTTCAAGGAAACCGGTCACGTCAACGCCTACTTCCCGCTCTTTATCCCTAAAAGTTTTCTCAGCAAAGAAGCCGCCCACGTGGAAGGCTTCGCCAAAGAATGCGCCGTAGTGACCCACTACCGCCTCAAAAATGATCCCAACGGCGGCGGCGTGATCGTGGACCCCGAAGCCAAACTGGAAGAAGAACTGATCGTGCGGCCTACCTCCGAAACGATCATCTGGCATACGTACAAAGACTGGATTCAGAGCTACCGCGACCTGCCCATCCTGATCAACCAATGGGCCAACGTCGTGCGCTGGGAAATGCGCACGCGGCCGTTTCTGCGCACCACCGAATTTCTCTGGCAGGAAGGCCACACCGCCCACGCCAGCGCCGCCGAAGCCATGGCCGAAACCCGCAGTATCCTCGATATCTACGCCCAGTTTGCCGAAGAATTCATGGCCATGCCAGTGATCAAAGGCATCAAAACGGCCAACGAACGTTTCGCCGGCGCCGACGAAACCTTCTGCATCGAAGCCATGATGCAAGACGGCAAAGCCCTGCAAGCCGGAACGTCCCACTTCCTGGGACAGAATTTTGCCAAAGCCTTCGATGTTCTGTTCCTCAACAAAGAAAACCAACAGGAACACGTCTGGGCGACCTCCTGGGGCGTATCCACCCGCCTCGTCGGTGGCCTCATCATGACGCACTCCGACGACGACGGCCTGGTGCTGCCGCCCAAACTCGCGCCCATTCAGGTGGTGATCGTGCCGATCCCCAAACCCGCCGATGCCCTGACCGAAGTGGCCAACAAAATTGCCGCAGCCCTGCGCGCCAAAGGGGTGTCGGTCAAAATCGACAACGACGACCAAAACCGCCCGGGCTTTAAATTTGCCGAATATGAAATGATCGGCGTACCGGTGCGCCTCGGCCTCGGCCAACGCGACCTGGATGCCGGCCAGGTCGAAGTGGCCCGCCGCGATACCAAAGAAAAAACCAGCGTCCCCCTCGACGGCATCGCCGATTATGTGGCCCAGCTGCTCGAAGAGATCCAGTCCAACCTGTTCAACCGCGCCAAAGCACACCGCGACGAACACATCACCAAAGCGGATACCTGGGCCGAATTTGAAGACTTGCTCGAAAACAAAGGCGGTTTTGTGTACGCCCACTGGGATGGTACCACCGAAACAGAACTGGAAATCAAGGAACGCAGCAAAGCAACCATTCGCTGTATCCCGCTCGATTGGGAAGAAGAAGCCGGCGCCTGCATCCTGACCGGCAAACCCAGCGCCCGACGCGTGTTGTTTGCGCGGGCTTATTGACCTTCGTTTGAATAAAACAGAAAAGCGGCAGCGCAGAGGCCATTTCCCTTTGCGCTGCCGCTTTTCTGTTTCCCGGCAGTACCGCGTACCTAATTTTTCACCAATTTTCGCACCAAAGCCTGCCCTTCCGCCTGCAAACGCAGCAGATACAAGCCTTCCGGATAGGCGCTGAGATCGATCGTTTCCAACAACGTATCGGTATCCTGCCGCTCTGCCTGCCACAGCACGCGGCCCATCAGGTCGAGCAACTGCAACTGCATGCTGGCCGGATGATCCAGCGCAACCTGGAGCGTGGCCTGGCCGGCCGTGGGATTGGGCCGCAGGCTCAACTGCTTCAGGCCCGTGATTTCCGCTGCCGAAACACTCAGGATCTGGAAGATCAGCACATCAGAGCAGCCAAAGGCGTCGATCACCGTCACGGTAAAGGTGCCAGCGGGCAACTGGGCTACGGTTTGGGTGGAATCACCGGTGTTCCACTCGAAACGGTAGGGTGGGTTGCCGATGCCCACCTGGACGCTAGCACTGCCGTTGTTCTGGCCGGGCGCCGCCGGGCTGATGTCGGCACTCAGGTTCATCTTGGCCGGACAGGACCGCAGGTTGATGTTGTCGAGGTCGAAGTAGAAATTGCCGGCCGACCAAAAACCGACGATCCGGATTCGAATCGATTTGCCCGGGTAATCGGACAGGCCCACACCCACCGTTTGTAATCCGGCACTCGGGGTGTGGCTGTTCTGGTCGATGGTATAGACCGTCTGGTAGGTATCGCCGCAGTCGGTCGAAATTTGGACTTCAAAACGGGTTGTCCCGCCCAAGGTGGTAGGAATGGTGCCGTTGCTGGAGAAACTGGTAATCCGGTAGTCGAAGGTCAAGGAGTCGCCGATATGGACAAACCCGACATTGGGTAACTCTGTTTTGTAGGAAAAAGCGGCGCCCGACATGTGGAACGCGAGCACCTGGGATACGTTGTTGTGGTCGGCGGAGACGGTGCCGTTGCTGGTCCAGCCGCTGGGCAAGCCGCCCTCAAAATCTTCCTGAAATGGAATCGGAGCGGGTAAATGATCGACTACGAATACTGCTGTATCATTGGCGGTATTTAATTCGCCGCTCAATTCGGGCCAGCAGCGGATTTCAAAAACCCCGTCGCGGCTGTCGAAAGGCATCGAAAACGTGTAGTTGAAAATTTCATCGGGCGCTACCGTCACGGCGCCAATATTTTCCACCACCGGAGCAGCGCCGTTGACAGAATATGCCAGGTTGAAGAGGGTTTTGGGTTGTGTCCCGAAATTGGCAAAGCGAAAATGAACCAGGTCGGTTTCCAGCCCACAGGCGCCATCTTTGCCGTCGGTATTTGCCGAAAGCCCCGCCAGGTCATCCGTAAACGGCTCGTACAGGGCAATATCGTCGATTCCCATGCCTTCTTTGTGTTCGATTTCATCACCAGAGAAAGCAAAGCGGAGCCGCACGGGCGAATGGCCGGCCGCGCCGGGCAGGCTGTGTCGGGCAAACACCCAGCCGTTGCTGCTGCCATCCCACACATCGCCCAGGGCGGTTTTTTCATTGTAGAAGTTGTACCAATTGATGCCCTCGCCGATGGCGCCCACTTTTTGCCAACTGGCGCCGTCGTCCAGCGACATTTCCAGGTAGGCGCCGTCAAAGGTAGTTTCGGTGGCGTAATGCAGGGAGCACTCGATCACCGGATCGGCCGTCAGGGCTGAAAAATCGAAACAGGGCGAACCGAGGTACGACTGTTCCTTGGCGTTGTGCAAGCCGGTCAGGTTGGTGACCCAGGCATTCTGGCCGCTGGCCGCGCCGTTGATCACCGGGGCGGAAGGATGACCGAAGGCCCAACTGGAATTCAAACTCGCCGTGTCGACAGCCCAGCCGCCGTTCCAGGTTTCAAAATCCTGCCGGTAGGGCGCCAGCAGGCGGTTCACGACCCGGTAGTAAAACGTGTCGTTGGCCGGCTCGTTGTCGCCCTTCATTTCTGTCCAAACTTTGATGAGGTATTCGCCCGGCGCCGAGAAATTGGAGGTTTTGTCAAATTCGATGACGGCACTGCTGTCTTTGCCCAGCACGCCGGTGTAAAATCCATCCAGGGGCTGGATTATGCCCGCCGGCACGCCGTTTACGCTGTAATTAAATGGAATGAGGGATTGGGCGTTTGCCCCGAAATTGGTCATTCGAATGCGCACGATTTCGGTCCCGAGTTGACAGCCGTTTTCCGGACTGAGCACCGCCGTAATGCCAACATCGTCGGAGCGGTAAGTTTGGAAGGACAAAGGGCCCGTCACATCGCCAGTGTCGCCATTGCCACAATCCTGCTGCACATAAAAATCATAGCGGGTATAGGGCGTAAGCCCGGTGAGTGTCACTTTAGGAGTGCTCACATACACCGAATCGCCCAGGTTGGGGGCAGGGGTAAAACCTTTGGGGCCGTAGATCACCCAGTAACCGATGGGCGTGCCACTGGCCGTGGCTGGCGACCAGCGCAGTTTGGCGCGGGTATCGTACACATTTTCAACCAGCAGATTTGCGGCCTTCAGGCAGGTAATGCAGCTGGCTGCTGCGGTGTACACGCTGCCAGCTGTGGGGTTGCTCATGGTAAAAAGGAGGTCTCCGTCGTTGTTGAACAGCGAAAAAGAAACCTCGTCGTTGTAGAGCACCGGCGGAGCCCAGCTCAGTTGTATTGTGCTGCCGGTATTGGCCGGAAAGAAAAACGTGCTGTCCGAGGCGTCCGAATCCAGGTAAAGCGTGTAGTTGGCGGCGCCGCTGCTCAGAGTGAGCACCCCGCCATCCCAGCCATCGCCAAAATCGTCGTGCATATCGATCCGGAATACACATTGCTGTGCCGGGGCTACGTACAGCACCAGGCAAAAAAGGGTAAAAAAAGAGTAGCGCAGTAGAGCCAAATTCATAATACAGCCAAATTTTAGAAACGGACAAAGAAACAAACGACCGGTAGCCAGCCGGTTTGCAAGGGGCGGTCGGGGTTGATTTTACACAATAGAATTCCAAAGAGAGGTTTCGGCAGGAACATGGAAAAACAGGGGTTTGTTTCGTCGGTTTTTTGCAAAAAAACACCCCCGCAGGCGCCAGGGCCCACAGGGGTGTTTTTAAAATCGGTCCAGAACAGTCCTGGACTGGATCACATATTGCTTGCTTACCCCACGTAGGATTTCTCCTTGATCCGCGGCGAAATCAGGATAAAGGCAACCGCCGTAACAGCGCAGATCCCGGTGAACAGCCAAAAGAAATCGGCCCCGTGGAACTGAGCAAAGAAACCGGCATTTTTGATGTTGTTTTGAATGACAGACACCAGCACGTTGCCCATGGTCACCGAAATCAGCCAGCACGCCATGATGGTCGATTTCATGGACGGGGGCGACTGGGTGTAGGCATACTCCAGGCCCGTGATCGAAATGAGCACCTCGCCGGCAGTCAACACCACGAAAGCCAGAATTTGCCAGGAAATATTCGGCCGCTCGCCGGCATCAATCCAGCCCTGAATGATCGCAATGATCACAAACGACAAGGCGGTGAGCACGAATCCGGCGCCGATTTTACGCAGGGGTGTCACTTTGATACCCGCTTTGTTCAAGGCAGGATACAACACAAAAGAGAACAGCGGAATGAAGGCCAGGATAAAGGCCGCATTGACAAACGAAATTTGTTCGGCCTGCCAATGAATGCCCAGGAAGTCGAGGTCCATTTTAGTGGCCTGTACCACCCATTCGGATTGGCTTTGGTCCCAGAGGGCCCAAAACACGGGAATAAAGGCAAACACCGACAGTACCCGCCACACCGAGCGGATGCCTTCGACGGCTTCGTCGCCATATTCCCGGGCCGCAGCGGCAAAACCGCCGTTGGTGAGGGCATACAAGTTGATACCGACAAAGTTGCCGGGCTTGGCAAACCACTGTTTTTTGAAAACCAGCGCCAACACCAGGACCAGCACCAGCCAGGCGCCCAACACCGGCCCGATGCCGGCGTGTTGCACTTTGTCGAAATACAGGTAACTGGCCAACAGCGAGCCAAAAGCCGTAGCCAGGATAACCACTTTGTTCGGGTCGCTTTTGGGCGGCGGTACGCGGCGGTATTTATGCCGGCCGGCCCAGAAGAAAAATACCGCGATCAACATGGCGATAGCCGGAACGCCAAACGCCACCATCGGGCCAAATTTGGCTTTCAGGTACGGAATCAGCAAAATGGACAGCAGCGAGCCGAAGTTGATCGAAGCGTAAAACGCATCGAAAGCCTTGGGGAGCAGTTCTTTGTTGGACTCGTCGAACTGGTCGCCTACGTTGGCCGACACACAGGGCTTGATGCCCCCCGCGCCCAGCGCAATCAGCATCAGCGCCGAGGTAAACATCACCTCGCTATCGACCGAGAGCGCCAGCAGAATACTGCCGGTGGCGTACACCAACGACAGGTAAAGAATGGTTTTGTACTTGCCCCAGAACCAGTCGGCCACCATGCCGCCAAACATGGGCAACAAGTAGGTCATGGCCACAAAGTCGTGGGTCTTGGCATTGGCGGTGGCTTCGGCCGCTTGCACCACATTAGGGTCCGTAGAACCGGATTGGTTGTAAAACTGTGCGACCAAAAAGGTAGTCAGGATCGCCCGCAAACCGTAGTAGTTGAAGCGCTCGGCGGCTTCATTCCCGATGATGTACGGAATACTGGATGGAAATTTTCCTTTGGGTGTTGCAGAGCCTGGAGTTGTCGTGTCGAGCTTTCCCGCCATAAGTTGTGTCTGGTTTTGATGAATGATATGTTTGGTTGAACGGGCAAATGTGCAACTTTTTTCGAGCCGCGTGATTCGCCGGGCCGCGTAAAAGTCAAAACAAAATACCGCTTGGCCAGAGGAAAGCCATTTTTTCCGACTAAAAAGGTCTTTCCGCCCCCGCTTGGGCGCTTTCGGCCGCAGCAAACCTACACCCGCCGGCAGGTTTTGTACTCTTTTGAGGCATTATCTTTGCACACTTTAAAAAAATCTTAACCCCATAAGAGAATATTATACCAGTTGTCGTCTTGTTTTAACCAAAAATCGATACCCATGTTACGCCTCTGTTGTCGGATCGCCCTCCTGCTGCCCGCTTTGTTATATCTCGCCTGTCAATCCAATACCCCCGAACCCGCCGGCGCGGGCGCGCCACCATTGGCCGTAGATAGCCTGACTGGCACCCCCACCAGCCTGCCCAACCCCTGGAAAAATGCGGGCTGCGAGCTGGTCACCGACGAGGAGATCAAAGCCCTGTTCGGTATCGAAGTCAAACGCGACGTGTTCAATGCCCGTACCCTCGCCGACCAGGGCTTTTGCCTCCGCACCTGGATGAAACCCGACTGGAAAGAACGCGAAAGCGGCAATGAAAAACCCGGCGCCCAATACCTCGAATTTAAAAATACGCTCGTGACCCAGGTGCTCGACTACGGTACCGAAACTATCTCGCGAGCCCAATTCGACATGGTGCGCCGCGACCAGGCCAATGTCTACACCGAAGCCATAACCGGCCTCGGCGACGGCGCCTTGTGGAGCAATTCCCAACTGTCGTTGATGGTCAAAAAAGGCCACCTAGTGATAAAAATTACGCTGGACTACGCCGATCAGCCGCACGACAACCTCGACAAAGCCCGCGCCGTAGCAAGGTTGGCGTTGGCAAAAATGCGGTAGCGCGCCCGCAGGCGTGTGGAAAACTTAGGGTTTCAAAAAGTACGGTTCTGTCGGTAACTCTTCCGAACTTTGAGCGCCGCCTCGTTTGCAGAGCATACTGCCCGGGCGTTCTCCTACCCGTTCACTTGTTCATCCTTCAGGAAAATGTACACGTCCGAAGCCCAGCGCGCGCTCTACGATCTTTCCAAAAAACTCCTCTACACGCCTCAGGCCGACCTCTTTTCCGAATCCGCCATCGAGCGTGCGGAAGACCTGCGCAGTGTGCTTCGCTACCATGAGTGGCGCTATTCCATCCAAAACGACCCGGTAATCAGCGATTTCGAGTACGACCAGCTCTACAAACAACTGGAAGCCATCGAACGCGAACACCCCGAACTGGTGTCGCCCGACTCCCCCACCCAGCGTGTATCGGCCGACCTGACTGCCGATTTCGACCAGGTGGCCCACCTCACGCCCATGCTCTCGCTGGACAATTCCTACGACGCCGAAGACCTTACCGACTTCGATACTGCCGTGAAAAAACTCTGCGGCTTGCCCAAGGAATCCGATGTCGAGTATGCCGTAGAACCGAAATTCGATGGAGGCACCGTCGCCCTGGTCTTTGAAAACGATCGCCTCCTGCGCGCTGCTACCCGTGGCAACGGCGAAGTGGGCGACGAGATCACGCTCAACATGCGCACCCTGCGCTCGATCCCGCTTCAAGCGGCATTTTCCAAATACGGCATCGCCAAGGCCGAATTGCGCGGCGAAGCCATTATCCGGAAAGATGTTTTTGAAAAAATAAATGCCAAACGCCTGGAAGCCGGCGAAACGCTTTTTGCCAATCCCCGCAACGCAGCCACCGGCGGGCTCCGGATGAAAGACCCCAAAGAAGCCGCCATCCGGGGCCTGGAAGCCTTTATTTATCAATTGGGCTATGCCGCCGATGCCGCCGGCAACTCCCTGCTCGACAAATTTCCCACCCACAACGAATCCATCCTGCTCCTGGGCGAACTGGGCTTCAAAACGCCCGCTTTGGCCACCTCCCCTCAGGGGGAGGGACTGGGAGTGGGGTTGCCCGAACGCCGCATCTGCCCGAGCATCACAGAGGTCATTGCTTTTTGTGAAGGCTGGCAAAACCAGCGCGAAACCTACCCCTACGAAATCGACGGGATGGTCATCAAAGTGAACAGCCTGGAGTTGCAGGCCCGATGTGGATACACCGCCCACCACCCGCGCTGGGCTATTGCGTTCAAGTTCAAAGCCCGCCAGGCCACCACCCGCCTGCGCGACGTGGAGTTTCAGGTGGGCAAAACCGGCGCTGTTACGCCTGTTGCCAAACTGGAGCCCGTGCAACTGGCCGGCGTCACGGTACAAAACGTGAGCCTGCACAACGAAGAATTTATCCGCAGCAAGGATATCCGGATCGGCGATCAGGTGCTGGTCGAACGCGCCGGCGACGTCATTCCTTACATCGTCAAAGCATTGGACGAACTCCGCGACGGCAGGGAACGCCCCGTGGTGTACCCAACCCTGTGCCCGGTGTGCCAAAGCCTGCTGGTCAAGCCCGAAGACGAAGCCATTTGGCGCTGCGAAAACGCCGAATGCGAAGCCCAGGTGGTACAACGTATGATTTTTCATACCTCCAAACACGCCATGGACATCGAAGGTATGGGCGAAAGCACCATCGAGCGCTTCTTCAAACTGGGCTGGCTGCACTCCATTGCCGATATCTACCGGCTCGACTACGGGCAACTGGCCCAACTGGAAGGCTTCGGTGAAAAATCGGCCACCAACCTGCAAAAGGCTATCGAAAAGGCCAAACAAAACCCCATTTACCGCCTGCTACACAGCCTGAGCATCCACCACCTCGGCCAAAAAACCTCCAAACTGCTGGCCGCCGAACTGGAACACGTGCTCGACCTGGCCCATTGGGAACTCGATCGCTACGAACAGATCAAAGATGTGGGGCCCGTGCTGGCCCGCAACGTGTACCATTTCTTCCACAACGAGCACAACCTCGAATTGCTGCAAACCATGGAGGGCCTGGGCGTCAACCTCCGGCAAACCGAAGACGACAAGAAGCCCGCCAGCGCCGCCGAAGGCCCCCTGGCCGGCCGCAGCATCTTGTTCACCGGCACCCTTACGACCCTGACGCGTGAAGCGGCAGAGGCCCGGGCTGCCGCCGCCGGCGCCACCCTCGCCAGCGGCGTGAGCAAAAACCTGAGCATCCTGGTGGTGGGCGAAAAAGCCGGCAGCAAGTTGAAAAAGGCGCAGGCTCTGGGCACGGTGGAGATTTGGACCGAGGCGGAGTTTTTGGAGCGGGTGCAAGAGGAAACTGCCGGATAGGCTTTTAACCTTGCCCCTCCATCCCAGTCCAATACCGGTTCAACCAAAACGAACCGCCATGATAAAATTTCTCCTCCTCACCGGCCTCTTGCTGGCCGGCCTATCCTTGCCCGCTCAACAGGAAGGCGACCAGTTTTTCGGCGCCTGGACGGTGCACGACATCCGCCTTCAGTTCAGCCAGCCCGGCTATTGGGACAGCCTGACCCAAAACTACAAAACCGATACCTACATGCGCTGCGATGTCAGCGTGGATGGGCAGGCCTACCCGCAGTGCGGCGTGAAATTCAAAGGCAACTCGTCGTACAACAACCCCAGCCGGAAAAAACCCTTCCGCATTGATTTTGAAGAATATGCCGCGGACCAAACCCTCGACGGACTGAAAAAACTCGTACTCAACAATGGGTTCAAAGACCCCAGCCTCCTGCGCGAAAAACTCATGCTCGATTTCCTGCAGGCACAGCAGATTGCCGGCCCCCGGGCCACCTTTGCGCGCTTGTATCTGAACGGCCACTACTGGGGCCTGTACACTGTAGTGGAGGACGTCAACAAAACGTTTCTGAAAGACCGCTACGGCAACAAAGATGGCAACCTCTTCAAAGGCGACCCCAAAGGTACGCTCACTTGGAAAGGCGCCGATCCCAGCCCTTACCAGAGCGATTACGAACTCAAAACCAACGAAACCGCCAATGACTGGTCGGACCTGCTCCGGCTGCTGGACGTGCTCAACAACACGCCGACCGCTCAACTGCGCGACAGCCTCAGCCGCTACCTCAACCTCAACAGCTGGGTCGACTACTGGGCTGCACACAACCTGTTTGTGAACCTCGATAGCTACATCGGCAGCGGCCACAACTATTTTCTCTACCACAATACCGAAACCGGTCGCTTCGAATGGATCACCTGGGACGTGAACGAAGCCTTCGGCAATTTTCAAATGGGCATTTCCCTGCCCAATCTGAAGATGCTGCCGTTCACACATATTCCGCAACCTATGGCGCAGCGCCCCCTGATGAACCGCCTCCTGCCCGACCCCGTTTTCAAACAACAACTGGCCGACCGCTTCTGCGCATTGTTGCCCAGTTTTACCAACGCCCGACTGGACGCCCATATCGATTCGCTGGCGACGCTCATCCGCCCGCATGTGTATGCAGATACCCTGAAATTTTTTTCCAATGCACAGTTCGAACAAAACCTGAGCCAGGACCTCGTGCCCGGGCCAGGGGCGCCGGCTGTAACCCTTATTGCAGGACTCAAACCCTTTATCAAAACCCGCCACGACGCGCTCCAACAACAGTTGGCGGCCTATGGCTGCGTAGCCACCGCTATTGCTGACCCGCCCGCCCGATCGTTACTGCGACTATCGCCCAATCCGGCAAGTACGTATTTGTTTTTGGAAACACCGGGCCTGGCGCCGGAATCGCTGCGGCTGCTGGATGCCGCCGGGCGAAGCATCAGGACCTGGCAGCCACTGCAACAGGAACAACAAACCCTGGAACTGGAAGGCATTCCAGCCGGTTTTTACACCCTTTCTGTGGCGGGAGCAGCACAGCGGTATGCCCTGAAAGTGTTGGTGCTGCGCTAAATAAAAAAAGCCACTAACGCATTGCGCGTTAGCGGCTAAAACCCCAAAAAACCAAATGAAAACAATCTTCCTTTTTTGCCTGTCCTTACTCATTCGTAAAGACAACATTTATACGCCCAGCTACAAATTTGGTCACGTGACCCGCACAAACCGCGTCACATCGCTCCCACAGAAAAAAGGCCCGGTTTAAAACGCGTTAACAATTTCAAGGGTTTTTTGGATGAAAACGGCAGAAAATCCAGTCTGTCCGGGCGCCGGCTGTCATTTGTTTACCTTTGCATTTACACATTGTTAACCAGATCGCCGGCCGAGTCCATGCAAAAAGTTCTTCTTTTCAATCCGCGAAGCGCCAACTCCAAATACCGGGTGCCCAACAGTATCCTGCAGGTTGGTGCTTCGATTTACGGACAACGCGACTTTGTGCTGGTCGATGGCAACCTGGAAGCCGATCCCTGGGCCACCATTGCCGGGCACCTGGCGACCGGCGGGTTCGGGTATTTTGGCTGCACGGTGATGCCGGGCCCGCAGTTGAAACAAGCCATCCCGTTGACCAAGCGGATCAAACAACAGTTTCCGGACATTGTCACCATCTGGGGCGGCTATTTTGCCAGCAACCAATACCCCGTGGTGATGGAAAGCGGCTATGTGGATTTTGTAGTGTACGGCCCCGGCGACCATGCTTTCCCGGCGCTGCTCCAGGCCCTCGATACGGGCTCCCCCTATGAGTTTATCCCCAACCTGGTTTGGAAAACGCCGGAGGGCGTAGTCATTAAAAACAGCAAGGAAGCCCTGATTGATCCGGATACCCTGCCTTCACTCCCGTATGATGTGCTCGACCGGTTTTACCCCATGCAGCGCTACCTGAGTCCCACGTTTTTGGGGCGCCGCACCCTGGCCTACCACAGCAGCATGGGCTGTCCGTTCAAATGTTCGTTTTGCGCCGTAGTGCCGATTTTTGAGGCCCGCTGGCGCGGAAAATCGGCGCAGGGCATGTACCGGGATATTTTGTACATCAAGGAAAAATGGGGCGCCGATAGCATTGAATTTCACGACAACAATTTCTTCGTGAGTGAAAAACGCGTTCGTGAATTTTCCGAACTGATGCTGAACGAAAACATGCGCTGGTGGGGCGAAGGCCGCATTGATACCATCGACCAGTTTTCCGACGATACCCTGGCCCTGATGCGCCGCGCCGGCTGCCGCATGATTTTTTTCGGCGCCGAAACCGGCAACGACGAACTCCTCAAACAAATGGACAAAGGCGGCAAGCAAACCGGCGAGCAAATTCAGCGCTTTGCCGCCCGCATGAAACAATTCGACATCATCCCGGAATATTCCTTCGTGCTAGGCCTGCCGGCCGACTCGCCGGAGCAAGTGTGGGCGCAAATCGAAGCCGATATCGCATTTATCAAAAAAATAAAAACGATCAACCCCGACACGGAGATTATCATTTACGTGTATTCGCCGGTGCCCACCGAAGGGTCGGAATTGTACGAACGGATCACCCGGGCGGGTTTTTCCTTCCCACGCACGCTCGACGAGTGGCTATCGCCCCAATGGGAATCGTTCGACCTGCGCCGCAACCCCCTTACGCCCTGGCTGACGCCGGCCATGATCAACCGCATCCGCAATTTTGAAACCGTACTGAACGCCCGTTTCCCAACGGTATCGGACCGCAAACTCACTCAACTGCAACGCCGGGCCATCAGCGCCCTGGCGGGCCTGCGCTACCGCTTTGATTTTTTCCATTTCCCCTACGAAATCAAGGTCCTGCAAAAATTCTGGCTGCGCTACCGCCAACCCGAGTGGGAGGGCATGTAAGAAACTGTTTTAAAACCCCTGCAGGAGTTTTAAAACAGTTCTAAGCCTACAGCAGCGGCTGCAAGACGTTCCAAACCGTGTTGGCCACAATTTTCTGGCCTTCCACATTGGGGTGGATGCCGTCTTCCAGGTTGAGCGAAGGGACCCCACCTACGTTTTCCAGCAAAAAAGGCACGAGGGCCGTTTGGTTTTGTTTGGCCAGAGCGGGGTACATTTCCTGGAACTGCTTCGTGTACACCGGGCCGAGGTTGGGCGGCGCCAGCATACCGGCCAGCACGATTTTGCAGGCCGGATATTTGGTTTTAACCCGGTCGATAATGGCCTGGAGGTTTTTGACGGATTCTTCCACCGGCAGCCCGCGCAGCGCGTCGTTGGCGCCCAGTTCGAGCACAAATACATCCACCGGCTGTTGCAGCACCCAATCGATCCGGTTTTTGCCGGCGGCGGTGGTCTCGCCACTCAGGCCGGCGTTGATGCATTGGTAGGGCAACTGGAGGCTGTCAATTTTTTGCTGGATCAGAGCCGGAAAACCTTGTTCCTGCGAAAGTTGGTAGGCGGCCGTGAGGCTGTTGCCGAAAAAGACGATGTTTTTGCGGGCGGCGCCTGTGCCGGCAACTCCGGCTTCCGGTTTCGGCCAAGCGCTTGCGGACGCCTCTGGAGAGTTGCCGGAGTTGCAGGCCAGCTGCCACATGCCCAGGAGGGCGAACAATAGGGTAAGTCGTTTCATACTGGATATTTGTTGCCAAACAATGCGACAAACCTAAGTGTTCAGCCGCAGATACCCACTTTACTTTTTCTCCGGCCCGGCCGCCAGCAAATCATCGCGCAATACGGTCAAATCGGGCTCCATTTTGGACCGAATGGCCCGCATGGCATCTTGCAGCGCCAGAAGATTGGCTTTGCGGTAGGCGTCCCGGCCCGAGTACCCGTAGTACATGGCCACTGTACTTTTGCCACTCCCCGGCGCGCGGTATTGGGCGATGACCTGTTGGTTTCGATCCAGGATTTCCATTTGCAATTCCAGATCGATCCGGTAGCGCAGGAAAGGCATACCGGCCAGGTTGGCCAGGTTCAGGGTCAACACCGAGGGAATGACCCAGCCCCAGCCCGGTGTGTTGCTTTGGTAATACACCAATTTGAACCGGAGCTGGCCATATTTTTCACCGGCCGACTGGAGCATATTGTCGCTGAGTTCATTGCCCAGAACAGTGAAAACATCGCGCATGGGCTCGGCTACCCGGGAATGAACTTCGTATGGCGAAGGGAAGGGCATCCAGGGGCCACGGCGCGACATGGCGGCATCAGACAGTACGTCTTTGGCCAAATCGCCGGCAAAATGGCCGAGGAAACTTTCGGCGTGGACCTTCAGGGCGAGCGGGGGCATGGGCTGCGTGAGGGCTGCCTGCTGGTGAAAATCTTGCGTTTTCAGGCTGCGGCAACTGCCCAATAGCAGCATGGTGGCGAACAACAAAAATGAGTAGCGCAGAAAAGGATGTGGTTATACCGGGTGATAAAGTGAAGACAAGATTGCCCTGTACCAAGCCTTTTTGCAATAGGCCCTTTCCTTACCCGGGTGGGATTAACCTCTTCTTTTAGTGGCGTTAAGGCCATTAACGCCCTTCAGGTTTGTCGTTCGGGTATTGCCGCTGTTGTTAAAGCCCGTTTCCCCGATTTCTTAAAAAACTTTAACCGCCAGTGCAGGCGGGTTGCCGGCTTTTCCACAAACCTTCGCACTTTTGTTCCAAAGGTATTGTACACATATGGCCCGTCCGCTCCGCACCCTTGACGAATATGTAGCCGGCATCCGCGCGGGCGACCGCGTGGTATTGGGCCAGGCGATCACCCTGGTGGAAAGTGCCCGCCCGGAGCATCAGGCACTGGCCAATGCGGTCATTGCCCGCTTGCTGGAGGCGCCGGGCGCCCGGGAAGCCGGCAGCCTGCGCCTGGCCGTCACCGGCGCACCGGGCGCCGGGAAAAGTACCCTGATCGAGGCCCTGGGCATGTATTTGGTTGGACAGGGCCATAAGGTAGCGGTACTGGCGGTGGACCCGTCCAGTTCGATCAGCAAGGGCAGTATTCTGGGTGATAAAACCCGGATGGAGCGGCTTTCGGTAGCCGAACAGGCGTTTATCCGGCCTTCGCCCTCGGGCGACTCGCTGGGTGGCGTAGCCCGCAAAACACGCGAAACGATCTTGTTGGTGGAAGCGGCCGGCTACGACGTGGTGCTGGTGGAAACGGTGGGCGTCGGGCAATCCGAAATTGCGGTGCACCGGATGACAGATGTGTTTTTGCTCTTGTTGCTGCCCGGCGCCGGCGATGAGCTGCAAGGCATCAAACGAGGTATTGTTGAAATGGCCGATATCCTGGCTGTCAACAAAGCCGATGGCGACCGCCTCCAACTGGCCCGGCAGGCCCGGGCGCACTATTGGAACGGTACCCATCTCCTGCCCCCCAAGCCCAGCGGCTGGGCGCCGCAGGTCCTCACCTGCAGCGCGCAGGAAGGCAGTGGCATTGGCGAACTTTGGGCGGCTATCGGAGCGTACCGGACCCAGACCCTGGCCAATGGTTTTTTTATGGAAAACCGGCGGCTTCAGGCGCAGTATTGGTTTCAGGAAGCCCTGGAGGCCGGTTTAAAAGCCGCTTTTTTCAGCCGGCCAGCCGTACAGGCCAGCCTGGCAGCGCTTGAACCCGAAGTGCTGGCCGGGCGGATATCGCCGTTTGCGGCAGCAGAAGCCGTGCTGCGACAGTTTTAAAAGTTGTTTCTTGAAAAAATAAGTGCGCCGGGCGAAGCAGCCCGGCGCACCAATGCCCGTTTGGGCTTTCACGCTGCATACGGATCAGCGCTTCCCCCGCACCAGTTCGATATACCCACTCAAAATATCCGGGCGCAGCACCACGCCGCCTACCCGGCTTTCGTAGACTTTGCAAACGTAGAAATAAGTGCCTTCGGCCAATTCTTCGCCGTTGAGGTTGCGGCCGGTCCAGAGGATGGCGGGATCGGTGGTTTCAAACACCACGTTGCCCCAGCGGTTGAAAACCTGCATGTCGATCCGGTCGATAAACCGCCAGTGCGGGAAGGGGGTAAAGGCGTCGTTGTGCCCGTCTGCATCCGGCGTAAAGGCGTTGGGCAGAACGTATTCCGGGCAATTATCGACGCAAAGCGCCGCGCTCTTGAGGCTTTCGTTGCCGGTGGAGTCGATGGCGGAAATGGCATAGCAGCCGGCCAGGCCCTCTTCCAGGCTGTGTACAAATTGTGTATTGTTGGCGCCGTCGATTTCAGCCAGCAGAGACAAAGGGTCGTTGACCGCCGGGGCAAACCAGATATGGTATTTTACCGCATCGTCGGTGCCGGGGCAGGTATTGTTGGGGTTGTTCCAACTCAGGTTGTTTTCGTAGGGCGGATCGGGTTCGACGCTGTTGCCGCCGGTGCAAATATTGTTGACCACCAGGGTCGGGATGCAGGGCGGAATCGTATCGAGCGGCACGCCGCAATCTTCCTGCGAAGCGTTGAAAATGGGGTCGATCACCCCGCCGATGCTGTAGGTGCCGGTACTGCGCACATAATAACAATATTCCTTTCCATTGACCAGGCCCCGGTCGTCGTACGAACGGGTGCTGGAGATGCCGATGGAGTCGTATTGGCCGTTGAACTCATTCCGGCGGTACACGGTGTACTGGTAGTTGTTCCAGGGGACCTTTTCCTGCCAACTGAGCAAGTTGGTGTTGTCGGTGGAATTGACGGTCAAAAACACCGAGGAGGCCTGGTTGGTGGAACCCAGTGGCACGTCTTCGCCGCGCACATAAAAAGCGACCTGATAGTGGTAGGCCTGATCCTGGGTATTGAGGCCCTGGTCGGTAAAACAGGTGTCGTTGGCCTGCCAGAAATTTGCGGCCACAAAGGAGGCGCCCGGCACGGGTTGCAAGGTGCCGCCGTTCAGGCCCGGCGCCCGCAACAATTGGTAGCGGTAAGGGCCGTGGTTCACTACAGTATCCAGGTCCTTGGCCACCGGTTTGGACCAGCACACCTGAATTTGGCCGTTGGCGGGGTCTGTTTGCAAAACAGTAGCATTGGTGATGAGCGGCAGGTCGCGGGGCAGTTGTACGCACATCTCCTCGGAGGGCAGGCTTTCGACCAGGTTGTAGGGGTAGCCGCCGCTGGAAATACGCGCAAATTTGGCCAAAACGCGGTAGCAATAGGTGCGGCCACGCTCCACTTTGGTGTCTTTGAAATAATACCGGCCGTCTTTTTCAGATTTGGTGACGAAGACCAGTTCGGTATACCCTTTGCCGTCCAGGCCAGGCTTGCAATTGTCGATCACAAAAGGATTGCTGCCTTCGCGGCGCCAGACGGAAAACCCGTAAAAATAGTTGTCTGCCGTTTGGTCGCAGGCGTAGGGCTTTTCCCAGGATACCTCTACGGCGCCCTGTTGGGCTTTTACCTGCACATCTTCCGGTGCCGGGCCCACTACTTTGATGGACACCGTTTTAAGGTCGGCCAGTTTGGGCGTCACCTTGTTGAGCGAGTCCACGGCTTTGAATACCACCGAATAAGGCTGGTTGGAAATGTGTTCGCAAGCCGTCACCCAGCGGAAGGTGCTGGTGATAGGCGGCAATACCCAGTTGCTAGGGGCATTGAAGGTAGCCGGGCTGTATGGGCTGCTGAGCGGGCCGCCCAAGGCAGTAAGTTGAATGAAATTACCCGTGTCGGGATCGGTAGCCGTTACAGGAAACTGAACAGTTTGGCCGGCTATAACGCAGATTTTATCCACGGCTTCCACGACCGGCGGGTTATTTTGGCAGTTGTCTACAAAAATCTGCATATCGCGGATCGTGGTGTCGATGGGCACGCCACCGCGCCAGGAGACAATGATAAACGCGATGTTGTACTCGCCTGCAATTTGAGGCGAAAGCCAGAGGATATCTCCGGTACGCTCGTCCAGTTGGAATTTGTTGTTGCTCCCGGGCCCCACCTCATGGGGGAAGGAATAACTGGGCACTTCGGCTCCCGAGGCCTGCGCCGGCACGGTCAGGTGGTACGACAGGCTGTCGCCATCCGGGTCGTAGGCATTGGGGTTGTGTTTGAACGGGCGGCCGATGCAAGCGTTGTCAATGGGCGGCTGGTACAGGGTTGGGGTCGTGTTGGTGCCGCCGAATTGGGGGTCCTGAAACGAATAGATCGTGGCAATATGAAAAGGCACATTTTCGGATTGGGGCGGATTGACGTTGACAATGCCGGCATTCCGGTTAGGATCGGTCATGGAGATCCGGTAGGTGGCCGGTCCGGCGTAGGTATGCACCGCCACGTACTCGTTGTATTTGACTTCATCGTTCAGGATCACGCCGTTGCCATTGCCGTTGCTGCGCCGGACGGCCTGGAAAGTGCCGTCGCCCCAGTCGATGGTGAGGGTGTCGCGGTCGGCACTGAAACTCAGGGTCCGGGTCCAGGTGATGATGGTGGCGCGCACCGTCAGCGCACCGATTTGTTCGATATGAATTTCACCGGCGCGGTTGTGTGTGGCCATCAATGCAACAGGAAACCAGATAGCCAGCAGGGGAGCCAGCAAGGGGCGTAGAATCGTGTTCATGTGCAGGTATGTGTTTACGTAGTTGGGTTATGAAAAGCCGGCGGCAACGGTGTGCAGGCCGGCAGCTAGTGGTACTGGAACGGCCTACAAGATTAAATTATTTTCGGCGTAAAACACGAAAACGCGGCGCCGTTTTGCACATTTGCGCAGCGCCTTTCTACTAAAAAGCATTTCTACGACACTTATGCTGCTCTACAACGTTACCGTTACCATCGATTTGGATGCACACCAGGATTGGCTCCAATGGATGCAAAACACCCACCTACCCGATGTGATGGCCACGGGCTTGTTCGTATCGTACCGGATGTGCCGGCTGCTGGGGCACGAGCATGAAGGTTCTGAAATTTATACGATGCAATACCTCGTGCGCGACATGGCGCAACTCCGGCGCTATATGGAGGAGTTTGCTCCGGATCTCCAGCGCCAGCACCAACAACGCTACGAAGGCAAATACGCGGCGTTTCGCACCGTTATGGAATTGATCGATTCCAACGAAGGCCTGTCGTAGGCCTTAAACAAGGGAAGGGGTGGTTTTTCCTGCAAAAAACCACCCCTTTCCTGGTTATAAACCATCTAACAAAGGCGCCACTGGCAGGCCGTAGTTTAGGCCCGTTTATACCCTTTCACTGCATAGTATAAAATATACAGGTAGCACGGCAACACCAGCACGTACGCCATTTGTGTGCCGATGCCATCGGCCAAACGGCCATATACCAGTGGCAAAATGGCGCCGCCGGCAATACCCATGATGAGCAGGGCTGATCCGATTTTCGTAAACCGGCCCAGTCCGGCAATGGCCAGCGGGAATATAGCCGGCCACATGAGGGCGTTGGCCAAGCCGAGCAGCGCAATACTGAGCACCGAAATAAACCCGTCGGTAACAAGACCTGATATGCCAAAAAGCACACCCAAAATAGCCGAATATTTCAAGGCCGCCTGTTGGGAAATCCACTTGGGAATGGCCAGAATGCCCACGATATAGCCGGCCAGCATGCCGTAGAGCGTGTAGGTGGTAAAATGTTTGGCCTCATCGGGGCTGAAGCCCTTGGAAATACCGTAGTTGATAATCGTATCGCCGGCAATAACCTCTACGCCCACGTACAGGAACAGTGCCACCACACCCAACACCAGGTTGGAGTATTGCCAAACGCTGGTTTTGGTGCTCAGGCCCCCCTCGGCGCCGGCCGAATCTTCTTCCTCGTTGATGTCCGGCAGGTTGGAGAATTGAATCAGCACGGCCAGGGCCACCAATACAGCCGTCAGGATGAGGTAGGGCATGACGACATTGTTCAGGTCGGCGCCAGCGCCCACCAACAAGATGCCGCCGAAAATATATTGGCCGATGATGCCGGCCAGTTTGTTGGCGATGCCCATAAAACTGATGCGCTGTGCCGCACTTTCCCGGGGGCCCAAAATGGTCACGTACGGGTTGGAGGCGGTTTGCAGGATCGTCAGGCCGATGCCAATGACAAACAAGCCGATCAAAAACAGGGGATACGACGCCATTTTAGCCGCCGGGATAAACAGCAAGGTGCCAACCGCCATCGTGCCCAAGCCCCAGGACATGCCTTTTTTGAAACCGGTCGCTTTCAGGAGCCGCGAGGCCGGAATAGCCATGACGGTGTAGGAAATAAAAAAGGCGAACGTAACCAGGTACGAGCTCGTGTTGTCGAGCCCAAAGGCTTGTTTGAAAAAGGTGATCAAAATGCTGTTGACCCAGGTCACAAACCCGAAGATGAAGAACAACAAACCAATAAGGGAGATCTGGTAGAGGTAACCGGAGTTGCGGGTCGAAGCCGTGCTCATAAGACAAGAGTTGGGTAGGTGTAGTAAGAAATTGGCGCAGGTTTTGGACTTTTGCGGAGTTTTTCCGGGCACCGGCAAAGAAATAGGGCTGCTTCCTTTCTTTCAATGCCCGCAACGCAAAAATTTAATTACGAAGTTCTTCTTTGCGAGCCTGGGCAAATGTAGCAAACCCGGCGAAACCCACAATTTTCTTTTACCAAACATCAAACGAACACCTATGCAACCAACACTTTTAATCCTGGCTGCCGGCATCGGCTCGCGCTATGGCGGACTCAAACAAGTGGATGGCATGGGCCCCGGTGGCGAAGCCATACTCGAATTTTCTGTTTTTGATGCCCTCCGGGCTGGCTTTGGCAAAGTTGTTTTTGTAATTCGAAAAGACATCGAAGCCGAATTTCGCGAACGCATCGGCAACAAAATCGAGCAACATATCGCCGTCGAATATGCCTTTCAGGAAATGCACACCGGGCTGGAATGGCTCCCGCAAGCGCCGCAGCGCGAAAAACCCTGGGGCACCGGCCATGCTATTTTTGCCGCCCGCGACTGCATCCGCGAACCCTTTGTGGCGATCAATGCCGACGATTTTTATGGCGCCGACGCCTTCCAGGCCATCGGCGATTTTTTGCGCAACCAATGTGCGCCCGATTGTTACGGCATGGTGGCCTACCGCCTGGCCAATACCTTGTCTGAAAACGGTACCGTGTCGCGCGGGGTATGCGCCGTGAACCCGGAAGGTTTGCTCACCGAAGTGACCGAGCGCACCAAAATTGAACGGTTCGCCGACGGTATTTTCTACACCGACGAGTCGGGCACCCGCTTCCCGCTGGCCGACAACACGCCGGTATCCATGAATTTCTGGGGCTTCCCGCCCTCCATTTTTGAGGAACTGGAAACACAGTTCCGTGCCTTTGTGGAGGCCAACCTGGACAAGCCCAAAGCCGAATTTTACATCCCAACGGTGGTCAACAACCTGTTGCATTCCGGACAAGTGCGGGTGCAGGTGCTGTCGAGCGACAGCCAGTGGTACGGCGTTACGTATCCGGCCGACAAAGACACCGTGCAGGACGCGCTCCGCGGGATGGCTTCGGAAGGCATTTACCGGCCGGGACTCTGGTAGTTCTATTTTTATACTAAAAAACCAGCATTGCACAACATTTGAAGGCATGGGTCGAAAAAACAAACTCCGCAAATTTGCCGAAATATTGTCGTTCCCGAACGTGTTCGAGTGCTACGATTTCCAGCAACCGGCCCTCGTGGGGCCCGGAATGCAAACCGTGGAATTGAGCGGGCGCTGGCAAGCGGAGCATTTTAAAAACAACCACCCGATCACGCTGGAACTGGCCTGCGGCGGCGGCGAGTACACCGTGGCGCTCGCGCAACGATACCCGGAGCGCAACTTCATCGGCGTAGACATCAAGGGCAACCGCATCTGGAAAGGCGCCAAAGACGCCCTGGATAAAAACCTGCCCAACGCCGCCTTCCTGCGCACCCGCATCGAAATAATCGACCGCTTCGTCGCGCCCGGCGAGGTGGATGAAATCTGGATCACCTTCCCCGATCCGTTCCCGAGGCCCAGCAAGGAGAACCGCCGCCTCACATCCGCTTTCTTTTTGGAAAAATACCGCGGCATCCTGCGGCCTGGCGGCCTGGTACACCTCAAGCACGATGACCCCGAATTCTACCAGTTTACCCTCGATACCATTGCTGCCGACCCGCGCTGCCAATTGCTCTACACCCATGCCCATATTTACAGCGGCCCCCTGGCCTATCCCGAATTGGGTATCCAAACCCTCTACGAAAGCATGCACCTCCAGGCCGGGAAAACCATCAAATATGTCCGCTTTACCATTCATGGGTGAAATGACGAAGATTTAACATTTCCCAGCCCCTGCGGGTCGGGTAGATTCAGCCCGAAAAACCTACCTTCGCCGCCGTTTCCTCCTCATGGAATGATTGTCGCCTGATGCGCAGACCCGCCAAGCCGGAACAGTTTTTGCAGCGCGTGACAAATCCCTCGTAATCTTATTGTGTAACACCGCCTTTCCTGACACTTCGGTTGGGTAAGCCCGTTTTGTTCACTTACGAAAAATAACCATGTTGAGACACGTTTTTACCATCCTTGCACTCACCTTTATCGTTACGGCGGCGGGTGCGCAGGGGAGAGATGATTTTTTTAGCCGCTTGGGGATAAAGCCCGGCGCCAAAAAATCATTGGAAGAGAAATTTTTTGTGCGCCTGGGATTCAATGCCGGCGCCGGTGTACTGTACCACAACACCTTGTTCGAAACCACCAACATGGCCGCCCTGTGGAAAACCATTAGTTTCAGCCACGACCCGCCAAATTCCTACCAATGGGAAGATTTTGTAGCAGACTACGACATCCAAGACCGCTACTTGATGCCCCGCTTCGGGTTGAATTTGTACGCCGCCACCCGGTATTTTCCTCTTTTTGCCAACCTGGAGGTCATGTCCTCCATTGCGACCTATCAAAAACCGATGATTGCACTCACGCTACCCGGTTTTGGCAAAGACATCCGGCCTTTTGACCGCGATTTTTTCTTTACCGTACAGGGTGGCCTCAAATGGGTGTATGATTTCGGATTTATCGGCCGGGAAATCTACACCAACAGCATCGGCAACGAGGAAGCCCGGGATTATATCGAGACCTACTACGATCCCAAAGACGAAATCAAAAAACGCAGCGGGGTGTTGCTGACAACCCGCGCCGGGTTTGGCCATGTGATCGGGGCCGGAGAACGCTCGGCTATTGGTATCGAAGCCTACTACGATTTCGATTTGACGGACGAAACCAAGCGTCAGGCCGGGGCGCGGATGCGCAACGCGGGCCTCAACATTTACTTCCGCTTCGATTTGGCCCACACGTCCTTCTAACGTTTTTTTACCTGCCTTCGGCAAACTGTCGCTCGGCCAGGGCTTTCAGGGCGGCGTTCATGTTTTCAAAGCCTTGCACTGTTTTTTCGGCGATCAGCCGGAGAATCAGCCCGCGCAGCAGACCGCCGAAATGTTCGCCGTGTACCAGGCGTGTCTGCTGCGGCCCGATGGGTTCCAGTTCGAAATAATGCTCGCCGTCGAACAGGCCCTTGACCCACAAATGGCCCAGCCAGCGAAACGAATGGCCGGGGCTCAGTTCGATGATAACCGGCTTGAATACCTGCGGCGGCTGGCCCGCCAGGGTGATGGCGTTTTCGAGCCGGCTACCCAGCCGGGGCTCGCCCTTGATGGTCATGAAGGGATTCCAGTTGGGGTATTGTTCAAAATTCATCAGAATGGCCCAAACCGTGCTGGCCGGCGCCTGGATGGTGATTTCGGTGCGAATGCTTTTCATCTCTTTGTTTTTTTGTAAAAATTGATGGAACAAAGGTCGGCCCGGCACCGGCCAACCCAATTAGCCGCCGGCGCCAATGCATTGGCATTTGGCGCCAAGTACCTATTTTTGAACCATGCTGTATTTCAACGCCCGCTTTATTGCCCATATCATTCAATTTGCCGGACAGCAAGGCGCCGACAAACGAGGCCTGGTGGCCATTACAGGCAAAACCATGCTGGAAGAACTGAACGATCCGGCACTCCGCTTTGAAGCCCCGGTGTACAACCGCGTGCTGGAGCAATCCCGGGCCTGGACGGCCGATGAGCACCTGGGCCTGCACATGGGGGAGTTTATGAGTCTTTCGGCAGCCGGGCTGATCGTTCAGATCGCGCAAAGCAGCCGCACGGTGCTGGAAGCCCTGCACTACATGGTAGCCTTTGCCAACCTGGGCTGTTCAGCCTTGCCGTACCAACTCCGGGAATTGCCCGAGGCCTGGGAGTT
Organism: Saprospiraceae bacterium; assembly: GCA_020846655.1. Classification (GTDB taxonomy): domain Bacteria; phylum Bacteroidota; class Bacteroidia; order Chitinophagales; family Saprospiraceae; genus M3007. Next base: position 26,002 of record JADLDL010000132.1, on the reverse strand, counting down.
GTTTATGGTGCCGGCGCCGCTGTGGGTCGAGCAATCGCCCGAAGCCGTGCGCCATACCCTCGACGGGGCAGTGTTGTTCACCCTCCGCGCATTTCAAAGCCTGACCCGGCAGCAGTACAAACCGCTGCGGGTTCATTTTACCTACCCGCGCCCGGGCAGCCTGGCCGAGTACGAGCGCTTGTTTCCCTGTCCGGTCTATTTTAACCAAGCGACGACGGCCATTTGGCTGGACAAATCGCAGGTGGCCCAGCCGGTGATCACCAGCGATTTTGACTTGTTGCGGGTGCTGGTGCGGCATGCCGAAGAAAAACTGGCGCTGATGCAGCAGGATACCGGCTTTGTATCGGTGGTGCAGCAATCCATTTTGCACCTGGTGCGGCCGCAATTTCCGGGCATCGAACAGGTGGCCGCCAACCTCAACCTCAGCGTACGTTCCCTGCAACGGCGCCTCCAGGAAGCCGGGCAGAGTTTTCAATCGGTGTTGGATACCTTGCGCCACCGCTTTGCCCTCGACTACCTGCGCCGCGAACACCTGAGCGTCAAAGAAATTGCCTATCTGCTCGATTATGCCGACGTCAGTTCCTTCATACGATCATTCAAACGCTGGGAGGGCCGGAGCCCGGCCGATTGGCGCCGGGCGCAGGAGCAGGCCGGGCCATAAAAAAAATTGCCGGGCTTATGCAGCCCGGCAACCTCCATCTGTAATACTACCGCCCATGGAGAGAGGCAGTTTTCATGTGATCGAAACGAAGAGGGTCGTTTGTCAGTTGAGTTTGTCCATATCCCGGATAAGGATGGAATTCCGGTTGAAGTGGATCAGATTGGATTTGCGAAGTTCGTTGAGGATAGCCGTCACGGTTTGGCGGCTGGCGCCAACGAGGTTGGCGATATCCTGTTGGGTAAGGCCGTGTTTCACGAGGGTTTCGTAACCCACCTGACGGCCGCGCGCGCCGGCGCTTTCTTTCAAAAATTCGACGATGCGGGTCCGTACGTCTTTGAGGATCAGCGATTCCCACTGGCGTTCTGCTTTGCGCAGGCGTTCGCCCAGGAAAAGCATGATCGATTGAGCCAGTTCGAAATTCTGCTGGATAATGCGCCGGAAATCTTCCATCCGCACCACACAGTATTTCACTTCCTGGTTCATGGCGCAGGCAAACTCGGAGCGCCGGCATTCGCCGGTGAGGCCCAACTCGCCAAAGATGGTGTAGGGGTGCAAAATGCTTTTGATAATCTCGCGGCCATCGGGCGAATAAATGCCAATCTTTATGGTGCCCTGTACCAACAAGCATAAATAATCGCTGGGCTCGTCGGCCAGATAAATAAATCCATGTTTATGTGCCGTTCGCACTTCAGCCACCTGGGCCAGTTGGCTCAGTTCGGCAGGCGAAAGCGATGACAACAGCGGATACCGTTGGAGTACAGACAAAACATCCATAGTGAAGATTTTCCCGGTTTGAGGACACAATAGTCAGAATAACCCAAACCATCCAAAACTGTGCCAAGGCCGGATTTCTCCCGGCCATCTCATTCTTTCTCCTGCATTTCTTTTGAATTGGGTACCAGTGCTATACTTTTACCTGGCTGTTCCAATTGGCCATTTCGGGCCGCCGCCGAATCATTCTACCCAACGTGTGTTATTATGCAAAAAGTAAAACCTTTTTCGCTGCTTACTGAATTTGACATTTCCCTTTTTCAGGCCGGCAAACATTTCCGGATGTATCAAAAACTGGGCAGCCACCTGGTGGAAGCAGAAGGCGTACAGGGCGTTTACTTTGCCGTATGGGCTCCCAATGCCCGGCGGGTGTCGGTGACCGGCGACTTTAACAACTGGAACCCGGAAACACACATCCTGCTGCCCCGTTGGGACAAAAGCGGCATCTGGGAAGGGTTTATTCCGGCCCTCGGACACGGTACCGTCTACAAATACCACATCACCATACACAACGGCAAAGGACTCGACAAAGGCGACCCTTATGCCCGGCGTTGGGAAACCCCGCCCGGTACGGCTTCGATCGTGTGGGCCCCGGAGTACCAGTGGAAAGACGCCAACTGGCTCGAAAAACGCCTGGAACGCGCCAACCAACCCCAACCCTGGTCGGTGTATGAAGTGCACATGGGCTCCTGGAAAAAGATTGCCGAAGACGGCAACCGCTCGCTCAACTTCCGCGAACTGGCCGACGAGCTCGTCCCCTACGTCAAAGACATGGGCTTTACCCACGTGGAAATGATGCCCGTCACCGAGCACCCCTACTTCCCGTCCTGGGGCTATCAGGTGACCGGCTATTTTGCCCCAACCAGCCGCTTCGGCACACCCGAAGACCTGATGTTCCTGATCGACGCCTTCCACCAGGCTGGCATCGGTGTGATCCTCGACTGGGTGCCCTCGCATTTTCCCGGCGATATCCACGGCCTCTACCTCTTCGACGGCTCGCACCTGTACGAATACGCCGATATGCGCCGGGGCTTTCACCCCGATTGGAATAGCTACGTGTTCGACTATGGCCGAAACGAGGTGCGCTCTTTCCTGATTTCCAACGCGTTGTTTTGGCTCGACCAATACCATGTCGACAGCCTGCGCGTCGATGCCGTGGCGTCCATGCTGTACCACGACTATTCCCGCAAAGAAGGCGAATGGATCCCCAATATCCACGGGGGCCGCGAAAACCTAGAAGCCATTTCGTTTCTGCGCGACTTCAACGACGCCGCCTACAAAAACTACCCCGGCATCGAGACCATTGCCGAAGAAAGCACCGCTTTCCCGGGTGTCAGCAAGCCTACCTGGGACGGTGGCCTGGGTTTCGGCCAAAAATGGATGATGGGCTGGATGCACGATTCGCTCAATTATTTCAAACGACCGCCAGTGTTCCGCAAATGGCACCAAAATGAAATTACGTTTTCGCTGGTATATGCCTTTTCCGAACGCTTCATGCTGCCGCTCAGCCACGACGAGGTGGTGCACATGAAAGCCTCGCTGTTGTATAAAATGCCCGGCAACGAATGGCAAAAATTTGCCAACCTCCGCACGCTCCTGGGCTACCAATGGATGCACCCCGGTACCCAGATCCTGTTTATGGGCGGCGAGTTTGGTCAAACGACCGAATGGAACCACGACCGCGGCGTCACCTGGGAACTCCTCGAATTCGCCTACCACAAAGGCTGCCAGGAGTGGGTGCGCGCGATCAACCAACTCTACACCAGCCGCCCGGCACTCTGGTGGCACTCCTTTTCGCCCGAAGGCTTTGAATGGGTCAGCGGCGACGATACCGGCAACAGCGTCATTGCCTTTTTGCGAAAAGGACAGGCCGAGGACAAAATCCTGCTGGTCGTTTGTCATTTTAACCCCAACGCTATCGAAGAATACACCGTAGGTGTGCCCTACGGTGGCACCTGGCGCGAAGTGCTCAACAGCGACGATGCCCGCTTCGGCGGCGGCGGCGTCACCAATACCGGCGATTTGAAAGCGGTAAAAAAAGAAACCCACGGCCGCGAACAAGCCATCACCTTCCGCCTGGCGCCGCTGGCTGTGCAGGTGTTTGAAGGCCAGCAAGTGCCAAAGGGCAAAACGCCGGCGGCCAAGGCGCCGGCGGGCAAATTGCCCAAAGGCGAATCTAAAACCAGCAAGCCGGCTGGCGCCAAACCCGGAAAAGCAAAAAAAATCTGAGGCGACTCGTCTCAGTTTTTCAACACAATTTCCTTTTCAACCTCGTCGCCCGGCGTAGCCAGAATGCCATCCGGCCGTATGTATTCCTCTTCCACGAGGGTTTTTACCCGGATCACCCCTTTTCGGGTGCGCCCGGTGATAAAAGAAAATTGCCGCAATGCACGGTCGCGTTGCCGGTTGAGGCGTTCGTTTGTCGTATTGGTCGATATCCCATCGGCGCCCATAAATCCATAGCTGAGTGCGACTTCCGGCAGCGGCGGAATTGCCCATTCCCGAACCCGGAAATGAGCCAGTTCTTCCCATCGGTTGGCCCGCAAACTCAGGATATGACAGGTGTTCAAACTGGAAGCATCCAGCCAGCCGACCACATAGCCCAGTTCGTCGGTGCCGTCGCCATTCAGGTCGCCTTCATTGTGCACATACACAAAACCGAGCGAGTTAGACGCCGATGCCGGCACAAAGGGCGGTATGGACGGATGGCTGCTCTGCAAGCCAACGGCAGGTTGTTTGGCGGCCATGATGTGCCACAAGTCCATGTAGTCCATGCCCTCGTAGCATTTTGGGATTTCGAACCGGTTCAGGCTGTCGCGAAAATATTCGGCGAGGGTATCGATGCGGCCATCGCCGTTAAAATCGCCGGCCACCCGGAAGCGATAGCCCCAAATGGGTTGGGCCTCGAGGGTATCAACGCCTCCCCCGCCCAGCCAAAGAGATAGGGTATCGGGCGGCGCCTGATTCACCCGAACGGCCGGCTGCGGCGGCGTACCCTGGCATTGCCAGAGCAGCCCCAACGCCAGCAGACAGAAAAGTTTCCACATAGATCTGCAAGATACAATACCCTGCGGGCCCTTGGGCCAATGCTCCCTTGTTTCCTTCGCTGGCCCTACTTCGCTGCCAGCCAATGCAAAATATTCAACAGGAGTTGGGCATTTTGGCGGGCTTCGGGTTGGTTCATGCCCACAGGATTGCGGTTGGGGCCGGCCAGTTGGGCCGAAAACATGGCCGCTTCGCCCGACACCGCCACTTTCCCTTTGCCGTAGGGGAGAATGGCCAATTGATACAAGCCTTTGCTGTCGACATAAGGCGTCGTTTCCTCAAACTGCCAGGCTGTTTGCGGCAGCAAAATGGTGTAGCCCTGCAAGGCCAGCACGGGTTGGGCGCCTTTGGGCAAACGGAAGGCACTTCCGGTGAAGGTCACCACCGTGTCGATGCCCTGTGTTACGGCATTGTTGCGGAGGGTTTTGTTGCTTTTGAAAAAACGTTCGTCCGCCCGGTGCCGGTTGTCCATAGCAAAACCATTCAGGTAATCGACACCAAACGCCATGGCCAGATCATGTGCCGAGCCGGCAAAAGGCATGTGGTCGGCGATCAGAAACAACCGACCGCCGTTTTGCACCCAGGCTTGCACGGCGGCAATTTCTGCCGGGCTGAACGCCGAGCGGTTGGGCAACACCCAGGCGCTGTTGCTCGCACTGTCCAGCGCATTGGCAATCACCAGGATATCGCAGGCGGCCAGGCGCTCTTTGGAGAAGGGCTCCCGGTTGGGTTGGAGTTGGAAGCCATCGGCCCGCAGCACCTTGCCAAAGGCAGAGTAGCGGCCATCCAGGGTGTGAAAATTGTAATGGGCTTCGTCGAGCCATACGACGGGGCCTTTGGCCGCAGCGTAGCGCCCTTGCGGGCTGGCGTACATAAATGCGGTGTCGGGGACTTGTTGGGCGCTGAGCGCCGCCGCCGCCAGGAGTAGCAGCAGGGCCAGAACATGTTTTTGTTGCATAGTCAATTATTTAAATAGCGAATCCTCCGAAAAATAGGCGCCTCAGCGTTTGAGCACCACAAACTCTACCCGCCGGTTGCGAAAACGCCCTTCCTCCGTATCGTTTGGCGCGATAGGCTTGGCTTCTCCTTCCCCGGAATACTTTAGCCGGCCCGCCGAAATACCGTTTTCCAGGAGAAACAACACCACCGATTTGGCCCGTTTGCGGGACAAGTATTTGTTGTACTCCGGCCTGCCATAATTGTCGGTATGGCCGGTAATCTGAATCCGCATGTTCGGGTTTTCCCGCAAGATACCCAGCAGTTTGTGCAACTCGACGTACGAACGGGGCATGAGTTCGTGTTTGTCAAATTCAAAATAGATGTCTTTCAGCCGAATGGCTGTGCCTTCTTCCAGGGGTTGCCGCGTGAGGTCGTCGGGCTTCACCGGTACGCTGATGAACGGCGGAATTTTTTTGACCAAAATATCGTCGACATAGTAGTAGGCATAGTTGAAACTATCGTCGCGGGGCGATTTTGTACGGGTGTCTTTGTCTTCCGTAAAATTGCCGATCAGCAGGTATTCGGCGGCGTTGCTGGCCTGAAACTGGCCGCTGAGTTTTTTCCATTTGCCGCTTGGCGTTTCCACAATAGCATTGGCTTGAAACTGCGGGTTGAACAGCAGGAGTTCATCGGACTGGCGCTCGATGCGGGTTTCAGAAAACAAGGCGCCGATATGGTCGATCAGCAGAGAACGCTGCAAGGGGGCTACCCAAAATTCGACGAGGTACATCTGTCCGGGTACCAGCGGCTCGGCCAATTGGATTTCGACGTATTCGCGACAATGGGGCTTGCCGTTGGTGCAGCCGTAGAGCGTGAGGCCAGCCATTGAGCGCCCACCGTGGGTGAGCTGATCGCCAAAGCCTTTTTCGGCCCAATCCTGGGGTACTTTTACCCCCGGGCCATACACGTCAGGGCTGGCGGTAGTGGCACTGAACCAGTATTTGACGACCTGCCCAAAAAAGGCCCCTTTGTAGGACCAGCCCACCGGGGGACTGGCGTAGCGCTCGAAACCCGGGTTGGGCACAATATTGTCGCCATCCCGGAGCGCCTGGGCCGGCAGCGGGTGCAGGGGCACAAAGAGGAGAAAGACAACCGTAACAAAAGTATTGCGCAGCAAAGACAGCATAAGCGGCCCGATTTTCGATAGTCCAAATGTATTGGGTTTGATCCAAATATAATTTCATTCGGGGGGTAATATTTCCCCCTGTGGAAAAACAGGATTTGGCGCGCTATCTTTGCGGGCCTATTTCACAAATACGACAAAACACTGCATTACATGAATATCGCCGTCGTTGGTACCGGTTACGTAGGTTTGGTAACGGGTACCTGTTTTGCCGAAACCGGCAACAACGTCATTTGCGTCGACAACAACGAACAGAAAGTGAAACGCCTGAAAAACGGCGAAATCCCCATTTTTGAACCCGGCCTCGATGTCCTGTTTGACCGGAACACCAAGGAGGGGCGTCTGCACTTCACCACAAACCTGCGCGAAGCCATCGACAAAAGCCAAATCATTTTCCTGGCCTTGCCCACGCCTCCCGGCGGCGACGGCAGCGCTGATCTTTCCTACATCATGGGGGTAGCCGGCGAGTTGGCTGGTATGATCAGCGACTACAAGGTGATTGTCGACAAAAGCACCGTGCCGGTAGGCACAGCCGAAAAAGTAGCCGCCATTCTGGCGGAAAAATTGCCGAAAAAGATCTTCGACGTGGTGTCCAACCCCGAATTCCTGCGCGAAGGTGTGGCGGTGGAAGATTTCCTCAAGCCCGACCGCGTCGTCATTGGCACCCGCAGCGAAAAAGCGCGCAAAGTGATGCGCCAACTCTACGAACCCTTTGTGCGCCAGGGCAATCCCATCTATTTTATGGACGAACGCTCGGCCGAAATGACCAAATATGCCGCCAACTCCTACCTGGCCACCCGCATTTCGTTTATGAACGAAATTGCCAACCTCTGCGAGAAACTGGGCGCCAACGTCGACCAGGTCCGCATCGGTATGGGCAGCGACAGCCGCATCGGCAAACGGTTTTTGTTTCCAGGCATCGGCTACGGCGGTTCCTGCTTCCCAAAAGACGTGCAGGCACTGGCCAAAGCCGCCAGTGAAAAATCCTACGATTTCAAGATCCTGAAATCGGTGATGAAGGTCAATACCGTTCAAAAAAGTGTGCTGACGAAGAAAATCCGCCGCTTTTTCAAAAACGAACTCAGCGGCCGCACCATCGGTGTCTGGGGGCTGGCCTTCAAACCCAACACCGACGATATCCGCGAAGCCCCGGCATTGGTCATTATCGACGAATTGCTGGCCGCCGGCGCACAGGTCAAAGCCTTCGATCCTGAGGCTATGCCCAACGTGAAGGAACAATACGGCGACCGGATACAGTTTGTGAACAACATGTACGAGGTGCTGCAGGGCGCCGATTGCCTGGCCATCATGACTGAGTGGGGCGAGTTCCGTACGCCTGATTTCGAGCGGATGCAAAACCTGCTCAAGGACCCCGTTATTTTTGACGGCCGCAACCTCTACGATCTCGAACAGATGAAAAGCCAGGGCTTCCAATACCTGAGCATCGGCCGGCCGGTGGTAAAAGGCAAAAAACGGTCGGCAAAGGCCTAAGAGACCCGTTCTGTCCATCGAACAAATACGTCATCCCACCTGCTTTTGATCCAGCGCAGGGCTCCGGGATGACGTATTTTTTTAGGCGTCTTGCCCGGCGATATTTTTTTTCGGAAATTCGTTCAACCGACCACAACAAAGCCTGTTTTCAGCGTTTATCTGGCACGCTCCCCTGGAGCACCGGATGTTCGCAAATCACACTAACCCGCATATCTTTTTGGCTCATGGCGCAAGTCGGCTGGGTATATCTGGATGACTTTGGTAGCCAACACCGCATTGGGGTGTACCACGGCGACCGTACGGGGCATTTGCTCATCCACTGCAATTTGCGGGTCCTGCAAGTTGATTTTTCTGTAAAAGAATCGCGCACCTATTCCTTTTTTGTCGAAGACGAATTGTGCGAAATCAGCATTGTCAAAGAGCCGAACGGATACTCGTATGACTTTCAGGTCAATAAAAAAATAGACACCCCTCGCAACCGCCTGCGCAAAACCAGCGAACGCCGCAACCGCTGGCAAATCGCCCTGTTTTTTGGCGGCGTGCTCCTGTTTGTGGGCCTGCTGTTTGTTGGGTTTAATTGGTATGGACGCAGCCACCGCAGTGTAGCGAGCGGTACGCAAAGCCTCTACAGCAGCATTACACCCGACAACGAACGACGCCTGCTCCTGGAAGGAAAATCGGCCGTGGCACAACTGCTGGTGGTGGAAGAGCCGGCAGGCCGAAAGGTGTACTATGGGTTTGCTGCCACGTCGGGCCAACAAATTTCTGGCTTGTTCTCGGTGCCCGACACCGGGCCGGTGCTCTTGCCCAACGGGTTTCCGCTGGCCGACCGCGACGCTTTTTCAGTGCGCTATGTGCCGGATGAGCCCCGGGTGCACCGGATCGATTTCACATTGCCCACCGACCAAACCCTGGCCGGCTACCTGCAACAGGCCCTTGAGGCCGAACACCGCGCTCACCCCAGCCAAAGCGAAGCCCGCAGCCGCTGTGTGGCCCAACTTACCCTGGCGCGCAAAGGCTGGGCGCAACTGGCGGACCTGATTTTCCAGTCCACCCCGCCGGAAGAAAACCCCGGGCACAACCGCGATACCTACTTGCGGCTTGTGCGCGAACCGGCATTCGCCCAACTACTGGAGCAGGAATGTTGGGATAAATGATGGGTTCCGTTAAAAATCCGAGGTGATCAACAAATCCAGATCTGTGCTTTTCAATTGAAAACGCTCGCCCAGGTAGGTATTGGTGAGGCAGCCTTTGTAGGTATACACGCCGTTGCGCAGACCGACATGGCTGGTGATGAGCGGCAGAATTCCGCCCGCTTCGGCTTTGAGCAACAGGGAGGTGAGGATATTGCTAATGGCGTCGGAAGCCGTGCGTGCTACCCGGGACGGGATGTTGGGTACGCCGTAGTGAATGACGCCGTGCTTGACGAAAGTGGGCTTGTCCAGGCTGGTGGTTTGGGAGGTTTCGAAAATGCCGCCCTGGTCGATACTCACATCGACGATCACCGAGCCCGGCTTCATTTGTTTGACAATTTCTTCGGGCACCACCACGGGGGTACGGCCGTGCGCGGAGTGAATGGCGCCGATGGCAACGTCGGCCGTGATGAGTTGTTCGCGCAGGTGGTGGGGGTTGATAACGGAGGTGTGCAACTGGCGCCCCACGTGTTTTTGCAGGCGCATGAGTTTGTACACATTGTTGTCAAAAATACGCACCTCGGCGCCGAGTCCAATGGCCGTACGGGAGGCAAATTCGGCCACCACCCCGGCGCCCAAAATGATAACTTTGGCAGGCGGCACACCGGCGATACCGCCCAGCAACACACCTTTGCCGCCCCGGGCAGTCGACAGAAGTTCGGCTGCGATCAGGATGGCGCTGGTACCGGCTATTTCACTCATCACCCGCACGATCGGGTAAACCCCCGTATCGTCGTCGCGGATGTATTCCATAGCCAGGGAAATGACGCGTTTTTTTTGCAGGCGGATGATGTATTCCGGGTTGAGCAGGGGCAGGTGAATCGGTGAAATCAGGACCTGGTTGGGCCGCATAAAGTCGATTTCTTCCAGCGTAGGTGGCGCTACTTTGAGCAGGACGTCGGCTTTGTACACTTCTTCCGGTGTTTGAACGATCTGTGCGCCGGCTTCGGAATAATCGTGATCGCTAAACTTGGCTTTGTGGCCAGCGTTGGTTTCCACCATTACCCGGTGCCCCTGGGCTACCAGCGTAGCCACTGAATGGGGCACCAATGCCACCCGGTTCTCCTGGAGGATGGTTTCTCTCGGGATGCCGATAAACAGGTGTTGTTGCCGGGGTACAACTTCCAGCATTTCCGTTTGGGTGGCCATTTGGCCCCGGGTACTTGAGGAGAAGGTTTCCATGGATTGCGATCTTCCAGAAAGGAATATTTGAAAAATTGGGACGTTGATTTGGCCGGGGAGCAGTATGTACGGCCTACAAAATTAACAGTCGGCGGGCGGTTTCGCTCAAAATGTCGATCTGAATTTTTGCAGTATCTTCCGGCAGCAAGGTCTCGATGAGCTGCGGCCACTCGATAAAACAATACCAGGGGTCGTACAGTAGATCGTCAATACCGATATCCAGCGCTTCCGTGACGGTATTCAGCCGGTACAGATCGAGGTGGTGCACGAGGGCCGGCGCGCCCTCCGCATCGAGGTACTCATATTCGTTGATCAGCGAAAAACTCGGGCTGGTGGGGGTATCGGGCACCCCCAGCCATTGGCAAAAGGCCTGTACCAAGGTTGTTTTACCGGCCCCGAGGTCGCCGTAGAGCGCTATTTTGCGCCGGGAGCCGAGTATTTCGGCCAGTTCTGGGATGGCGCCGTCCAGATCGGCGCGCTGCGAAACAAAGATTTCCACAAACCAATTTTTTGCAAAGGTACGGTGTTCCTTTTTTTTAAAACTTTGAGCCTCTATTTCGGCATTGCCACATGAATATACCCACCCATACCCTATCGCTCATCTGCCAATGGATCGATGCCCGTTGGGTGCAAAAAAACGACCCGGCTGCTGCGATCGAACTGCTGCTGCTCGACAGCCGGGGCATCAGCGCGCCCACTGCCGCCTTGTTTTTTGCCCTGCCCGGCCAGCGGCACGACGGCCACCGCTACCTCGCCGATGCATACCGCGCGGGAGTACGCAATTTCGTCGTCAGCCGCAGCATCGATCCGGACGTGCTGCCGGAGGCCAACGTTTTGCTGGTGGCTGATTCGTTGCTGGCCCTCCAAACCCTGGCGGCCCGACACCGCGCCACTTTTGAAATCCCCGTGATCGGGATTACCGGCAGCAACGGCAAAACTGTGGTCAAGGAATGGCTTTACCAACTGCTGCACCGCGAGTACCAGGTGGTGCGCAGCCCCAAAAGTTACAATTCGCAAGTGGGCGTACCGCTCTCTGTGTGGCAAATGCGCCCCCGCCATACCCTCGGCATTTTTGAGGCCGGCATCTCTCAGCGCCACGAAATGGAACGCCTGGCCCATATTATTGCCCCCAACATTGGTATTTTTACCAATATCGGACCCGCGCACCAGGAAGGATTTGGCTCGCTGCGCGAAAAAGTAGCGGAGAAAATGTTGTTGTTTGCGGCAGCCCAAACCCTTGTTTTTTGCGCCGACCATCCCGAAATCGCCACTGCCGCAGCGGCTTGGGCCAACGAAAAAACGGGACGGACGCTCGTTTCCTGGTCGAAGGAAAACCGCCCTGCCTCGCTGTCGTTTTCAGGATTTCAAACCCTGCCCGGCGGCCAAACCGCCTTTTCCCTGCAACGCTCTGGAGCGCCAGCCGACGAGGCTACCGAGTGCCGGATCCCGTATTCAGACGCAGCCTCTTTGGAAAATGCCTGCCATTGTATTGCCTTACTGTGGCACCTGGGCATTCCGGCAGCGCGCCTGAGCCGGCGGCTGCGGCAATTGGAGCCGGTGGAGATGCGCCTCGAACTGAAGGCCGGCATCAACCGCTGTACGGTGATCAACGACGCGTACAGCAACGACCTGGCTTCCCTGCGCATCGCCTTGCAGTTTGCCGGCCAACAGTTGCGCGGCAGCCGGCTGACGCTGATTTTATCCGATTTTTTGCAAAGCGGCCAACGCCAGAGCGCCTTGTACGCGCAGGTTGCCAAGACCCTGGTCGAATACAAAGTAGGGCGGCTGATTGGCATTGGCACCGAAATTCCCGCCTTGCGCGCTGATTTGCCGGCAACTATCGAGTCCCGTTTTTTCGCCGATACGGATCAGTTTCTGCAAGGCGCGCAGTGGCACGATTTTCACGACGAACTGGTGCTCATCAAAGGCGCCCGGGCATTTGCGTTCGAGCGCATTGCGCACCGGCTGGCGCAAAAAGCGCACAAAACCGTGCTGGAGGTCAACCTCAGCGCCCTGGTTCACAACCTCAATGTGTACAACCGGCTGCTGACGCCCGGCACCCGCATGATGGTGATGGTAAAAGCCGCAGGCTATGGCAGCGGCTCGGCCGAGATAGCCAAGTTGCTCGAATTTCACCAGGTCGACTACCTGGGCGTGGCCTATGCCGATGAGGGTATCGAACTCCGGCAGGCCGGCGTGCGGCTGCCGGTGCTGGTGCTGAACCCCGAGCCGGCCAGTTTTGACGCCTTGTTTCGCTACCGCCTCGAACCCGAGGTGTACAGCCTGAGCCTGCTGGACGAATTGTTGGCTTTTGCCGGCAAAGACAAGGAACTGGCCATCCACCTCAAACTGGACACCGGCATGCACCGCCTGGGTTTCGTGCCGGCCGATATCCCGCTGTTGTGCGAGCGCCTCCGCCGGCACCCCAAGGTGCAGGTGCGCACTGTTTTTTCGCACCTGGCAGCCAGCGATGCTTCCGGCCACGACGCCTTCACACACCAGCAGGCGGCGGCGTTTTCGGCGATGTACGATGCGATTCAACAGGCGTTGGGCTACCGTCCGCTCCGGCATATTTGCAACACCGGCGGCATTGCGCGCTTTCCGGAGTACCATTACGATATGGTGCGGTTGGGGATTGGCCTCTACGGTCTCGACTCGAGCGGCTTGCAGCCGCAGTTGCAGGTAGTGAACACCCTGAAAGCCACCATCAGCCAGGTGAAGGAAATCAGTCCGGGCGAAACAGTCGGCTACAACCGCAATGGCCCGGTGACGCACCCGAGCCGGATTGCGACGATCAGTATTGGCTATGCCGACGGGTTTTTGCGCTTGGCTGGCAACGGCCGCTACCCGGTCCTGGTCCACGGGCATCGAGCGCCCACGATCGGCAACGTCTGTATGGATATGACCATGGTGGATGTCACCGACATTCCCGAAGCCCGGGAAGGAGACGAGGTGGTGGTGTTTGGGGAGCATTTGCCGGTACAGGAGTTGGCGGCTTGCTTGCAAACCATTCCGTATGAGGTGTTTACGAATATTTCGGAACGGGTCAAGCGGGTGTATTGGCAGGAGTGAGGGAGGGGGGATTGTCTGCAAATAAAAAACGACTCACCCGCCCTTCGCGCATAAGTCGTTGAAAATCAAGTGGGCCCGGCAGGAATTGAACCCGCGACCGTCTGATTATGAGTCAGCTGCTCTAACCACCTGAGCTACGGGCCCGCTGAAGAAACTTGCCATTGGTGCCGGCAAATCACTCCGGAAACGCGGCAAAGGTAAATTTAATTCCAAAAACGCCGGGCAAATTTCCAGGCACCGGCCTCAGTCTACTTTGGCTTTGAAATCATATTTCAGGCCCCAGTATTCTTTCAGGACCATTTTTACCGAACCTACCGACACCGGCGATTCGATCAGCACGGGAATGCGGTTTTGGTCGTCGGATACCCACACGGTCATTTTAGCGCTTTCGCTAAAAACATTGCCGGCAATCACCTGAGGTTGGAAGCGCAGGGTTTTGTAGCGCCCCATGCCGTGTATTTTTTTGCGCTCTTCTTTGCCCTGATAGCGCATTTTGAGCGGGAACTCTTCCTGGTCCATAAAAATCCGGAACGGCTCCTCGGTACCCGAGGCCCGACTAGCAAAATCGATGTTGCGCAAGTGGTAAAGGCTGGAGAGCACGTCGTGCACACAATCTTGCACGGCGTGTTCGGTCTTGGTTTCTGTTTCGCCGCGCTTGGGCGCCCGCCAGACGGTCATTTTCCGGCCGGCCTGGTTGAAGGATATTTTTTCAAAAATATGGTAGTTCCCCTCGTTCACCGTGCGTTCCGAGTAGTTGGGCAGCAGGGTATTTTTGTCCACCCAGGATTCGTAGGTGTCGTTGGCTTTAAAAAACCATTCGTAGGAATCATAGGTCTCTCCTTGGGCGCGGTAATGGTATTGTTTGCCCTCATCGGTCACTTTGAAGGTCACTTCTCCGGCAGCCAGCCACACAAAATTCCAGTTGTAATAGATTTTGTAGGTGAGGCGCTCGCCGTGTTGAAAGGTGTTGTTGGCGATGCCGCAGGGCTCGGGGGTAGCGGCGAGCTCGGCTACGGGCTGTTGAACTGGCACGGTGGATGTCAGAGCAAACAAGGTGATGAAGCCGAAACTAAGCGCTGCTGTTTGAAATGTCTTCATATTCCGGTGTTTTGGTTGATTGGACGTAGAAAAGAGAAAAAGTACCAATTAACGCGGGCAAAATCAGGTTTATTATCCACAATGTAAAGGTGGCAGCCAGGCTTCCGGCAGCATTGGCGCCAAAAACAGACCAAACTTGCAAAGCCAGGTTGCCTCGCGCCAACAGCCCGGCAAGCGGGGGCAGCGGCAGGCTGGTTTGGATCAAAAAAATAAGGGCAATACCTGCATAAGCGGCTGTGATACCGGGTGTTATCCCAAAAAAGTTGAGGAGAAAATAATACTGGGTACAATAGATGCCATAGCGGACAAAAGCCCAGGCCAGCAATTCCAGCAACTCGCGGATGTTAAGGTCTTGCAAAACCGCCAACTCTTCCCGCGTGCGGCGCCAGCGCGAGAGCCAGGGCAGGCGGTCAAGCAGGCGCGGCACCTGGCCCAAAGCAAAATAAAGAGCATATAACAATACCAACAAGGGCAGGGCCAGCCAGGCCAGCACGGGTAGCCATTCGGGTGGAGTGGGCCAGAGCCGGGGCGCAAACCATACAAGCCCCCAGGCGCCGGCGGTCAGGAGCACGAGGTATTGGCTGTAATTTCCAACAATGTTAAAGAGCACGGCTTTCCAGCGGTTTTCTGGCCGTACCAGCAACATGCGCCCGCCGTATTCGCCGATCCGGTTGGGCGTAAACAGCGAGAAACTTACGCCCACCCACACGGCGAGCAGTGCTTTGCGCAGCGAAAGCGGTTCGTAGCGCTGCATAAACGAATGCCATTTTTGGGTTTCGGCGAGCCAGTTGAGCGGCATCAGGGCCAGTGTAGCGGCCAGCCATGCCCAATGAGCGCCTTGCATGTGGAGCCAAAAGGCCTTCCAAATCGTGCCCAAGTCATCTTTTGCCGCCAAATCGGACCACAAGGCAGCCCCCAGCAGCAGCAGCACAAGCCCGCCCAAGGCAGGTCGCCAACGCATTTTTATCGGATGGCTCAAGTAAATACGAGCAGTAGACAATGGCATACAGGATCGAAAGTAACACCCAGTTTGGCATAAAAAGCAAGGGCAACCCCCGAAACCGGGAATTGCCCTTGCACGTATTTAAAAACCGGAAATCGATTATGCCAGGGTAATCATCAGGCACACATGGTCCGGCTTTCGGTGTTCAAATTAATAGCCGGAGGCTTTGTTGCCCATGAAGCGGCCTTTGCCGGCTTCCGGACCTTCCGGGCGTGCTTTGTCGGCTTCGCCGGCTTTGGCTACGCGGAATTCAGCGCGGCGGTTCAGTGAGGTAGCGCCTTTCACCGGCACCAGCGCGTTGGTTTCGCCAGCCCAATCCAATACCAGGCGGTCGCGGGAAATACCGTACTGATTC
Source organism: Saprospiraceae bacterium (assembly GCA_020846655.1). Classification (GTDB taxonomy): domain Bacteria; phylum Bacteroidota; class Bacteroidia; order Chitinophagales; family Saprospiraceae; genus M3007. The sequence goes on along the minus strand of JADLDL010000132.1, from coordinate 10,009 downwards.
ACGAGGAATTCGATAGCGGCTTTAGCGCGGTTGTAAGACAGCACGTTGTTGTGGCGCTCCGAACCGGACAGGTCGGTATTGCCCGTCACAGCGATGCGCACATCGGTGTTGTTTTTCAGCACCTGAGCTACTTGGTACAGTTTTTCGTACTCGCTGTAGTCGATGTTGTAGCTGTTCATGTCGAAGTTGATGATCGGCAGGAACCAGTCGGAGAGGCCTTTTTGAACCGGCAGTTTGAAGTTGGCCAGTTTGGCATCTACGATGCGGTTAACGTCGGCTTCGGTGATGGCTTTCGGCACTTGAGCAACGCCATTAGCGTCTACCGGGTAACCCGGAGGCGAGTAGGGCTCTTTGTCGTTGTAGTCGAGTACTTTGTCCATGTCGCTGTCCATAGCCACGCCTTTGGTGTCAACACGAGCGCCGGCTTTGCTTTCTTTCTCCTGATCGATCATGTCGATGATGCCATCGCCATCGGTATCGGTCGGGTCATACACCGGACGGGCTTCGAGTGCCGTGATGGCATCGCTCACCTGGCTCAGTGGGTTGGCCCAGTAGAGCGGCTCGGATTTTTTCGCGCCGGTTGCTTTGTCCGTACCACCCAGGTTAAAATTGAGGGTAAGGTGCGGGTAGTGCATGAAGTCGCGGAAAGTCGTCACTTCGCGGCCAACGTTGTTGCTGCCGTCGAGGAGGTCAGCGCCTTCGCCAAACACGGAGGTAGCGGTGTACTCCAGGCCGATGTTGAATTTCGGGCTAACGCGGAAGCCGAGGCCAGCGCCAACTTCGAAGGTACCACTGAGGTCGCTTTTGTAGCTACCGGTGCTTGCGCCATTCTCCTGCACTACGTTTTCGTAGTCGGTCGTGAATTTGGTGGCACCCAAGCCAGCGAAAACATTCAGGGCTATTTTGCGGTAAGGTTTGTTAAAGCGGAAGTTGTTTACCGTAACCACCAACTGACCCGAACCGGAGAACCAGCTCATATCGGCTGTGCGGGTCAGGGAAACATCGGTGTCTTCGCTTTTGGCTTGCGCATACAGCGCGTTGACGCGAACAGAAAAAATGTGGTCGAGCGATTTGCGAACATGCAAACCACCGCCGAAACCAATTTTGCTACCCAGGTCGCCCTGAATAAAAGGTAAACCGGCATGAATACCCAGTTCCCATTGGTCGGCTGGCGTGAACGAACGGTATGAACCACCGGCCGGCGCCGCAGCATCCTGGGCCGTAAGGCCGAAAGTTGCAGAAATAAAAAGAACAGCTAATACTAAGTTTCTAACTGTCATAGGGTCACTGCATTTAGAATTAAAAAATGTTAACAGTTTAGTTAAGCACGTTTGCAACGGCTTGAAGTTGAATTCGGCAACAAAAATTCTTTATCTTGAATGAATTTCAGGTATGATTTTTCTAAGAATTTCAAATGCCCAACTTTCTAAGGGCCAAATATAGGGCGTTTGAGGAAATATTATTTGGCGCAGGGTTAATTTTTCTCACATCCTCCAAAGCCCGACGTATTGTAGAGGAAACATCCTTGAAAATAGCCTCGTCCGTCATGGGCGCATCCGGTTGCATCAGGTAGGCAAAAACACGCGCCATGCCGCAGTTGGCAATGAAATCAGGGATCACGCCGGTGTGCTCGTCCGTGTATCGGGCAGTTGGGCCAAAAAACACGCCATCGTCGATAAACGGTACATTGGCGCCACAGGCGATCACTTCTATTCCACCCTTCAACATCATGTCCACTTGCTCGCGGGTCACCAGTTTGGATGCCGCACCCGGTATAAATATATCGGCGCCCAGCTGCCATATTTTTGCATTGACGTCTTCAAACGGCTGCAAATCCGGGGCAACCAGGGTGTTGCCTTTTTTGGTGTGGAAGATTTGTTTCACTTCTTCCAAGCTCATACCATCTTCCCGGATAATACCGCCGTCGCGGTCGATAATGCCAATCACCCGCGCGCCTTCCTTGGCCAGGTAACAAGCCGCCGCAGAAGCTACATTGCCCCAACCCTGAATGATGACGGTTTTGCCGGCAGGGCTGCTGTTGGCATACAGGTCGTAAAAATGCCGGACGGATTCGGCCACCCCGTAGCCGGTAATCATATCGGCCACTGCATATTTAATCCCCCTGCCTTCCGGCACATACTCGGGGTCTTCCACGATTTTGGTACACCCATACCGCAATTGACCTATCAGGCTGATTTGCTGGCCTTCCGTGGGTTTCAGGTGTCCTTTTACAATACCTTCCTGCGGGTGCCAAAGGCCAAGGTCTTCGGTAATAGGCACTACATCTTTTAGTTCATCAACGTTCAGATCGCCGCCCGTGCCATAGTAATGTTTCAGCAAGGGCAATGCTGCTTTGTACCAACGGGTAAGTACTTCCCAACGGCGGGGGTCCTTAGGATCAAAATTAATCCCGCTCTTTGCCCCTCCGATGTTCGGGCCGCAAACGCTGAATTTAATTTCCATGACTTTCGCCAGCGAGGTCACTTCCTCCCGGGTCAGGCCTTTTCGCATCCGGGTGCCGCCTCCGGCAGCGCCATTGCGCAGGGAATTGATCACGATCCACCCCTCGGCATCGGTTTCGGCATCATGCCATTCAAATACAATTTCTGGTTTTTTTTCTTTGTAACGCGCAAGCAGGTCCTCCATTCGGGAACGTATAAATTGGTTAAGGCTGTGTATAATTGGATTGCGAGAAAATACTCAGATCGGTTCTCGTGTAAGGAACTGCAAAAGTAGGTAAAAACCCTTCGGAATTTGTTCGTCGGGCAAAAGACTTATCCGCCCCGACAACATCGCGCGGCATCTGGCAAGGGCATTTCGGCCGGGGCTCAACTTTTTCAGGTAAAATCCGGCGCAATCTCCGTTTTTTGTGCCCAAACTGAAAATCTACCATGTTGCAGAACTGGTTAAAACCCCTTGCGCCTTCGATTTTTTTGGCCGCAGACACGCTTCCGGCGCATAGCCTGGGCAAGCATATGCTGCTGCATGGCAACCAAATCCCCAACTTGAAGGGGGTGCGGGTGGCACTGGTCGGTGTGGATGAAAAGGAAGCCAACGCCGTACGCGAGGTGCTGTACCGCCAGGCATGCCCATTTCCCAAAAACTCGATTGTCGATCTGGGAAATTTGCGCCGGCCCGATCCCGCCATGTTGATCCCGGTGGTATTCGAATTGCTGAGTGGAAAAGTGCTGCCGATTTTGCTCGCGCAACAGGACGAACTGGCCCGCGCCCAATTTATGGCCTACCAGGAAGCGAAATCGCTGGTCAATCTTATGGTGATTGATGAGCGCCCCCGCCTGGCCGGCACCGCCGAGGGCCCCGCTTCCGAAGCAGTTTATACCCCTTTGGTTCAGCCCCGGCACCCGCTGTTGTTTCATTTTGGCCTGGTTGGCTTTCAGTCGCACCAAACGCCGCCCGCTCAACTGGATTTTTTGCAACAACAACATTTTGATATGCTTCGCCTGGGCAAATCCCGTACCGCCATTGAAGAAACCGAACCGGTATTGCGGGACGCTGATCTGCTGGCGTTTCACCTCGGCGCACTAAAGCAAAGCGAAGCGGCTGCAGTGGAAAACGCCTCGCCCTCGGGCTATTTTCTGGAGGAAGCCTGCCAATTGTGCCGGTATGCGGGCATGAGTGACAAGCTCAGCTCGTTTGGCATCTACGGATACCAACAGCGGCTCGACAAAGACCGGCAAACAGCGCAGGCGATCAGCCAAATGCTTTGGTATTTTCTCGAAGGATTTTTTAACCGAAAAAATGATTTCCCCGTCTCCACCGATGGGCTGACGGAATATATTGTTGATTTTCGGGGACACAATTATCAACTTACGTTCTGGAAAAGTAGCCGAAGCGGCCGCTGGTGGATGCAAACCCCAGTTTCAACGCGAAAAAAACACCAGCGCCACTACTTGGTCCCGTGTTCGTTTCAGGATTACCAGGCGGCCTGTCGCGAAGAATTGCCGGATCGTTTGCTCCAAGCCTTACGCCGGTTTGAATAAACCGTCCATCCAACGCCTAGTGTCCGAAGGGCATCTAGGCGCCCAGGACTTTTTCCAGCCGGATCCCCCTTGAGGCTTTGAGCAGGATCAGGGTTTGTTCAAAGGCCTGGGCGTCCAACCAGGTTTTTGCGGCAGCGGCATCCGCAAAATGCAGCGCTCCTTTTTTTTCCGGTTGGCAACGACTGAATTCCGGTCCCACCACCACCACTTTGTCGAATTTGCAGCGGACAGCAAATTGTAAGGTAGCCAGGTGTTCGGCATGGCTTTCGGCGCCAAGTTCCAGCATATCGCCGATGATCGCCACCTTATGCGCTGCGGGTATGGAGCGAAGGGTTTCGAGCGCAACCCGCATACTGGTGGGGTTGGCATTGTAGGCATCCAGCAGGATCGTATTGGAGCCCCGTTGGAGCAGTTGCGAGCGGTTGTTGGCCGGTTGGTACCCCTCGATGGCTTGTTTGATTCGTTCGGCAGGCACCTTAAAATAAACACCCAGGGCGACAGCCGTCATGATGTTGTGAAAATTATGCCTGCCCACCAACTGACTTTGCACCTCTACCGGCAGGTTGTTTTCCGATAAAAACGCAAGGCGAATGAACGGGTTTTCATCCACTAAATGAATATCGATGATGCTATCCTGCGGGTTCAGGGTGGAGGAGGCGCCGTAAAAAATCCGTTGTCGGTTTCGGTGCGACAAGGATTTCAGGTATTTTTCAGAAGTATTGACAAATACACATCCATTGTGACGCGACAAGTACCGAAACAATTCGGCCTCAGCCTTTTTTACGCCTTCCAGGCTGCCAAAACCTTCCAAATGCTCCTTGCCGATGTTGGTCAGCAGGCCATGTGTGGGGGCTGCAATGGCACACAATTCTTCGATATCGCCAGGCTGGTTGGTGCCCATTTCAATGACGGCCACCTCTGTCTCCAGGGGCATCGCCAGCAGGGTAAGCGGCACGCCGATATGGTTGTTGAAATTGCCTCGGGTGAAATGGCAAGGGTAGTGGCTACTCAATACAGCCGACACCAGTTCCTTCGTCGTTGTTTTGCCATTTGAACCGCCGATAGCGATGACCGGAATATCAAATTGGCGGCGGTGGTAGATTGCCAGTTGTTGCAGAGCCCGGAGTGTATTTTCCACCAAAAGAGCGCGGTCCAGGTGTTGCAATGCCGGATCGTCTACCACAACCCACGCGGCGCCGGCGCTCAAGGCTTTTTCTGCAAAGGCGTTGCCGTCGAACGAATCGCCTTTCAAGGCAAAAAACATACAGCCCGGCGTGAGCAGGCGGGTATCGGTACAGATGACTGGATGGTTCCGAAAGTGTGCGTAGAGATCGTCCAAGGAGACCATAGCGGGATATCGCAGGTGATTGAGCGGACAAAAGTGAAACAAAAAAACGGGAGGACTTTGAAGCCCTCCCGTTTTTATTTCACCGGGTGTGGTTGCGGCGTTATTTATTTATAACGACGCTTCACCGATTTTTTCTTCACTTTAAATTGGTTGCCGGCTGGTTCATCGTTGCCGGTTGGCGAACCGGTACGTGTGATGACGCAACGGAAACCTACCGTTTTGCTGGCTTTATCTTCTTCCAGGAAGCGGCGGGCGCCGGGCGAGAGCCACCAGGCGCGGTCAGCCCAGGAGCCACCTTTGATGACGCGGGCTTTGTCGCTGATCAGGGTGCTGATACCGTAGCGGTATTCGGCTTCTGATTCCCGGTCGCCGTCGAGGTAGTTGTACACTTCCGGGCGCTTGTAGTTGTCGCGCAGGGCTGTCGATGTCGTATCGGCTACTGCCTGGATCAGGCGGCCAAGGCTATCCTTTGGCACCGGCGAGCCGGTTTCCGGGTCCAGCACTTTGGTCATGAACACGTTACCCCGGAAGGGGTTAAGTTCCATGTTTTCTACGTCGACGAGGTCAGTGGACGTCAGCGGACGATACAAGTCAGCCGTCCATTCGTTGACGTTACCGGCCATGTTGTACAGGCCGTAGTCGTTGGGCCAGTTGGACCGCACCGGCGAAGGGGTAAAGGCTTTATCGTTCAAAGCACCCGCCATACCACCATAGTCACCACCGCTACGCTTGAAGTTGGCGAGCATTTTGCCCTGATACTTGTTGCGTTTTTGGTAGCGGACCGTGTTGCCGTCCCAAGGATAGATCCGGCGGTCGGTGATCAGTTCGTCTTTGCTCGTGGCTTGGTTGCCCAATAACGAGAGCGAAGCATATTCCCATTCGGCTTCCGTTGGCAGGCGGTATGCCGGCAACAGGACGCCGTCTTCCAGCCGTACGTGGCGTTCGCCACCGGTACGGAGGTCGGGCAGGTTTTTGCGCACTGAACCTTCATACTGACCTACCAGGTAGGCATCGGTATTGAAGTTGTTTTCGTTTTTCTGGTCCGGCGTGTTTTCCAGGATGCCGCGCTCGATGAGAATCATCTCGTTCACCCGGTCCGTACGCCATTTGCAGTATTCGTTGGCCTGGTTCCAATTCACCCCAACCACGGGATAATCGTCATAGGCCGGGTGGCGGAAGTAGGTTTCCACCAGCGGTTCGTTGTAGGCCAACTCTTCCCGCCAGACCAGCGTGTCGGGAAGGGCGCGCTTCCATACCTCGGGATACGTAGCTCCCCAGGTATTCAATACCCAGTACAGATATTCGCGATAGTCGATATTGGCCACCTCCGTTTCGTCCATATAGAAGGAAGAAACCGTAACCCGGCGGGCTACGTTGTTCCATTCGTATGTGACATCCTGGTCGGTAAGACCCATCGTAAACGTACCACCCTCGACAAGTACGAGGTTAGGGCCCGTTGTTTGACCTTCATAGTCGGTTTTTTCAAAGCCGCCCCACTTTTGGTCGTTGTACTTCCAGTTCGTAGTCGACGAACGTTCGGTCTTCCGACCGCAGCTCGCCACCATCAAACCCAGCAGGAGCAGGCATAACCCGTGAATGAGTGTTTTTTTCATTGTATTAAATAGCAGGTTTTGAAAAATGAGCAGCAAATGTAGGCAAATAAAACATTTCACAATCGGGCACTTGCCAAATTTAACGAATGGGGTATTTTTTCGTCCACTCGTCGCTGGCAGCGCAGGTATTCAGGGTCAATGAAACATGCGGGTGCAATCGTTCAAATCAAAAGACTTTTTACGGCCTTTGTCAAAAAATATACCCACGGTCAACTCGTAGGTGCCACCGGCGCGGCCCGCCAAGCCGGATAAGGTGAGGTCATAACTAATCCCGATTTTGAACATATCCTGCCGGAAACCCAGCAGCAGTATGCCGGCATCGGTGTTCCGAAAGGTGGTTCGATACCAAAGTCCTCCAAAAACCGGACCTGCCGCGAGGTAGGCGCCTATATTCAGTTGTTTATAAGGGCCTTGTGCCAAAAACAGGAAATTCGGTGAAATAAACGAGGCGGGGTGTAGTTTATTGCCTTCTTTAACAACGATCTCCGTACCGCCATGCAAGGTATACCGCAGCGGCAACCCGCGCGATAAGTTGTCGTTGACCAGCAAAATACCTTCATTCGGGGCATTGAGGTGTTTGATAGCGCCGCCCAGCACAAATCGGTCGCTGAGCAACACCAAACCCGAAGAAATATCCAACACCGTTTTGTTCAACTGATCCGGACGCTGTTCCCCGGTGGTGATCACCGGCCCGTCGAGGGGGTCAACCTGATCGGGAAAAACCAACTGGTCCCAGTCGATGGTTCGTTGTTGGAGACCGCCTTCCACCCCGATTTTCACGGCCAGATTATCGTTGATCTTCAACCGGTACGCATACAAGGCAGAAAACCGCATCGTTTTGACGATCCCATTTCCGGCATCATCGCTTTCCAAATTAAACCCTATACCGCTGTTGAGCCGATCCAGGTTCTGGTCGTAAAAAATAGCGTAGGTGCGGTACGCGTTGTTGAACCCCGTCCATTGATTACGGTATGCGGCACCAACCCTGGGTGCGTAGCCGCTGCCCGCAAATGCAGGGTTGATCTGTAAGGGCGCAGCATAAAATTGTGAAAAAATAGGGTCCTGCGCCGACACCTCCAAACCTGCCAGCAACAGCAGGGCAAACAAAAATTTCCTCATATATGCAGTTTTCCGCCCGCAAAATGAGCGGAATTCTTAACAAACGAAAATACAACGCCCGGCGCTTCCCGGAATTGCCCAAAACGGACAAAGCCCCTGTTAACACCCGATGGCTTTCCGCCGAACGCCGCGCAAGATAAACAGGATTCAAGAGCAATCTTTTACCGGCGAATCCATTTCCCAACCTGAAAAGCCAGGAGAGAACTGCCCACGCCCACCAGAATGCCCCCCAGCAAATCGCTGGGGTAATGCACGCCCAGGTACATCCGCGACCAGGCTACGGCGCCCGCATACAAGTAGGAGGGCGCAATCACATACCACTTCGGATAAGCCAAACTAAGCGAGGTGGCCGTAGAAAAAGCAGCAGCCGTGTGTCCGGACGGAAATGAAAAACTCCCCCCGTGTCCCTTGCGGGTGATCCGATCCGGATACGTAACAAAGGGCCGTGGTCGACGGATGCTCACTTTCAAGGCCATGGTGAGGGTAGTGCTCAACAAAAAAGAGGCGCCCGCCTCATAAGACCTGGATAACAGCGCCGGATCGTGTTGAATTTTTCCAACGGTAAACAGCGCCAGCGGCGTGACAAGGCTCACCGGCGCCATGCTGTTGGACACCCCTTGCCAAGCTTTGTCCCAGCGCGGGTTGGCAGGCGAATTAACCCGGTCCAACCAACGGATGTCCAGGTTTTGGCCGGGCAGTAGTTCCGGTTGGAGGATCCTCAAAATGACAAACAAACAAAACCAGGCGCGCATAAGCGATGTAAAGATGAAAATGGTGAACCGGTTTTCCGGCTGCCAACAGGCAGGGCAGGCGATCAGCGGGCAAAATGGTTTTCTACAAAAATCCGCAATTCTTCCCCATGCAGGTTTCGGGCCAGCAAACGCCCTTCCCGATCGAGCAAATAATTATTGGGTATAAATTCAAACCGGAGCGACTGCCGGACCGGCGACGCATCGCCCAACAGATCGGATACCTGGGGCCAGCTGGCGCTGTCTTTTTCAATACCCGCCAGCCAGGCCGCCCGGCTCCGGTCGATCGATACCCCGAGCACCTCGAACCCACGTTCGTGGTAGCGCTCGTACAAAGGCCGGATCGTTTCGCGATTCGCGCGCCGACATGGCGCACACCAGGACGCCCAAAAATCCACCAGCAACAAATCTGCCCGCAACTGACTCAGCCGCAGGGTATCTCCTTTTGTAGTTGGCAATGCGAAATCCGGCAGTTTTTCGCCGGCCAACAACGGCAGTCGGGATGGTTGCAGGAAAAAATCCAACTGATCGACCCAGGCATGGCCCGGCGCCAACTGGCGCAGGCGGTCCCGTACCCGGAGAAAAAACTCGGGCCGGTCCCGAAATTCGTTTTGCGGCGCCCGAAGCCGCAAGGCAGCAAATGCCGGCCAAACGGCCCGCGTGGTATCCAAAAAGGATTCCAATGCGCGGTCAACAGTCTGTTGAGCAACCGAACGCTCTGGCAAGTCTTCGCTGTGCGTAGGTTCCGAATCCTGATCCGTAGCCTCCGCCTCCCGGTACAGCGGCGCCCGCAGGTCCCGCAATTGCGCCAGCAGCCGGCTCTCTTCGTGGCCTTCCAACAATTGGTAGGAGCGGGCGAGTGCCCGGGCCTCGCCCCTCAGGCGGGTGTGGCTTCCGGGGGATAAAACCAGGCAGATGTAGTTTTCCGCCGGCAGGGAATCGACCAATGCGGTAGGAAAACGGCTATCCCTGGGCTGAACCACCAGCAGGTAAATGCCTTTTTCCCGAACCCGGGAAAGATCTCCGAAAGCGAAGGAGCCATCCGGAGCAAGATCTGCCGAATCGACTACTGTACCTTCGTAGGCCGAAATGAGTTGTTTGTAATACACCGGCTGAACAAGGTAAAGCCTTGGGCGCCAGGCCGCATCTACCGTAATTTGGCCAGACAAACCAGTATTT